>DATFWU010000170.1:0-6503 GCA_035259005.1 Candidatus Eiseniibacteriota bacterium
CACATCGAGGTGCGCGGCTGGCCACGATGGAATCCGGCCGATCTCGAGCTCGCGGAATTCGAAGGGCGGCCCTTGCCTTGCCCCAAGAGCGAGCGGCCGCTCTCCACGAGCGAGGGAATCTTCCCCGCGCCGTGGCTGCGCTCGGTCGGCTTTCTGCTGGCGCGTGAGGAAGAGACGATCGACTCAAGGCGCGACCAGTGGGAGTGCTACGCCGGCCACTACTCGTGGCAGTACGAAGCGGGGCTCCTCGATCGCCCGCTGGTGAACCTCGCGGCGGCGGAGCTTTCGCGCCGCATCGAATCGTGGTGCGCGCGCCGAGGCATGACGGCCGCGCCCCTCGAGCGCTGGAAGAACGGCGCGCGTTTCGCCGTCGTCTTGAGCCACGATGTCGACGACATCTCCTCGGTGTCGCTGGTCGAGGCGGCGAGACTCTTGGGTCGTGCGCGCTCGCCGCTCTCCTACGCCGCCCGCCGGTCGGTGGCCCAGATGGGCCGCGCGATGACGCGGCTCGGGGCCGCCGACGATCCCTACTGGCGTTTCGACCAGTGGGCCCGCGAAGAGGAAAGCTACGGGTTTCGCTCCACCTTCTTCGTGTTTCCGCCGCGGCCGGCCCGGCCGCACGAGTTCGATCCTCTCTATCGCCTCGAGGATGCGATTCGCTTCGAAGGGCGAAGGCAACCTTTTTCCGAGGTGCTGCGCGCGCTCGGGCGCCGCGGCTTCGAGATCGGCCTGCATGCGAGCTATCGAAGCCACCGGAGCGCGGCTCAGCTGGCGAGCGAGAAGGCCCAGATCGAGCGCGCCGTCGGCCTGCCGGTCGCGGGCATCCGCCAGCACTTCCTGCGCTTCGATCTCTCGACGACGTGGCGCGCGCAGGCCGAAGCCGGCTTCGCCTACGACTCGACGCTGGGCTACAACGAGGCCATCGGATTTCGCGCCGGCATCGCCGCGCCCTACCGGGCCTGGGACGCGACGCGGCGCGCCGCCTCGCCGCTGCTCGAGCTGCCGCTCACGGTCATGGACGGCGCCCTGTTTCGCACGCTGCGCCTGAACGCGGAGCAGGCGGCTCGGCGCACCATCGACCAGATCGACCTGGTGGAGAAAGTGGGCGGGCTCGCGGTTCTGCTCTGGCACCCCAACGGGGCCGACGAGCGGCAATTTCCGGGATGGTGGTCTTCGTACCGCGACGTGCTCGCCGATCTATCGCGGCGATCCGCGTGGGTCACGACCGGCGCCGAGATCGCCGCCTGGTGGCGCGAGCGCGAGAAGAAAATCCTACTCTGACAATCGGCGCAGACGGTCGCGCGCGATGGCCACGATGTCGGCGAGCGCCGTGCGTCTCTCTTCCTCGACCGTGTGCCCGAGGCGCGCGCGCAGGACGGGCAAGAGCGCGGCCTGGGGCCGTCGATTCACGAACACGACGAAGCGAAATCCGAAGCGCCGCTCGTACGACGCGTTGAGCTTCCTGAGCTCGGCGGCGACGCGCGCCTCGGCGTCGCCCTGCTCGGCGTAGGAGAGCCCGGAGCCACGCAGGAGCACTTCTCGGGCAGCGCCGATCCGCGGATGCGCGTCGATCACCTGCACGACCTCCTCGAAGCTCAGGACGTCGGCGACCGCGGCTGCCGCCTCGAGCAGGGCCTCGTAGTGCGCATAGGGCCGCCGCTCGAAGAGCCGGCGCATGAGCGGCGTGCGCCCCTCGAACAACAGGCTCAGAGCGTCGAGGAAGGGCTCGCGATCGAGCGCGTTCAGCTCGTCGATGGCGGGGAGTCGCACATCAGCTTCCGAGATAGGTGATTCCCGAGTGGGGCGAGAGGATGAGCGGCACGTGGTACGAGCGGCCGATGTCCTTGATCTCGAATTCGGTCGAGAAGCGCCGGAACCAACCCGGCTCGTGGCCCTGGGCCCGCGCATAGGCGGTGACGTCGAACTCGATGCGATACGTGCCGGCGACCAGCGAGCCCTCGAGGAGCGAGCGCACGCGCCCTTCCTCGTCGGTCAGGGCCGCGCCCACGCGCGCGAGGCTGCCCGGGCCGAGGCGAAACAGCGTCACGGGAATGCCGCGGGCCGGGCGCCCCAGGGCGGTGTCGAGAACGTGCGTCGAGATGGTCGGAGCTGGTGTCATTGGTTGATCCGGGAGGTTGGGAACCCTAGACTGCCGACTCGGCGTTGTCGCTGACGCGGCGCACGCTACTACCACGGGCGCTCTCGCAACAAGAGCGCCGGGACAGGAGATCGCTTGGCACGCCTCGAGATGCTCGTGGGACCGCTCCGCTTCATCGCGCGCTGGGAAGAGGAGCGCGCGCCCAAGACCATCGCCGCCATCCGCCGCCATCTGCCGATCGAAGCGGCGGCCATCCAGGCCCGGTGGAGCGGCGAGTCGGCGTGGGCGCCGATCAGCCAGTACGACATCCAGGTCGAGTTCGAGAATCACACGAGCCACCCGGCGCCGGGCGATCTGTTGCTCTATCCGGGCGGCATCAGCGAGCGCGAGATCCTCCTGCCCTACGGATCGGCCCTGTTCGCGAGCAAAGTGGGCCAGCTCGCTGGGAACCACTTCGCCACCATCGTCGAGGGCAAAGAGCAGCTCACCGAGATGGGGCGCCTCGTGCTCTGGCACGGCGCGCAGAAGCTCGTCCTCCGTCAGATCGACTGACCGACATGGACCTCGTGATCCGCGGCGGCACCGTGGTCACCGCGGGCGGTAGCTTTCAGGCCGATGTCGGCATCGCCCACGGCGAGATCGTCGACTTGGGCGAGCTAGCCGACGACGTGCCTTCGATCGACGCCACCGGCCGCTTCGTCCTGCCCGGCGCGGTCGACGTGCACACGCATCTGCGCCTGCCCACCATGGACGCGCCCGATCGCCTCTATCAAGACACGGTGGCCGCCGCGTTCGGCGGCACCACGACCGTGCTGACGTTCATCGAGCAGCCGCGCGGCGGCTCGCCGCTCGAGACGCTCGCGACCTGGCGCCAGGAGGCGGCACCCGAGGCCGCGGTCGACTACGGCTTCCACGTCATCCTGACCGATGTCTCGGAGCGTGCCCTGGCCGAAGTGCCGCAGATCATTGCCGCGGGATGCCCGACGTTCAAGGGCTTCATGGTGTATGAGGATCTGCGAATCGATGATGCGGATCTCCTTCGCCTTTTCCGCCTGACGGCGGGTCATGGCGGCATGATGATGGTGCACTGCGAAAATCGCGTGCTGCTCGAGGACGGGATCGCGCGCCACGTGGCGGCGGGGGAGACGGCGCCCAAGTTCCACGCCCTGTCGCGCCCGCCGCTGGTCGAGGCCGAAGCCACCTACCGCGCCATCTGCATGGCGCGCTCGGTGAAGGCGCCGCTCTACGTCGTTCACCTGTCGTGCAAGGAAGCGCTCCATCACGTGCGCGAGGCCAAGGCGCTCGGCCTCGCCATCTTCGCCGAGACGTGCCCACACTACCTCACGCTCTCCGAGGATCGTTACGAAGCGCCCGACGACGAGGCGGCGCGTTACGTCATCTCGCCCCCGCTCCGCGCACGCGCCCAGCACGAGCATCTCTGGAACGCCATCGCGGCCGGGCAGCTCGACTGCGTGGGCAGCGATCACGTGCCGCGCACGCGCAGCGACGAGCGCGCCAAGGGGCTCACGCGCTTCGTCGACATTCCCAACGGCGCGCCCGGCATCGAGACGCGCGTGCCCCTGGTCTACGACAGCGGCGTGATCGGCGGGGAGCTTTCGCTCGAGCGCTTCGTCGACGTGGTGGCGACCGCGCCGGCCACGCTCTTCGGGCTGGACCGCAAAGGGGCGGTCGAGGTGGGACACGACGCCGACCTCGTGATCTGGGACCCGGACCGCGACTGGGAGATCCGTCAGGAAAGCCTCCATCACTCGGCCGACTTCACGCCCTACGAAGGCCGCCGCGTGCGCGGGGCGCCGTCACACGTTCTCCTGCGCGGCAAAGAGATCGTCTCGGACGGGCGCTTCGTGGGCCAGCGCGGCGGCGGCCACTTCCAGGAACGGAAGCTTTCCGTTCGCGGTTGAAAGCGGTAGGTTCGGGCCTTCCTCGAACCGGGGCGACTCGCATGCACGATCTCACCAAGGGCTCGATCACGGGCCATCTGCTCAAGACCACGAGCTTCATGCTGGTCACGATGCTCTTCCAGACGCTCTACTTCCTGATCGACCTCTATTGGGTCGGGCGTCTAGGCAAGGAAGCCGTGGCCGCCGTGAGCATCTGCGGCAACCTCACGTTCTTCGTGCTTGCCGTCTCGCAGATGCTGGGCGTCGGCACCACCACCTTGGTCTCGCACGCGGTGGGGCAGAAGGACCGTGAGCGCACGCTGCTCGTCTTCAACCAGTCGCAGGTGCTCTCGATCGTCGTCGCGCTCGTGTTCTTCGTCGTCGGGATGAGCGTGCGCACGTTCTATTGCCAGAGCATGGCGGCCGACGCGGAGACGGCGCGGCTGGCGGGGCAATATCTCATGTGGTTCATCCCGGCGATGACACTCCAGTTTGGTCTCGTGTCGATGGCCGCGGCGTTGCGCGGCAGCGGCAACTTCAAGCCGGGCATGATCGTGGGCACGGGCTCGATCATCATCAACATGATCCTGGCGCCGTTTCTCATCTTCGGCTGGGTCACGCACGTGGCGCTCGGGGTGTCGGGCGCCGCGCTGGCTTCGCTGATCGCCATCGTGGTCGGCACGGTCTGGTACCTGCGCTACTTCCCCAAGGGCGGCTTCCTCGAGTTTCTGCCGCGCGACTGGAAGCCCCAGCTCGACCTGTGGGGACGCCTCCTCCAGATCGGCCTGCCGGCCGGGGCCGAGTTCCTGCTCATGTCGGTGTATCTGATCGTGATCTATGCGGTGATCCGCCCGTTCGGCGCCTCGGCCCAGGCTGGATTCGGGATCGGCATGCGCGTGATCCAGTCGGCCTTCATGCCGGTCGTCGCGCTCGGATTCTCGGTAGGACCGGTGGCTGGTCAAAACGTCGGCGCCCGCCTGCCCGGCCGCGTGCTCGAGGCCTACCGCATGGGAGCGATCCTGGCGGTGAGCGTGATGGGGGTGCTCGCCATTCTCTTCCACATCGCGCCCGCCGCCATGGTCGGCATCTTCTCGCACGATCCCGAGGTCATCGCGATCGGCGTCGATTACCTGAAGATCATTTCCTGGAGCTTTTTCTTCTCGGGGCTCATCTACGTGAACTCGAGCATGTTCCAGGCGCTGGGGAACACGATTCCGAGCATGGCGGCCTCGTTCCTGCGCATCGTGCTGGTCGCCGTGCCGGCCGTGATCCTCTCGCGCCAGCCGGGCTTCGAGCTGCGCTGGATCTGGTATCTCTCGGTGGCGACGATCGGGCTTCAGCTCCTGGTGAGCTCGGCGCTCCTGCGCCGCGAGTTCCGTATTCGCCTGAGCAAGCTCGCGCCGGCGGAAGCCCCGGAGACGCTCGAGGAAGTGGCCGCGACCGAAGCGGCGGCGAGCGCCGTTCCCTGATCCCGCTCCCGGAGATTCGCGCGGCGGCGGAGCGCATCGCGGATCTCGCGGTGCGCACGCCTTTGCTGCGCCTGCGTCTCGACGAAGCTCCCTGCGAGATCTTTCTCAAGCTCGAGAACCTTCAGCCCATCGGCTCGTTCAAGATCCGCGGCGCGGGCAACGCCATGCGCTCGGCCCCGCGTGAGCGGCTCGCGCGCGGCGTCTACACGGCGAGCGCCGGCAACATGGCGCAGGGCGTGGCCTGGGTGGCGCGCGAGCTGCGTGTTTCGTGCGACGTGCTCGTGCCCGACCACGCGCCCCAGACCAAGCTCGACGCGATCACGCGGCTCGGCGGCCGCTTTCACAAGCTGCCGTTCGCCGAGTGGTGGCGCGTGCTCGAGGAGCACGGGCGCCCGGGCATGGAAGGACACTTCGTCCACCCGGTGAGCGATCCGGCAGTGATGGCGGGGAACGGCACGATCGGGCTCGAGATCCTCGCCGACCTGCCCGACCCCGACGCGGTGGTCGTGCCCTACGGGGGCGGAGGACTGGTCTCGGGCATCGGCTCGGCGATCCGCGCGCTCCGCCCCTCGACCAAGATCTACGCCGCCGAGGTGGCGACGGCGGCGCCGCTCGCGCCCTCGCTCGCGGCGGGCAAGCCCGTCTCGGTCGAATACACGCCGACCTTCGTGGACGGCATCGGGAGCCGCAACGTCCTCGCCGACATGTGGCCCATCGTCCAAAGCATCGTCGACGGCTCGATCGTGATGCCGCTCGACGAGGTCTCGGCGGCGCTTCGCCTGCTCGTCGAGCGCGCGCGTGTCGTGGCGGAAGGGGCGGGGGCCAGCAGCGTGGCCGCCGCGCTCTCCGGCCGCGCCGGCAGCGGCAAGGTGGTCTGCGTCGTCTCCGGCGGGAACATCGATGCGGCCAAGCTGAGCGGGATTCTCACTGGCACAGTTCCGGGATAGGGAGCTGGACTTCTTCGCATCCCGAAGGAGGTCTCCGGAGCGACCTATCGGTAAACGGGTCGTCTATCGGCCCTCCATGTGTTTCGAA
>DATFWU010000171.1:0-3406 GCA_035259005.1 Candidatus Eiseniibacteriota bacterium
TCGGTAAGCCAGCATGGGCTCGAGCACGCCCAGGCGCACGAGGCGCTTCTCGTAGAAGCCCTCCCGCCGTTCCAGCTCCGCGTGACTCTCACCCAGGAGCCGCGTCGGTGCGCGCACGCCGCAGAGCAGAGCGAGGACGGGCTTCAGGGCCCGCGCTTCCGCGTTCCACGACGGCGGATCCCGCAACACGTCGTAGACAGAGTCGGGATCGAGCCCGAACCAGACCTTGAGTCCCTCCCCGATGCCATGCACCTCGCCGTAGTTCGGCGCGCCGCCGAGCGGCACCGAGTTGAGATAGTCGACCACCAGCCGGCGCTGCACCTCGCGCACATCGTTGCCAGGCCGGTAGGCGCGCAAGCTTGCCTCAGCCACTTGCCGCAGCTTGTCCGGAATCGATCCCGTGCGGCCACCGGAAGAGTGCCGATACTTCTCCATCTGCATGGCCAGCGTGCTGCCGCCCTGGAACGGCACGGGGAGCCCCAGCTTGGAAGCTCCGGAAAACAGCGCCGCGCGTCCGAAGCGTGCCCAGTCGACGGCCGGGTTCACGTCGTCGGATCCGAGCTGGATGTGCTGATCCTCCATGGCCAGGAGCGAGCGCACGATCACGGGGGGGATCTCGTCGTAACTCCGGAAGGTGTGCAGGCGGGCCGTGGCGTCGTAGATCTTCTCGCCCTCCTTGTCGAGGATCACGAGCCCCGCCGTCGCCCGCTCGTGGGCGGGCGGGGAGAGCCCGAGCTTGGCCACGAAGATCAGGGAGGGCGAGAAGCGCGACTGCTCGACGACGCGGAAGCCCCGCTGCTCGAGCCGGCTACGAAACTCGGGAATGCGCGAATAGCCGCGCGTCACATCGAAGGGACCGGTCTCGGGGAAGCGAATCGCGGGGCTTTCCCCCGGGCCGAGCTGCCAGGTGAGTCGTGAAGCCAGAAGAGGAAAGAAGCGTGATTGAAAAGTCGCGGTGCGCAGCTCGTGAGCGCACAAAGTGAAGACAGCCAAGGCGCCCAGGACAAAGGCTAGCCGTCCGGGGTGATTTCGAACCGCACGCTCGACTCGTTGCAGATCCGCGCTGCTCATATTCGCCGCCGCCTTCGGCGGGAGCCCGAAAGCACCAAGACCCTTTCTCGATGCCGGCCTCTCTCCTTTGCTTTGATTCTAGGGCGCCTAGCGGCGGTGTGGCATCAGGTACGACCCCGATTCTTCAGCGATTGTCGCCTTTCAGATTCGGGGGCAGCTTCGTCTCCTGGGCGGACGAGGCTTCCTGGCGATTCATGGCCGCCAGCCAGTCCTCCCGAATGAGCGGTACCGGGGCCCGGCCATACATCAGGAAGCGGTCGTTGAAGCTCTTCAGGTTGAACTGCTTGCCCTCGCGTTGTTTGACCTCGTTGCGGAGATCGAGGATCTCCCACTTTCCCAGTGTGTACACGAGATAGGTCGGGTCCGAGGTGCCGCGCCGGGCCTCCCGCTCGGCGTTCACCGGCGCCATGTAGCCTTGCTTCTGGAAAAGTGACACGGCCTCTTCGTAGGTCATCCCGCGTGTGTGTAGGGCGATGCCTGCCATGTAGCGGCAGATGCGCTGGAGCGCCAGGTTGAGCTGGGCCAGGCGATACTGGTGATCCCCCGCCCCGTAGCCCTCCTCGACCATCATTTGCTCACAGTAGTGAGCCCAGCCCTCCGAATTCGAGCCGGGGCCGAACAGGGCCCGGATCAGAGACGGGCACTTCTTGAGCGCTAGGAATTGATAGTAGTGCCCGGGCAGCGCTTCGTGGATCGAGACGATCTCGAGCTGGTGCGAATTGTAGAAACCGAGATGCTCGACTTGCCGGGCCAAAGGCCAGGTCGTGTCGGGCGGCGTCACATAGTAATAAGCCTCGGTCGCCTTGGTCTCGAGCACGCCCGGCGAATCCATCGAGGCGAAGGAGAGCGAGCGCTGGAAAACCGGCGTCTCCGCGGCGCGCAAGTCCTCTTTCGGCGGCGGCGTGATGATGCCGTGCTCGGCCACGAAGCGGCGGATGCCGTCGAGCTTGGCCTGCGTGGTGGGCACGAGGTTCTTGGCCGACGGCGCGTCGGCCGCCATCTTGGCGAGCGCATCGGTCACCGAGAGCCCGGGCTGGATGGCCTCGGCCTCCCGCTTCATCTGTTCTTGCGTGTCGTGCAAGGCGACCTCGCCGCGGTGGTAGAGGCTATCGAGCGGCGTGGACACCATCTCGTCGTAGAGCAGCTTCTTGGCGTAGACGTCCGCACCCAGGCGGAAGTCGCCGTTGGAGCGCGGCAAGAGATCGCTCTTGAGCCATTCGTGGAAAGCGTTCGCGGCACTCATCGCCTGGGCGAGGTGATGGTCGAACTCCTGGCGCAGCACCGGATCACGAATCCCCGCCACCTGCGCTGGCACCAGGTTCCCGAGGAAGTTCACGAGGCCCGCGGACTGGTCGACCGCGATCTCGGTGTAGACCTTGGGCGGATGATCGAGGTTGGCGCGCGCGTCGGCGAGGACGCGCGGGATCTCCATGATGCGGGCCACCAGGTTCCAGACGCGATCGTCGAGCGGCGCGAAGTCGCGCTTGAGAAGCGAGTTCACACCCTGGGACGCGATGGAGAGATAGAAGTTGGGGTCACGCTTCCAAGTCTGGATGGTCTCCAAGTCGAGCAGCATACCCTGGATGCGCGTCGTCAGCATGGCCTGATCGAAGTGGCGCGCCCGGCCGAGCCGAGTGGAATCGAGCTTCTGCAGGCGCGCGAGATAGCCGTGCAGCTCGGTAATCGAAGCCTGGATGTCGGCCTGGCTGGTGGCCGGCAGGAGCGCGTCGAACTCGTGGATCCCCGTGTTCGTGGCGCGCACCGGCTGGCTCCGGAAATAAGCCCGCAGGAACTCGTCGACGATGCGGTCGAACTCGCGGTCGGCGTCGCTCTTGGGCGCGACCCCAAGCCGCGTGCCGTAAGCCGGCAGCTCGGCGAGTGGCGCACCCGGCGCCGGCGGCTTCGTCGCCTTCGAGACGTGCTGCTCGGGCGGCGGCGGCGTGTCGGCTGATGCAGACCCAAGAACCAAGAGCACCGAGCATGAGGAAACGAGATGGGCGAGAATCAGGCGCATGTCTGCTCCTTAAGGCCTCGGCCGAAGGTCCCTAAGCACGACGGTCGTGTCCCGGTCGCGCGGGAGTCGATCATTCATTGTGACGCAGTCTACTCCACGAGGCGGGCCGCTGAGCGCCCGACGCAATTTGCATTTGCGATGTGCGAGACGAGGCATGCTGGGGCCTGCCAGCCCCTGGCGCAGCCCTTGCTCCGTTGGATCGCACGATGACCTGGAAGTCCGCTCTCTTTCTCTCGAGCCTCACCCTGGCGGCTAGCTGCAGCCGTGCCCCGGCCACGTCGCCGAGCCAGAGCGGCATCGGTGGCAATCGCGGGCCCGGTC
>DATFWU010000172.1:0-4435 GCA_035259005.1 Candidatus Eiseniibacteriota bacterium
CCGACGATGCGCAGGAGAGTGGGCGCGCTGCGCGCTCCGGCCCACGCTCCGCCGGGCACCGCGCCCACGTAATACTGCGCCGCGAGCGGCTGCCCCGCGGAATCGTTCACCGCCTCGACGTTCAGGCCCGAGAGGCGCACCACACCGCCCGGCAAGGGCGGCGGGACGTTGCCGAGGCCCACGTACGTCGGCCCACGCGTCACCCCGCGCGCCGGTGGGGTCGCGCCGAAGTCGCCGGCCGGGCCGCGGGCGAGCGACAAGATCCGCCCGCCGTTCATGGCCGGAAACGCACTCGGCGTGAAGGCGAGCCAGAGCGAGCCCTCGTAGCGGAAGAGCCCGCCCGCCGTGGCCACCCACAAGGCGCCCGCACCGTCGGTGGTCAGATCGCGCACCGTGTCGTTGGTGAGACCGGCGCCCAAGGTGGCGCTGAAGCGCTCCCAGGCGCCGCCGTTCCAGCGATACACGCCGGTCGAGAAGCTGCCGATCCAGATGTCGCCGTGCGGGCCCTCGGTCACCGACGTCAGGTCGTTGGAGATCGTGGGGCTCTGGATCTGCTGCTGGAGCTGGCCGCTCGCGTCGAACACGTAGGCGCCGTTCGACGGCGACACCGCCCAGATGCGCCCGTCGGAGGCGACGACGAGCTTCGACAGATCGGCCGGGCTCGAGGGACTCGGCGTGATGACGCCGTTCGCGAAGCTCGCGAGCGAAGGACCGCTCGGCGTGTTGTGCATGCCGATCCACAGCGTGCCATCGGCGGCGAGCGCCACGCCCTCGACGAAGTTCGACGGCAGGCCATTGTCGGGATTGCGATACGAAGTCCAGGTGGCACCGTCGAAGCGCGAGAGCCCGCCGCCCTCGGTGCCCGCCCACACGGTGCCGTCGGTGGCCACGACGAGCGCGTTCACGCGGTCGACGAGGCGGCTGCCGAGGCCGTCGGTCTTCGTGTACTTGGTGAATCCGGCCTTGGTCAGGCGAAACGCGCCGAGGTCGCTGCCCACCCAGATGTCACCGTTGGGCGCTGCCGCCACCGCGTGAATCGACCCGAACACGGGACGCGGCACGTAGCGCGAGGCGAGTCGCACGAGCGAGAGGCCGTCGTACTCCCACACTTCGGACGTGTCGCTGGGCGGCGAGCTGGCCACCACGATGCTGCCGTGATCGGTGCGGCACACGGCGGTGAGCAGGGGAACGGGAAGCGTTCCGAGCTGCGTCCAGACGCCGGCATCGGCGGGCGGGGCGGCGAGACACACGACGGCGAGCGCGAGGACGGCCTCGATGCCGCGCCCGCGTCCCTCCCGGGCGCGTGCGCGCCCGTCGATGGATCGCCGTGCGTTCATTCGTTCTCCGAGCGTCAGACCCGGGAAGAAGCGCTCGCATTTCCGGGCAAGGTGCGGCCCGGGCGGGGTTCGGCCGAGAGGGTCGCAATGCAACGGCCGGGCCGGGCGGCCGCCGAGGCGGACAGTATAGCCCCAACTCCTTGTCGCGTGGGAAGGTGGCGCTAAACACACGCGCCCGCGTCGGGAACGCGGGCGGCATGGCCTTCCCGGGATTTTGAGGAAGTCGAGCTGGGTCGGTTAACCCACGAACTTGTAGCCCACCTTGTGCACGGTGGCGATGAAGTTCGGGCTCACGTCGCCGCCCCCGAGCTTGCCGCGCAAATTGGCGATGTGCGTGTCGACCGTGCGCGTGGTCACGCCGGAATCGGGATCGACGCCCCAGATCTCCTGCAAGAGCTCTTCGCGCGACACCGTCTTGCCGCGCCGGAGCGCGAGATACTTGAGCAGCTCGAACTCCTTGAACGCGAGCGCCACCAGCTCGCCGCTCTTTCGCACTTCCCGCGTCTGAAAATCGATCACCACGTCGCCGAAGGAGAAGTGGCCCGGCGGCAGCGCGTCGCCGCCCTCGGTCTGCGGGGCGCGCTTGAGCAGCGCTCGGGCGCGGGCCATGAGCTCGGCCACGCTGAACGGCTTGGTCAAGTAGTCGTCGGCGCCGAGATCGAAGCCCTGAATCAAATCCGACTCCAGGCTGCGCGCGGTGAGGATGAGCACCGGCACGGTCGAGTTCCTCTGACGGAACTCGCGCAGCACTTCGAAGCCGTCCTTCTGCGGCAACATGAGGTCGAGGACGATGAGATCGGGGCGCTCGCGCAGTGCGAGCTTCAGTCCCTCCCGGCCGTCCTGCGCCGTGGCGACTTCGTAGCCCTCGAATTGGAAGTTGTGCGCCAGACCCTCGACCAGGCCCGGCTCGTCTTCGACGATCAGCACCTTCGGCATGGATGCGGCTCCCTTCGGCTCAGCGACGCTCCCGGATGGGGCCATCCGGGGCGGCGGCGTGTGGCTGGCGTGCGGGCAGGACGAGAACGAATCTGCTTCCTTGGCCCGGATTGCTCTCCACTTCGACACGGCCCCCGTGCGCCTCGGCGATGTGCCGGACGAGCGAGAGTCCCAAGCCCGATCCCTTCACGTCGTGGACCATTCCGTGCTCCACGCGGAAGAACTTGTCGAAGATCTTCTCACGATCACGGGCCGAGATGCCGATGCCGTGGTCGGCCACCTGGATCCGGGCCTCTCCCAGGTCGCCATCCACTCCCGGCGGCGTGACGCGGACCTTCACCTCGATCGAGCGCTGGTCCCTCGAATACTTTACCGCGTTGTCGAGCAAGTTCATCAGACATTGCGTGACCGCCTCCGGATCGGCCTCGATGGCAGGCAGCGTATCCGGCACGTCCACATTCACTTCGAATTTCCCCTCTTCGAACTGGGGTTGGAAGACCTCGAGGGTGTCGCGCACCACCTGGCGCAGGTCCGTGCGCTGGAAGCGGAACTCCTTGCGACCGGCTTCGATTTTCGCGAAGTCCAGCACGTGGTTGATCATGTGCGTGAGCCGCCGGCACTCGCGCCCGATGACGTGCAGGAAGCGCTGGCGCTCCTCGTCGTTGCGCACCCGACCCAGCTCGAGCGTCTCCCCCGCCATGCGGATGAGCGCCAGCGGCGTCTTGAGCTCGTGCGACACGTTGGCGAGGAACGAAGTCTTGGCCTCGGCCAGCTGGATCTCCTCGCTCGCCTGGCGCAGCGCGGCCCACAGCGCGGCCAGGCTCAGGAGCACGAGGAGCGCGAGCAGGAGATAGGCGGCGAGGACGAAAGCCCGCGCCCACATGTAGGGACTGCCGGCTGCCGGACCCACCGACACGCGCCATCCGGGGAGTAGCGAGCCCACGGGCGCTTCCGCGTAGAGCAACGAGCCCGCGCCCGGGCGCGAGCGGTAGACCTCGCTTCCCTCGCCGTCGTAGACCGAGAGCGAGAGCGATTTCGAGATGCGCTCGGCGTGGTAGACGCGCGGATCGCTGAACACGCGCGCGTTCACCAGGCGCTCGATATAGGTGCGGCTCAGCGCTTCGGTGTGCAGCTCCCATCCCGCCGCGGCCACGATGCGTCCCTGGAATCCGATCAAGGGCACGATGACGAGCGGGCGCTCGCCGCGGCGCGGCGGCACCACGTAGATCGTGTCGTAGGCGGCGCCCACGAGCGCGCGCCAGATCGAGCGCGGCGCCGTCACCCGGATCGACAAGCTGTCGCGTGGCAGCCCGTAGCCGGGCACGTCCACGACCTGGTTGTCGGGCGCGCCCGGCTGGTCCTCGGCGACGCCCAGGATGTCCTCGTCGCGCACCAGAAACGGCCGCGCCAGCAAGGGATCGCCGGTCTGCATGAGATTGAGCAGGTCGGGGCTGGCGCCGGCGAACGAGGTGGCCAGGCGCGCGTCGGCCGACGCTTCGACCACCCGGCGCTGCACCTCGAAGGCCAGGGTGCGCGAGGTCAGCGTGGCGGCGTAGCCGCCGTAGTCGGAGCTCGCGTCCGAGAGGAAGCGCGCCAGATGGCGCGTCTGATACGCGGCGAAGGCCGCCAGCGCCAAGAGCGGCGCTCCGACCCCGACCAGCGTGATGAGAATGAGACGGCGGCGGCGCGCGGTGGCGCGCACGAACAGCATGTCAGCCTCCGGCGGCCGGCGGCAGGCTTTCCCCGGCGGCGTGACCGTACCACGGAAGACAAAGAAATCGCGGCGGGCGCCCCCGCCGCGCGCTCATCGCCGAGGGCTCATCGCCCCGCTCATCGGTCCGGCGCCGCCGGACCCACCGACACGCGCCAACCGGGGAGCAGCGAGCCCACGGGCGCCTCCGCATAGCGCGCGGAGCCCTGGCTGGGGCGCGTGCGATACACCTCGCGGTTCTGGTCGTCGTAGACCGAGAGCGAGAGCGAGCTCGAGATGCGCTCGGCGTGATAGACGCCGGGGTCGCCGAACACGCGCGCCGCAAGCAGGCGCTCGAGATACGCACGGCGCAGCACCTCCGCGTGCAGCTCCCACCCCGCGGCGGCCACCACGTGTCCCTCGAACCCGACCAAGGGCACGAGGACGAGCGGGCGCTCGCCCTGGGTTTGCG
>DATFWU010000173.1:0-6663 GCA_035259005.1 Candidatus Eiseniibacteriota bacterium
GCCGTCATCTGGTACCACGTCATGGTGAACGTGCTCATGACCGTGGGATGGGCGCCGGTGACCGGCCTGCCGCTGCCCCTCGTCTCCTACGGCGGCACGTCGTTCGTGGTAACCTGCGTGGAGATCGGGCTCCTGCTCAACGTGTCGCTGCGCCGCCAGGAATACTGAGCCCGGAAGTCCCCGGGGAGACCTCGTGCATCCGGAAATCTTCCATCTCGGTCCCTTCGTCCTGCGCTCCTACGGCTTGGCTCTCGCCATCGCCTTCTTGGTGGGCATCTGGCTCGCCACTCGCGAGGCGCGCGCGCGCGGCTGGGACACGGACCAGGTTCTCAACCTCGGGCTCGTGGTGCTCGCGGCCGGCGTGGCCGGCTCACGACTTCTTTACGTGCTCGGCCACGTGGGCGAGTTCCAGGGACGCTGGCTGCACGTGTTCGCCTTGTGGGAGGGAGGCCTCACCTTGTGGGGCGGCTTCCTGCTCGGCGTGCCGGCCGGCATCTGGTTTTGCTCGCGCCACAAGATGCCGACCTGGGAGGCGGCCGACATTCTCGCCGGGCCGACCGCGCTGGGCGCCGCTATCGGGCGCTTCGGCTGCTTTCTCAACGGCTGCTGCTATGGCACGCCCACCAAGCTTCCCTGGGGCATGCGCTTTCCCGAAGGCTCGCTGCCCTACCAGCAGTTCGGCAATCAGCCGCTCCATCCCTCGCAGCTCTACAACGTGCTCGCCGGGCTCGTGACCTTCGTGGTCGTGACCGCGGTGGGGCCCAAGCTCAAAGCCCCCGGCCAGCGCTGGTGGCTCATGCTCGGCCTCTACGCGCTCTTGCGCGCGGCCGTCGACACGACGCGCTACTACGAGCCCTCGGCGTACATCCTTCACATCGGAGGCACGGGCATCGCCGAATCGGAGCTCGTCGGCGTGCTGCTCGCCGTGTGGTCGGCGGTGCTCTTCTTCCTCATGGGTGCGACCGCCAAGGCGCAGACGGTGCCGAGCGCGAGCGAGGCGACGACCACCCCGCCCGCGGGATGAAGGGCGAGCCCGCACTCCGTCTCTTCGCGGTCCTCGGCCATCCCATCGCCCATTCGCTTTCGCCACGCTTGCATCAGGCCGCGCTCGATTCCTTGGGCGTCGCGGCCGCTTATCTCGCCATCGACGTCGAGCCTTCGCGTTTGCCCGACACGCTGCGCTCGCTCCACGAGATGGAGGCGCACGGCCTGAGCGTGACCGCGCCGCTCAAGCGGGTGGCTTACGAGAGCGCGGTGCGCGTGACCGACGAGGCGCGCGTCTCCGGGGTCGCCAATTGCTTGCGCCGCGAAGCGGCCGGCTATGTGGCCACGAATACCGATGGCGAAGGCTTCGTCGGCTTTGCCCGTGACGTGGGCGTAAGGCTCGAGGGCGCGCGCGTCGTCTTGCTCGGGGGCGGGGGATCGGCGGCCGGTTTGTATCCTGCGCTCGCGCGCGCGGGCGCGGCATGCCTCGTCGTGGCACGAGATCGGGAGCGCGCGCAGGCGCTGCCGGGCCTGGCGGCAGCGCCATGGGCCATGTGGGATTCTCCCGAGGCGCGAAAGGGCATCGGCGAAGCTCACCTCGTCATCAACGCCACCACGCTGGGTGGCGCTCCCGCCGATCCTTTGCCCTGCGATCCTGCCTGGCTCGCACCCGGGGCGGTGGCCGTGGACTTGCGGTATGCTCCGCGGCGAACGCCGTGGCTGGTCCTCGCCTCGGCACGAGGTGTTCGCGCATTCGACGGACTGGGACTTCTCGTGCATCAGGGCGCTCTGTCCCTCCGTTTCTGGCTGGACGTCGAGCCCCGCCTGGATCGCCTCCGCGAATTCGTGGGATGGAAACCGCTGCCTCTCGGCGTGGACGGTTCGGTCGAAGAATAGAAAGCCTCAAGCAGAGTGTGCTCGCGACCCTGGCCGCGATCGTGCCCGAGCGTTGCGTGTGCTGCGAGGGGGCGATCGAGCGGCCGGTCGACCGACCGCTCGGCGAGCCTGTCGTCTGGTGCGGCGCCTGCGCGTCCTCCGCCGTGCCGCTCGGCGGCCCCGTATGCCTGGATTGCCAGGGCGGCGAGTCGCGGCGGCAATGCGGGCGGCGCGCGCACCGGCGCGTCCTGGCCGCGGTGCAGTTCGGCCGCGAGACGGGTGCGCTCGTGCGCGCCACCAAGTACGAGGCGTGCCCCGAGCGCATGAGCGCGTGGCGCGACGCGTGGGTGGAGCGCATCGGGAAAGCGAGCGACGTGGACCTGCTCGTTCCCGTGCCCGCGCATCCGGTGCGCGTGCGCGAGCGCGGCTACGACGTGACCGATCTCTGGTCGCGTCACCTCGCCGCCCTGGAAGGTGTTCCAGTGGCTCGCGCGCTCGTGCGTGTGCGACAGACGCCGCCGCAAGCCGGAGCCGATCGTGCCCAAAGGCTCGCCAACGTCCGTGGCGCGTTCGCGGCGGGACCGGAGGCCGCTTCCGTCGCCGGACGGCGAGTGGCGCTGGTCGACGACGTGGTGACCACGGGATCCACGGTGCGTACCGCGGCCCAAGTGCTCGACGAGCTGGGCGCGGCCGAGATCGAGATCTGGGCGTTGGCTTTCGACCCGCTGGACTGAGGAGCCCTGCATGAGCCATCTCCATCTCCCCGACGGCGTCCTGCCGTGGTGGCTCTGGGTCTCGGGCTTTCTCGTGGCCGGCCTGCTCCTCGCCATCGTCTCCCGCCGCCATCGCAACGACCGCTCGGACCGGCTCGCCCTGGTGGGCGCGCTCTCCGCCCTCATGCTGGCCGCCATGGCGCTGCCCTTGGGCCCCCTCGGCTATCACCTGAGCCTCGCCCCCCTCGTAGGCATGCTCCTGGGCGGCGGGCTCGCCTTCGTCTCGGCGTGCGTCGTGAACGCGATTCTCGCTCTTCTCGGTCACGGTGGCGTCACCGTGATCGGTCTCAACTCGCTCATCACGGGGCTCGCGGCGGCCCTGGGCAGCCGCACCTACCGGCTGATGGCGCATCGCGCGCGTCCTTTCTGGGCGGCGGCCATGGCGGCGATCGTCGGCATGGTGGGCTCACTCGCGGCCTGGCTCGTGGTCGTCGGCATCGCCAGCTCCACACCCGCGCCGGGCGAGCTGATCCACGCAGAAGCCCCGCACGACATCGAAGACGTGGTGCTGCCGCGCGACATCCACGGCATCGTGTGGCAGCGCTTCGGCCGCCTGGTGCTGTTCTCGTTTCCGTTCTGGATCGTGGGCACGCTGGCCGAGGCGGTGGTGGCGGGAGGGACGGTGCGCTTCCTGGCGCGCGTGAATCCGAGCCTGCTTCCGGCGCACGCCCGCGAGCCCGAGCGGATCGGGCGCCAATCTACGTCGCCCTCGCTGCCGTGAATCTCGATCTCGCCATCGTCGACTACTGGGCTTCGTCGGGGCGAAGCGCCTGGCATCAGGCTTCGGCCGGCGCCAAGATCGTCCTCGTGCTCGCCGTGGTCGGCAGTGCTGTGTTCTCGAGCTCGGTCGCCTTCCTGGCGTCGGCCTACGGGCTCGTGTGGGTCCTGGTGCTCGCGTCGGGGCTTCCCATCGTGCCGGTGATCGGCCTCGCCACCTATCCCGCGCTCTTCACCCTCGTCTTCATCGCCTCGCGCTGGGACGGGAGGTGGGAAACCGCCGCCATCTATCTCTTGCGTGCCCTGTGCGCCGGGCTCGCCGCCGTGTGGCTCGTGGGCACCACGCCCTATCCCGACCTCTTCGCGCCCATCTCGCGCCTGGTGCCGCGCTTCGTGGGCGACGCGCTCTTCCTGAGCTATCGCGCCTTCTTCACCCTGGCCAACAAGATGGTTCGCCTCTCCGTGGCCCTGCGGCTGCGCGGCGGGTGGGGGCGGGGCGGCGCCATGCGCCGGCTCTCGAATCTAGGGCAGGGCATGGGCACGCTCGTCCTCTTCTCCTTCGAGCGCAGCCAGCGTGTGTACGCGGTGATGGAGCTGCGCGGCCACTCGGGGCGCGTGTGCGGCTGCCGGCACTGGTCGGCGAGCACGCGGCTCGACTGGGTGCCGGTGGCGCTCGCGGCCTTGATCGTGACCGCCGCCGTCTGGACGCGGGGGGCGCCGTGAGCGATCACGAACACCCTCTCGATCCCAAGCATCCGGGTCGCGCCCATACGGCGCCGGGCGCGCCCGATCCGGTCGTGCACGTGTCGTGCGTGCGGCACATCTTTGCCGATCAGACCGAGATCTATCTCTGCGGGCTCGACTTCGTCGTCGAGAAGGGGCAGCGGGTCGTCATCCTCGGTCCCAACGGCAGCGGTAAGTCCACGCTGCTGGCTCACATCCTCGGCTTGCTGTCGCCGCGCGAGGGCGAGGTCGAGGTGTTCGGCGTCAATCCTGCCAAGCAGTTCAACCGCATCCGCGAGCGCGTGGGCGTCCTGTTTCAGAACGTCGACGAGCAGCTGCTCGCGCCCACGGTGTGGGACGACGTCTCGTTCTCGCCCCGCAACTACGGGTATCCCGACGCCGAAGTGGACCGCATGGTGCAGGAGGTGCTCGCCGAGCTGGGGATCGTGCACCTGAAGGACAAGGTCTGTCATTACCTCTCGGGGGGCGAGAAGCGGAAGGTGGCGCTCGCCGGTGCGCTCGTTCTGCATCCCGAGCTCTTGATCATGGACGAGCCCTTCGAGGGGCTCGATCCGCGCTCGCGCTCCGAGCTGGTGACCTTGCTCAACGATCTGCAGGCGCGCTACCACATGACCACGATCATCGCCACCCACGACGTGAGCTCGGTGAGCGATCTCGCCGACACCGTGTACATGCTCATCCAGGGCGGCGAGATCGTGGCCCGCGGCTATCCCGACGAGATCTTCTCGGACGCCGCGCGCCTGCGCGCCTCGAACATCGAAGCCCCGGCCATCGTCGAGCTGTTCCAGAAGCTCGAGGAGGCGGGACTGGACCTCGGCCGGCCGACCAACGTCGACCAGGCGGCCGAGCGCTTGCTGGCCAAGCTGCGCGACGGCAAATGAAGGTGGCTCGCTTCCACGTCGAGACCGAGTCGCGCGCCCAGGTGGTGCTGGTGCGCGAACAAGTCAACCAAGCTCTCTCAGGCCTCGAGGCGCGAGAGGGCCTCGCGCACCTCTGGTGTCCGCACACGACCGCCGCCCTCACGGTGAACGAAGGCTGGGACCCCGACGTGACCACGGACCTTCTCGCCCGCCTCGAGACCCTCGTGCCGTGGAGCGCAGGCTACAGACACGCCGAGGGCAACTCGGCCGCGCACATCAAGGCGGCGCTCGTCGGTCCCGGCGTCACCCTGCCCGTGCACGATGGCCATCTCGCATTAGGTCGCTGGCAGGACGTGTACTTCTGCGAATTCGACGGCCCTCGCCGGCGCACCGTGGAGGTGCGCTTCCTCGAAGGCTGATGGACCTCTTCGAGACGCGCGCCGGCAAGGCCCCGCTCGCCGAGCGCATGCGGCCGCGGCGCTTCGACGACGTGGTCGGCCAGGACCATCTGATCCAAGGCGGAGGGCCGCTCGGATCACTCGGTCCGCGCTCCGAGATTCCTTCGATCATCTTCTGGGGGCCGCCGGGAGCCGGGAAGACGACGCTCGCGCGCTTGCTCTCGCAAGCCACCGATACGCCCTTCGCCGCCTACTCGGCGGTGACCAGCGGGATCAAGGAGATTCGCGAAACCATGAGCCAGGCGCGCGAGAGAAAGCGCGCCACCGGCCGCCCCACGCTCCTGTTCGTGGATGAGATCCATCGCTTCAATCGGGCGCAGCAGGACGCCTTCTTGCCCCTCGTCGAAGACGGCACGGTGGTTCTGGTCGGCGCCACCACCGAGAACCCCTCGTTCGAGGTGAACTCGGCGCTCCTGTCACGCGCCCGCGTGCTCGTCGTGAATCCGCTCGGCCCGGATGATCTGCGCGTGATCGTGGGCCGAGCCCTCGCCGACAAGGAGCGCGGCCTGGGGGACTCCGGCATCGCTTGGGACGAGGACGCGATCGAGGCCGTCGTGCGCCACGGCGACGGCGATGCGCGCCGCGCCTTGAACGCGCTCGAGCTCGCCACCGAGGTCGCCACGCGCGAGAAGCAGAAGCGCGTCACGGTCGCCGATCTCGAGCGCGCGCTCACCTACCAGCACCTGCGCTACGACAAGAGCGGCGAAGAGCACTTCAACATCATCTCGGCCATGCACAAGTCGCTGCGCGACTCCGATCCCGACGCCACGCTCTATTGGGTCGCTCGCATGCTGGCCGCGGGCGAGGATCCGCTCTACGTCGCGCGCCGCCTGGTGCGCGCCGCGAGCGAGGACATCGGCCTCGCCGATCCCCAGGCCCTGGTCGTGGCCCAGGCCGCAGCCGACGCCTATCACTTTCTGGGCTCACCCGAAGGCGAGCTGGCGATCGCCGAGGCCGCCGTCTATCTCGCGGTCGCGCCCAAGTCGAACGCGGTCTACAAGGCCTACGGCGAAGCGCGCACCACGGCGGAAGAAAAGGGCTCGCTTCCCGTTCCCATGGCCATTCGCAACGCCGTCACCGGGCTCATGCGCCACCTGGGCTACGGCAAGGGCTATCGCTACGCCCACGCCGAGCCCGAAGCCCAGGTCGCCCAGCAGCACTTGCCCGACGAGCTCGAAGGGACCACTTTCTATCGCCCGACCGACCGCGGCCTCGAGAAGGAGATCGCCGAGCGGCTGGCGAGGTGGCGGA
>DATFWU010000174.1:0-2670 GCA_035259005.1 Candidatus Eiseniibacteriota bacterium
GCGCCGGTTGCCGAACTTGGTCGCGATCACGAATTGCTCGCGCCGCCCGGCGATGGCCTTGCCGACCAGACGCTCGTTCGTGTACGGACCGTACACATCGGCCGTATCGAGGAAGTTCATCCCCAGCTCGAGCATGTGGTCGATCGTGGCCAGCGATTCGGCGTCGTCCCTCGTGCCGTAAGCGTCGGTCATGCCCATGCATCCGAGGCCCAGTGCGGACACCCGGAGCCCCTGCTTACCCAACGTGCGCTTGTCCATGATTCTCTCCTGGAAGTCCGGATCGGATGGTCGACGAGTCGGGCCGGTAGGCCCATCCTACACCCGGGAATCGGCCGGAATCTCCCCCTTGACCCTGTAGCGCGCTACAGGGTTCACGCTGTCTTTGGAGGTGCGCCATGAACATCGGCGAAGTCTCGAAGCGTACGGGAGCCAGTGTGCAGGCTCTTCGCTACTACGAGCGCCGCGGACTGCTCGGCGCGCCGGCGCGCGGGCCTTCGGGCTATCGCGCGTATCCGCCGGGCGTGCTGCGCGAAGTGCGCTTGATCCGCTGGGCCCAGAGCCTCGGCTTTCGGCTCGGCGAGATGGAAGAGCTGATGCGCCTCGTGCGCCGGCGACGGGCCGCGCCCTCCCGCGCCTTTTGCCGCAAGGCCGAAGCCAAGGTGAAGGAGATCGACGAGGCGATCCGCGCCCTCACGGTGCGCAAGCGCTCGCTCGAGCTCATCGTCCAATGCCGCTGCCGCGGCGATTGTCCGATCGTCGAGGGGGCGATCGGCGAGAAAGGAACGAGATGAAGACAACCTGGATTCACGGGCTCGCGGCCTCGCTGGCCCTGGCCTCGCTCTCCGGCGGCGCCGCTCAAGCCGCACCGGCCGAGCATCCCATCGCCTGCCAGCTCGACGCACTCTCGGCGAGCGATCGCGTCCGCCACGACCAGCTCATGGTGGCGCTGACCGAAAACGTGCGCGAGGTGAAAGAGCTTCCCAACGGCTACGCGTTCCGGCTGCCGACCGACGCCAAGAAGCTCGCCCAGGTAGGCGAGTGGATCTCGCTCGAGCGCCAGTGCTGTCCGTTCTTCAATTTCGATCTGCAGTGGTCGGCGGACGACTCCGCGCCGTGGCTTCACATCACGGGCACGCGCGAAGTCAAAGCTTTCCTCGCCCAGGCCAAGATCGTGCACCGCGGCTGAGCGGTCGGCGCACGCGGCGCGGCGGGCCTCTCGCTCGCCGCGTCGAGCGCCGCCACGGCTTCCCGCCTGGCCTAGAAAGCGCAGAGTCCCGAGAATTTCCGAGCCCGCTCTCCACTCATAGAGCCGCCGCCATGGGCTCGACTTCATCGTGCGCGCGCCGCGACCACGCGCCCAAATCAAGGCGGCGTTGGCAACCTCCCGGTAACAAGAATTCATACGCCGTTCATGCAAGGGCAACCCGGAGCACCCCCGGACTCTCCTAGTCTGACCGCGGTTCGGGGGAGCGGCCACGAACGGCTCGCGATGCATCTGGGAAGGTGCCCGTCCCGCCGCCAGCACCGTGTGGATCCACGCTGGACCCGTGCCGCTCCACCACTCTCTCTCGGTGGATCCAACTCCCGTTCCACCCCAAGGAGGCCTCCCTCATGCGTTTGCTCGCGACCAAAGGTCCTGGGGTCGCCCGGCGCGGTCTGCTGGCCGCCGCACTGCTCGCTCTTTGTTCGAGCGGCGCGTCGGCCCAGATGGTGTTCGACGGCAACCTGCTCTTCTCCAACAACGGAAGCGGAACCCTGGCGGGACAGTTCGTCGGCGCTTCGGGTGTGGGCGCTCCGAGCTGCGGAGCCGGCCTCACGGCGGCGCAGCTGGGCACGTCGGTCTACACGCACAACGTGTACGCGGATCCGCTCCTTCCCGATGCTCCGTACAAGCCAAACGTCACGCCCAACTTCCAGCCGGCGCCTGCGAGCCCGGCCTGGGGCAACGCGATGACCGTGCCCAATGACGGATTCTTCGAGCAGGCTTGCTATCAGGGCGCGATCGGACCGAACCCCGGCGACGACTGGACGCAGGGCTGGACCTATTACGATTCCAACGGCGCCGGCCGCACCGACCTCCACCTCCTCGGCATGCCGAATCCGCGTCCCCTCGCCATCTACAACAACATCGGAATCTACGGCCATCAGTTCTGGTCGCCGGACAGCAACTATCTGGTGAAGGGCCAGCTGCGCATCAAGTCCCAGGGCTCGCTCTCGATCCCGCCGGGCGTCGTCGTGTTCGAGGAGTTCGCGACGCTGGGCACGATCATCGTGGAGCGAGGCGGGCAGCTCTACGCCATCGGAACGCGGTGCGATCCTGTCATCATCACGAGCGATGACGCCCCGGGATCGATGACCCGCGGCCACTGCGGTGGCGTCGTGATCAACGGCTACGCCAAGACCAACATCGTCAACTCCTGCGCCGGTGACTCGTCGGCCAGCGAGGGCGGCGCCATCGGCTTCTACGGCGGCAACGACGACGCGGACAACTCGGGCACGCTCCGCTACGTCCGTATCGAGTACTCGGGCAAGGAAATTACTCCGAACAACGAGCTCAACTCGTTCACGTGGAACGCCTGTGGCAGCAACACGCACGGCGACTATCTCGAGGCGTTCGAAGGCGCCGACGACTCGTTCGAGTGGTTCGGCGGCGACATGAGCCAGAAGCAT
>DATFWU010000175.1:0-4679 GCA_035259005.1 Candidatus Eiseniibacteriota bacterium
CTCGTGGTCCTGCATCAGCAGGGCTCGACGTCACTCTTGCAGCGCCGTCTCAAGGTGGGTTATTCGCGGGCCTCCCGGCTCATGGACAAGCTCGAGTCCCTGGGCGTGGTGGGACCGTTCATGGGCTCGAAGGCGAGGGAGGTGCTGGTGGACGAGACGTATCTCGAGGAGCACAACCTCCGATGAGGGCGGCCGCCCCGGCCTTGCGACTGGCGCTTGGCGTGACGGCCTTGCTCGGCCTCGCCGTGAGTCCGTCCCACGCCGAGAAGAAACCGCTTCCCGAGAGCAATCTCGCGCTTCTCGACCACGCCATCGCGGCCACGGCGCGCACCCTGGTGGCGCGCGCGCCCATCCCGTCGGGCACCAAGATCGCCTTCCAGAAGATGCCGGAGGGAACCGTGAGCCCGACCGCCGAGCGGGCCGTGCTGGGAGCGCTGACCGAGAGCAAAGTCGAGGTCATGCAGGTGAGCCCGCCCTCGCCCACGGCGGCGGTCGCAACGCCGGTGCCCTCGAGTGCCATGCCCGACAGCGTCCTCAAGGGAACGATCGAGCAGCAGAACGCGTGGCGGCGCACGCACAAGAGCGAGGCCGTGTACGATTCGCCGGGCGAGAATCCGGAGACGCCGCCCGCCGAGTCCGACCTTCCCCTGATGGTGGTCTCGGTCGACGAGTCGCGCGTCGACTACCCTCGCCTCTTCCGCTCCGGACTCTTCGGCGGCTTGCACGTCGAGCGTCGCGCGATCGTCACCCTGTCGGCCAAGCTCATGCGTCCGGACACGCGCGCCGTCTACTGGGTGGGCCAGGCGGACACGTCCTTCGCCGACTACGTGCGCAAGTCCGAAGTTCCGCTGCTCGAGGACGCGGCCATCCCGGAGACCCGCGGCACGGTGCCGCAGCAGAGCTGGCAAAAGATGGTCGAGCCCGTGCTCGTGATCGGTCTCATCGTCGGCCTGGTCAGCCTCTTCTACACGAATCGTCCGTGATCCAAAGGCTTTCCCGTTCCGGTCCGGGGCTTCGCCTCCTGTTCGCGGTGGCCCTCTGCGCCGTCGCTGCGTCCTGCGCGCACGCGCCGCACAAGCCGCGGGCCGAGATGCCGCCCGGCGACATCATCGCTTACGGCAAGGCCTCCTTCGAGCGCCACGAGTACTCGGACGCCATCGAGTTCTTCAAGGGCTACGTGACGCGCGAGCCGACGGGCGAGAAGGCGGACGAGGCGCACTACTACCTGGGCCTTTGCTACATGCGCACCAGCGAGTGGCCCTCGGCGGCAACCGAGTTCCAGATCGTGATCAACGAATTCGCGGGCAGCACGTTCGTGCCCGATTCGCACTACTATCTGGGTCTCGCCTATTGGAAGGAGTCGCGCGGATCGGCGTACGATCAGGACTACACGCACCGCGCCCTCGACGAGTTCGAGCACTTCTTGGAGCTGTACCCGGATCACCCGCACGCCGCCGAAGTGAAGGAGGCGCGGACCGAGGCGCGCTCGCGCCTGGCGAAGAAGGCGTACGACAACGGCAAGATCTACGCCAAGCTCGGCTTCCACGGGCCGGCGCGCGCCTACTTCCAGGACGTCGAAACGAACTACAACGACACGCCGTGGGTCTCGTGGGCCATCCTGGCCGAGGCGCAATCGTGGGCCAAGCAGAAGTACTGGGAGGAGTCGAACGCCGCGCTCGAGCGCCTGGCCGCGCTCACGCCGGCGCCGCCCGGCCCAGTGGCCAACGAGGCCAAGAAGCTCTCCGAGTACGTGAAAGCCCGGCTCGTGGCGCAAGCCCGCGGCGGGGCGCCACCCGCCTCGGCGCCGTGAGGCGGATCGGCCTCTTCGGCGGCACCTTCGATCCGCCGCATCTCGCGCATCTGGCCGCCGCGGCCGGCGCGGCCCGTGATCTCGATCTCTCCGAGGTCTGGTTCGTCCCCGCCGGATCGCCGCCGCACAAGCGCCGCCGGCGAGTGAGCCCCAAGCGCGTGCGGCTGGCTCTGCTCGAGGCCGCGCTCCAGGGCCAGCGCGGCTTTCGCGCGGTGACGCACGAGCTCAGGCGGCGCGGTCCCTCGTACACCGTGGATACTCTGGAGCGCCTGCGGCGCGCGCATCCGAACGTGGAGTGGTGGCTGGTGGTGGGAACCGACATGCTGGCCGATCTGCCCAACTGGCGCCGCCCCGAGCGCGTGCTCGAGCTGGCCGGCATCGCCGCCGTGCCGCGCCCGGGACGCCGCGCGCGCTGGCCGGCCGGCCTGGCGCGCGGGCGCTTCCGCGTCATCGACCTGCCGGCGCTGGCCATCTCCTCGACCGATCTGCGTGCGCGCGTGGCGCGCGGCGCGGCCATCCGCTATCTCGTTCCGCCCGCGGTCGAGCGCCTGATCGGACGACTCCGGCTCTATCGGAGGGAGCGTGGCTGAGATTCCCGGCGCGCTGCCGCGCGAGACGAGCTACGACCCCGAGGCCTTCTGGCAGGGGGTGCTCTCGGCCCATCCCGACCTGCGCGGCACGGGCGAGCCGGGGCTTTCGATGGCCTACAACCAGGCCATGTACCGGCTGCGCGAGATCGTGGTCACGCGCGAGCTGGCGAAAGAAGGCGTGAAGCTCCAAGGGGCGGCCGTGCTCGACGGAGGATCGGGCGTGGGATTCTGGGTGAACTACTATACGAGGCGCGGCGCCCAGGTGACCGGGATCGAGCTCACCGAGGCCGGGGCACAGCTCCTCGCCCGGCGTTTTCCCCAGGCGCGCATCGTGCGCGGCGATCTCGCCGAGACCGATCCCGGCGGCACCTTCGACGTGGTGAATTGCTGCGACGTGCTCTATCACATCACGGACGACGCGCGCTGGGAGGCGGCGCTCTGCCGCTTGTGCCGCGCCGTGGCGCCGGGCGGCGTGCTCCTGGTGAGCGATGTGGTGGGTGGATGGCACGGTCCGCTCGCCGCCCACTGCCGCCCGCGCGAGCGCGCGCGCTACGCCGCCGTGCTCACGAGCTAGGGCCTCACCGCGCCCCGCGCGACGCCCACGCACTGGTGGCTGAACCGTGATCTCGGAGCCCTCAAAGGATTGAACCGGCTGCCGCACCTCCTCTACGCCCTCGACCGTCTCCTCAACGCCCTGTCCTGGCCGGCGTGGGAGCCGGGCGCGAATCAACTGCTCGTGGCCCGTCGCCCCCCGACGGGGGCGTAGCCGCTCGAGGCTTCGTGCGCGCCCCGCGTGTCTTCCTGCTCGACGGCCTGGCGCTCGCCTACCGGAGCCACTACGCCTTCATCCGCCGCCCGCTCATGAACGCGCGCGGCGAGCACACGAGCGCGCTCTTCGCTTTCGCCAACACGGTGATCAAGCTGCGCACCGACGAGAAGCCGGAGTACTGGGCGCTGGCCTGGGACGCTTCCGGCCCGACGCTGCGCGAGCAGGAGTTCGCCCAGTACAAGGCGACGCGAAAGCCCATGCCCGAGGAGCTGGCAGCCCAGCTCGAGCCTTTGAAGGAGCTGGCCGCCGCGCTTGGCTTGCCCTTGCTCGAAGCGCCCGGCTACGAGGCCGACGACGTGATGGCCACGCTGGCGCGCCGCGCCGTCGAAGACGCCATGGATGTGGTCCTGGTCACGAGCGACAAGGACCTGCAGCAGCTGGTGCGCTCCGGCGTGCAAGTGCTCTCGCCGCGCGGCCGCGCCGGCGACGAGGATCTGTGGCTCGACGAAGCCGCGGTCGAGGCCAAGTGGGGGGTGAAGCCCTCGTCGTTGCGCGATCTGCTCGCCCTCATGGGCGACTCGGTCGACAACGTTCCCGGCGTGCCCGGTATCGGCGAGAAGACGGCGGCCAAGCTCATCGCCCAGTTCGGCACGCTCGAAGCGCTCTACGAGCGTCTCGGCGAGGTCGATCGCGAATCGCTGCGCGCGAAGCTCGCCGAGCATCGCGAGGCGGCGTTCTTCTCGCGCAAGCTGGTGACGGTGCAGGACGACCTCGCGCTCGACTTCGGCTGGGAGCGGCTCACGGTGCGCCCGCCCGATGCCCAACACCTCAAGGCGCTCGGCGAACGCTACGAGCTTCGACGACTCCTGACATGGGCATCCGAAATCGAATCCGGGGCTTGGAGCGGCGTGGCCAGGGCCGGGGCCGGCGTTTCCCTCGCGCCCGAAAATCCTCACCCCACGGGCGCTCGGCCATCCGCCGCCCCGGCTGGAACCGCTCCCGCCGCTTCGGCTCTTCCGCCGGCACGGGTAGCCAGTAACGAAGTCGTTCAATCCGCCTTGCTCTTCGAGACCGCAGTCGAGGCTCCCTGGGAGCCGTATGGGCCGCCCGTGCGCCTCATCGACACGTCCAAAGCGCTCGAAGAGCTGGTGCGCGAGCTCCACGACGCGCCGTCGGGATTCGTGGTCGACACCGAGACGACGAGCGAGGAGCCGATGCGGGCGGGATTGGTCGGCGTCGGCGTCACCGCGGGCGGGCGGCCGGCGTATCTGCCGATCGCGCACCGCGAGGGCACGAATCTCCCGTTCGAGCGCGTGCGCGATGCGCTGGGCTCGCTCTTCGCCGCACCAGAGCACCCCAAGCTCGGACAAAACCTCAAGTATGACGCGCTGGTGCTCGAGCGCGCCGGCCTTGCCGTGCGCGGTCTGGTCTTCGACACGATGATCGCCTCGTACCTGCTCGATCCCGAGGGCTCGCACGGGCTCGACCACCTGAGCCGCGTTCACCTCGG
>DATFWU010000176.1:0-13614 GCA_035259005.1 Candidatus Eiseniibacteriota bacterium
AGACCCAGGGGATTGGCCCCGCCACGAGCATGATCAGGACGAAATAGAGCTTGGGCACGAGTCGCAGCAGACCGCCCATCCACGGATCGAGCAGGTGTAGGGGACGGCTGGTCGTGATGGCGGCCTGATAGGTCGAGTTGATGTCGTCCTGCAGGAAGGGCTGGGGGAGCGCGGGCAGAAGGGGGAGAGCGGACAGCAGGGCAATGGTCAGCTCCGCCCTGCGGCGCGACGCGGCTCGAAGCATGGGTCGCACTCTAACAAAAGAAGGCGGGTCCGGGCCGACCCGCCTCTCTGCGCGGCCGCGGGCGCCCGGCTACGGATTCACGGCGGCGCAGGCCTGGAGCGAGAAGTCGCTGTTCAGGCGAACCGACACCGAGTGGATCTCGTCGAGATCGTCGCCGACCTTGGCGTGGGCGTGGCCTTCGCCCAGGGCGTCGGCCGTGTAATGACCGATGATGTCGTCCTCGGAGTACGGCTCCAGCTCACACGTCCCGTTGTCGTAGTAGAGCGAGAGATACTCGGTTCCCGGCTTGAGCCCGGTCGCGACGACGTTGATCACGGTCCCGCCATGGGGGAGAGAGGTCAGTTGAACCTTGCCAGATACGCCCGAGTTTCCCACGGCGTTCAGATTCGCGTTCACATGTCGATCACCGCTCCGTGACGCGTCCGCGACCAACGAGAGGGATGCGACGATCAGAAACAATGAGAGGACCTTCCGCATGATGTTCTCCTTTGTGAGTCTCGCCGCGCGCGGAGGGCGGAGACGAGCGGCGAGCCAATCGCGAGCGTACCAGCCGTGGGGGATCCGGCCTGTTTAGGCACGCATGATCTCCGGAAGCCGCTGGGGGTGCGGTCTTTCCGAATAACGATTGGATGAAGCAGAGACTTGACCGATTCCGGCTCAGTCGAGGGGCGCGCAGGCCACGAGGGTGAGACCGGTGCCGAGCTGCACGGCGACCGAGTGGATCTGGTCGGCCGAAGCGGTCACGTCGGCGGTGAGGCTCGCCTTGCCCTTGCTGTCGCCGCGGAAGCGGCCCACGACATTCGAAGGAGGAGGCGGTGCGGTTCCGACGTCACAGCTCGCGCTCGTGGACCACACGGCGATGTACTCGGCGTCGGTCTGAAGTCCCGCGAGGCGGATCGAGATGCGCGTCCCGTCCTTGGTGGAGTGAAGGCTGACCTTGCCCGAGATGCCCGAGCCACCGATCGCGTTCACGGTGCCGGAGATCGGGGGTGCGCTCTGTGCACGATCCACGAGGGCGAGGGAGCAGGCAACGAGAAGGAGAGAAGCGAGCAAGCGGCGCATGACGATCTCCTTGGAGAAGCCGGGGAGCCCCGGCGCGCAAGGAGAGTATCAGGCCGCGCGCGTCATCCACGTTTTGTGACGCGTGACACCGTCAAAGCTTTGGGGATCGGCGTCTTCGCGAGATGGGAGAGCGAAAGGTTGCTCTTGACGACAAAGGGCGCGCCGGTCGCTCGGCGCGCCCTCGTGAAGAAGAAGATCGGGATGCGGTCAGTTCACCGGTGCGCAGGCCACGAGCGCGAGACCGTTGCCCACCTGAATCGCGACGGAATGGATCGAGGAAAGAGGGGCGGAGACGTCCACGGTGAAGGCGGCCGTTCCTTTCTTGCTGCCGCGGAAGCGGAAGAAGGCGCCCGCCGGAGGCAGATTTCCCATATCGCAAGCGACCGTGGTCGACCAGGAAGCGATGTACTCGACGTCGGGCTGGAGATTGCTCAAGCGCACCGAGATGCGCGTGTCGCTCGAGAGACCGTGCAGCGTGACGTTGCCGCTCACGTTGGACGAATTGACGGAATCGAAGATGCCGGAGGCGGAGCCGCCGCCGCTGGGAGCAGGCTTCGCGCAGGCGGCGGGGCCAGCGAGAACGACGGAGCAGGCGAGGACGAGAGTCGACAGCAGGATGCGACGCATCACGATCTCCTTCGAGAGCGGCATCCGCTGCCTATGTGAGATTCCGATTGTGACTGCGCAATAAGTATATCAACGGGCAACACACGGGAGACGAGGAATTCATCCGAGTGTCACCAGAAAAAGCGTGCTGCAACTTGCACGGCGCCGGGCGCGCTGCAATCAGCGTGGAGGGGCGGAGACGTCTCCGGCTACGCGGACGATGACGTTGTAGCCGCCGATCTGCTTGGGGAGCTTGGCTTCGAGCTCGGGCGAACGCCGATTCACGAACACGACAAAGACTCTCTCGCCGTTGTCGGAGCCTTCCCCGGTGCCAATCACGCCGGGAAGGCGCATGACCTCCGCCGTGTGGGCTTCGAGCACTTCGTGGATCGGGCCTTCCTTCACGGTCGTCTTGTGTGCGGGAGCGCAGCCGAGCCCGGCCACGAGCAGGGCCAAGGCGGCGAGTCGAAGAAGAGTGTCGGGGGCAATTTGCATCTCCCAATGGCTCCGGGGCGGAGAGTAACGCTCTCCGCCCCGGTCGCCAAGCCGCCGCTGCGCCGCGAATCTAGGGAGCGATCGCGATTCCCAGCGCCGAGAACACCGAGCCGATGGGATTGCCGAACGAGGCGCCCGAGCCGCCCGCGAACATGAGGGCGACCGGATTGTTGCCCGATTGCGTCACGGCGAGCGAGCCCGAGTCTCCCGCGCGGATGAAGGTGCCCGGGAACTGAACCTGGTTCGTGAACGTGGCGATGCCGGACGAGTACTGCACCTGGATGGTCACGTTGATCGCCTGCACGCTACCCGTGGTGAGCCCGCTCGTGCGGCCCGTCTTCTTGCAAGCCTGGCCGATGCTCGGGTTCACGACCGTGGTCGAGGGCTGGTATCCGCCCGCTTCCACTTTCGAGTAGGCGCGGCTCGCCGACGGGCGGGTGATCGCGCAATCCACCACGTTGGTGCCCGAGAAGCTGATGGGGCGGTAGTCCGCGAGCGTGCCCACCTGGGCGGTCTGCGCGCAGCGCGGCTTGCCGTCATAGCGTCCCGGCGCGTCGATGCGCTCGCCGATCGAGGCGGCGTTCTCGCGCGCGAACACGTGGTTGTTGGACAGGAAGTACTCGGTGCCGCTCTTGATGACCACGCAGCTCAGCGTGCCGGCCGCGCACTCGAGATCGTTTCCGGTCGAAGTACCCATCTGCACCGTGCTGCCGCCCGGCTTGGCTTTGGGATCGACCGACTTGGAGTAGGCGATCACCTTGCCGATCATGGCGACGCGCGTGGGGACTCCTTCCACGGCGGCGTCGATGCCGGTGACGCCGGGACGGTCGGTGTACACGACGACCACCGGCTGGCCTTGGTCATCGATCGAGGTGCCGGAGCCGATCACGCCCTCGTGTCGCAAGAGCGCAGGTGTGGCGCGGTTCTGCACGTCGATCGTGCGGGCGATGTCGGCGCGGACCGCGGTGGCGAGACCATTTTGCATGTGCGTAGCCGATTGGCCCGTGGTCGGCGCCATGGGCGACGTCGACTCGCGACCGCAACCGGCCATGAGCGAGAGAGTCACGAGAGCCGCGGCCGCGGAGAGCGTGAGCGGGGAACGCAAGCGTGGGCGTTGCCTCATGCCTGGGGCCTCCTAGCATGGAGTTTCTGTTTTTTCGCTTCGTTCGGGAGGCGCTAGCGGAGAGAGCCCGTGGCCGGTGCACCGGGGGCACACGGCTGGGAAGCGCCGAAAAGATTCTAGCAGGAGAAGTGTTTCAAGGCACCCAATGAATCTGAAAATCGTCGGCGCGATCGAGCAATTCCTGGCGCCACGCCGCCTGCTCGGCGGCGGAGGACGACCCGCGCAGCGTGATCTCGTGCTCGAAGGACTCGCCGGAGCCGCGCGCGATCACGAACTGCTCCACGCGGCCCCACTCTCCTTGACGCGGGTTCCATCCCAAGATCTCGTAGGTGCCGTAAGGGACGTGCGCCAGGACTTCGCCCTCGCGATTTGCATTGGCGTCCCGCACAAAGACAACCGAAGGCTCGCCGGCCACGCCGAGGCGGCGTCCCACCATGAGAACGCGAGCGAAAGGCACCTTCTGCCCTCCGGCCGTCTTGGCATTGATGAGCAGCATGGTGCCCGGCATGTTGTCCTCGCTCGGCGGATGAAAGTCCACCGTCGCCGCTTGTCCGACGGCGAGATGAACCGGCGAGCCGAGCCGCCGGCCATCGCGGAGCACGAGCCAGATCATGGCGGTGTCGGCGGGGGCGGAGCAGATCTGATAGTCGCCCACGCCATTCACGCGCCCGCGGGCCACCGGCAGGCCGTAGCGCCGTGGCGCGACGAGGACGGGAGCGTCGGAGAAGACGTAGCCGTCGGCCCACTGCACGTGGCCGCCGACACAGGCCGTGCGATACAGGACGAACGGCGCGACGTGTTGGGCGTCGTTCTTCGCCACGATGAGGGTGCGCGGCGACTCGGAGGAGGCGTAGGTCTCGGGCAAGCGCTCGTTGTCGACGCTGAGCGACCAGCGGCCGGGCTCGACGTCGGTGATGAGCCAGGCGCCCGAGGAGTCGGTGCGCGCGAGCTTGGTCTCGACCACGTACTGGGGCTCGGTCGACTCGAGACGGACGAGCACCCCGGGGACGGGCTTGGCGTTGCCACGCTCGAGAACCTGACCCGAGAGCGATCCGGGCGCGCCGGAGGACGGGCGCGTCTTGCGCTCGGGAAGCGTGGTCCCGGCGGCTCGGCCGGAAACCGTCTTGCCACCGGTGGCGCCCGACGTCTTGGTCGTCGTCTTGGTGGTCGTGGCCGACGTGGACGTGCCCGATTCCTTCTGGTGCTTGGCCCACGTCGCGGCATGGCTCGTCGCCGCACCGGCTTCCATCCCGGCTTGCGCGTGAGCCATCGCGGGAGAGAAGACGACGATCGCCGCGAGCGCGGCGTTTTGGATCCAAGGACGAGAACGCATCGGGCAACTCCTTCTCATGTTCCGAGCCGGCGGGTCCCGGGAATCCTACCTCAGCCCGGAGCGCGCCGAGCCGAATTTCGATCCCGGGCCCCAGGTTCGGGTGCCGTCGGGACGTGCTGCCTGCTACCCTCTTGGGATGATCCCCAACCACAACGATCGCTCTCGCGGGGCGCTCTGCCGCTCGAGCCGCCTTTGGCTCCCCATGGTCATCGGCATCTGGACAGCGATTCTCGTGCCGGGCCCGGCGCGGGCGGAACTACGCCCCGAGGCCCGCTCCGCGCTCGGCCGGCCGCTCCTGATCGCGCCCCCCGAGGGCCAGCGCCTGGTCGAGAGCGAGGCGCGCTTTGCGTTTCGCACGACCGCGGGCTGGCGCGCCGAGACGGTGGTGCTCTCGACTCGCCCGTTCGATTCCTCGGCATGGACCGAGGTGCCGGCGCGGCCCGAGCTGGTCACCATCAAGGCGGATCGGCCGGTGGTCGACCTCTCGCAGTCGGGGATCCCGATCGATGTCCAGACCACGATCTGGTGGTGCGTCGTGGCACGCGATCCAGGAACCGGAAAGCTCGCGGTCAGCGAGACGCGCTCCTTCGTCGCCCTGCCCAAGTTCGCGAACCGCGTGACCCCGAGCTTCCTTCTGCCCACGCCCACGCGCACCGTGGTGGCGCCCGAGGAGTTGCCGCCGGCCACGGGACCCGCGCGCATCCATCTCGCCGCGGGCTACGACTTCGCGCCCGCGGTGGCCGAGCCCACCGTGCCGGCGGCGCTGGCGACCGAGCGCGCTTCGACCGCGGTCGAGAGCGCGGGCGCGATCCATTCCTATCTGGTGCAATTCGATGGTCCGCCGAGCGCGACCGAGCGCGCCGCCCTCGAGCGCGCGGGCGCCGCCGTCTTTGCTTACGTGCCCGACCAGGCGTTCCTGGTGCGCACGACCGACCAAGGCCGCCAGGTCATCCAGTCGCTGGCGCACGCCGCCTGGGTGGGCGAGTTCCGGCCCGCCTACAAGCTGAGTCCGCTCGTCGATCGAGCGGCGGCGGGCGACTCGAGCTATCAGGCGTTGCTCTTCCCCGATGCCGATCTCTCTCGCGCGCGCGGCCTCGTGCAGGCGATGGGGCTCGCGGTGGAAGGATCGTCGCAGAACGGCGTGAACAAGATTCTCCGCCTGCGGGCGCCCGCGGCGCGGCTCGCCGAGGTGGCGGGGCTCGCCGATGTGGCGTGGATCGAGCCCGTGATCCCGATGCGGCCTCTGAACGATCTCGCGCAGTGGGTGGTGCAGACGAGCCTCAACGGCAACCGGCGCGTGTGGACGATGGGCATCCGCGGCCAGGGCCAGGTGGTGACCACGTCGGACACGGGGATCAAGACGTATCACGACATGTTCCGTGATCCCTCGGTCCCCATCACCGATTTCGGCGACTACCCGACGCACCGCAAGATCATCGCCTACAAACGCGGCTCGCTGAACCCGAGCGCCATCTTCGGCGATTCGTCGACCGACGTGTATCACGGCACGCACACGGCCTGCACGATGGTCGGCTGGGACGATCCCGTCGGTGGCGCGAGCGCGCGCGACGGCATGGCGAAGGAAGGCAAGATCTACTTCATGGACATCGGCGGGCCGCAGCTGCACGGCTTCGTCGATCCCTTCCCTGACCTGAACGATCTCTTCCTGCCGCCCTATCTGGGCAACACGGGCGGGGCGGCGCGCATCTCGTCCAACTCGTGGGGCGGCGACGTGGGCGGCAACTACACGCTCTTCTCCTACGAGACTGACCAGTTCATCTGGTCGCATCCTGACTTCTACGTTTCGTTCTCGGATGGCAACTCAGGCCCCGCGCCCGGCACCGTGGGCACGCCGGCCACGGCCAAGGACTGTACGAGCGCGGGCGGCACGGGAAACGGCACGAGCGAGACCTTCGTCTACGCGGCCACGAGCCGCGGCCCGACGCTCGATGGCCGCCAGAAGCCCACCGTGTGCAGCCCGGGGCAGAGCGTGACCTCGGCTTACGGCCCGGGCACGGCCGCCTACGCCACGCTCTCCGGCACCTCGATGGCGAGCCCTACGGGCGCGGGCGCGGTCACCCTCATGCGGCAGTACTGCACGGACGGCTGGTATCCGACGGGTGCCGCCGTGCCTGCCGATGGCTTTTCGCCCTCGGCCGCGCTCCTCAAGGCGATGGCCATCAATTCGGCCGACATGTCGCTCACCGGCTTGACCGCGCCCGACAACAACATCGGCTACGGCCGGATCGACGCCGACAACGTGCTCTATTTCGCGGGTGACACGCGGCGCTTGTTGCTCGTCGATCAGACGCAGGGGCTCGCGCAGGGCCAGGCGCTCGAGTATCCGGTGTACGTGAGCGACGGCTCGATCCCGCTCAAGGTCTCCTTGTGCTGGAGCGATTACCCGGGCAATCCGGCGGCCGCCATTCAGCTCGTCAACGATCTCGATCTCACGGTGAGCCAGGGCGCGACCGCCTATCACGGCAACAATTTCTCGGGCGGCTTCTCGGTCACGGGCGGCGCGTACGACCATCGCAACGTGGAAGAAGAAGTGGTGGTCAACACGCCCACGCCCGGGTTGTGGACGGTGCGCATCTCGGCGCCCACCGTGCCCCTCGGACCCCAGCCCTTCGGTCTCGTGATCACGGGCGGGGTGGGGAACGGTGCGGCTTCGCTGGCCTTCGATCGCCCGCAATACGGCGAGAGCGGCACCGTGCAGCTGCAGGTGACCGATGCCAACGCCGGTCCCTCGCTGCAGGTCGCGGTGTCGTCCACGACGGAGTCCACGCCCGAAAACGTCACGCTCACGGGCACGGACGGGATCTATCACGGCTCGCTCACGCTCGTGCCGCAGACGACGGCCGCGAACGACGGCCAGCTCGCCGTCTCGGAAGGCGACGTGCTGACCGCGGTCTATCAGGACGCCAACCCGGCGACCACTCTCACGGCCACCGCCCAGGTGAGCTTCGACACGCCGCAGATCACCAACGTGAAGGCGGTGTCGCCGAGCCAGGGCGCGGTGTTGGTCACCTGGACAACCGATCGCCCGGCGGATTCGCGAGTCGATTACGGGCTCACGCCCGCGCTCGAGCTGGGCAACGTCACGGTGGCGCAGGCCGGACTCGACCATGCGGTGTGGATCACCGGTCTCACGCCGGGATCTATGATTCGCTATGACGTGCGCTCGAGCGGGCTGACGGGCTCGGTGACCAAGGACGACGCGGGCGGCGCCCACCGCTCGGTCACGGTGAAGGGTCTGGGCAGCGCACTGCTCTTGTTCAACGAGACGCCCTACATCCGAAGCTTCCCGTGGCAGGACGCGCTGGCCGCCGACGGTGTCGACTACGACTTGTGGACCGGCGATCTCGCCGAGACGCCGTTCTTGGGCAATCGCTCGGGCGGCTTGCGCGCCTATGGCGCCGTGCTGTGGGACGCGGGCCTCGAGACCTATCCGCCGGTCTCCGACGTGCAGGCCGCGGCTCTCACTTCCTATCTCAACAACGGCGGCCGGCTCGCCATCTGCGGGCACGACATCGCCTGGGGACTGGCCGCGAGCGGCGTGTCGCCGACCGCCACGCCGGGGCGCGTGTCGTGGCTCAACAACACGCTGCGTGCTACCTACCTCAGCGACATCGCGAGCTTCTCCGCGGCGGTGGGCGTGGCCTCGGATCCCGTGACGGGCAATTACACGGGAGGAATTCCATACACGCCGGTATGGAGTGGCGCGGCGGGCGACGAGGTGGGGACGTTCAGCGCCGGAGGCATCTCCTCGGTGGTGTGGAAGACGAGCGACAGCACGCCCAAGAACGTGGGCCTCAAGTGGGAGAGCGCGTCCGGCGTGGGCAATCCCGATAGCTCGCTGTGGGGCGGGCAGACGTCGCGCCTGGTCGATCTGTTCTTCGAGTTCGGCTCGCTCGCGCCGCCCTTCTCGTCGCCGAACGCGACGCGCAACGACGTGCTCGACAAGACACTCGACTGGCTTCTGGGACGCGAGCGCCCGACGGTGGCCGTGACCTCGCCGAACGGCGGGGAGTCGTTCGCGGGCGGCTCGGTCTCCGTGCAGTGGACCGAGGCGGCGGGCACCGGCCGCACGATCGCCGATCGCACGATCGAATACTCGCTCGACGGCGGCGCGTCGTGGACCACTTTGGCGGCGCACGCCGGATCTTCACCTTACTCGTGGGACGCGAGCGCGGTGCCCAACGCGGCCACGGCGCGCGTGCGTGTGCGCGTGGTCGATGACGGCGCGCCGCCCTTGGCCGCCCTCGATGCCAGCGACGCCAATTTCGCGCTCGCGCGCGCGAGCGGCGATGCCCAGGGCCCGCTCATCGTCCCGGGATCGATCACGGTGAATCCCGATCCCGTCGTTCGGCCGTCACCTGTCACATTGACTGCCTCGGCGAGCGACGTGGAGACGGGAGGCGCCAACGTGGTGGCCGCCGAGTGGTCGATGGGCAATGCGCCCGATCCCGCCGGCAGCGGCTTGCCGCTCGGTGGCAGCTTCGGCAGTCAGACGGCGGCTTTGAGCGGAAGCCTCGACACGACGCCGTTCATCACCGGGAACGGCAAGCTCTGGGTGCGCGCCAAGGACGCGGCCGGAAACTGGGGTCCGGCGGCCGAGCTGGACGTGGTGGTGAACGGGGCTTCGAACACCTCGGCGGAAGCGCTGCCGCGCGTGCTCGAGCTTTCGGCGGGCGCGCCCAATCCCTTCGTGCATGACATGCAGCTCTCGTTCGGCTTGCCCAAGGACGCGACCGTGAACGTGAGCGTGTTCGATGTGAACGGACGTCTGGTGAAGCGCCTTGCCTTCGGGGCCTATCCGGCCGGCCGCCACGCGGCGCGCTGGGACGGAACCAACGAGGGCGGCCGCGCCGCCCCCGCCGGCATCTACTGGTGCCGGCTCGTGACCGCGGCCGGAGTGCTCGAAAAGCGCCTGGTCCGCCTGTGAGCGAGCTCGGCCTGTGAGCGATCTCCGCCTGGGAGCGATCTCGGCCTGTGAGCGACCTTCGCCCGTGAGCGACCCGGCTCCTCCCTGGCAGTCGACGTCCACGTCGCAGCCCGAATACTGGTCGGGCGGGGTCACGCCCGAGTCCCTCGGCTCTCCCGAGCCCGAGGAGAAGCCGCCGCTCGATTTGTGGGCTGCGGTCGGCGGCGAGCGCCCGTGGGGCACCGTGCTTCTCGTCTTCTCTTGGTGCGTCGTGTTCGCCGCCATGGGCCTCGCGCATGTCATGGGCGACGTGGACGCCGATCTAGGGTGGGGCGGGCTTCCCTCGCCGGCCCTGGCGCCAGCCGAGCCGTGGCGCTGGCTCTCCTATACCGCGGTCCACGGCGGCCCCGCGCACCTGGGCGCGAACGCCTTCGTGATGCTCGTCCTGGGGCCGGCCGTGGAGCGCATCTTCACACGCGCGCATCTCTTGCTCCTGTTCGCGGTCGGCGCGATCGCGGGCGCGGGCGCCACGCTGTTCTGGGATCGTGTCTCGCATGCCGGGGAGGTGTCGGTGTCGGTGGGGGCCTCGGGTGCGATCTTCGCGCTGGGCGGTGCCTTGCTCGTCGCCTCCTGGCGTTTGCGCAAGAAGCTAGCCACCAGCCGCTGGCGGGCATTGGCCGCCTCCGTCCTCTGGCTCGTCATCCCCGGTCTTTTCGTCGGCTTGCATGAGCCCAACGTGGGCAACGCCGCCCACGTCGGAGGCTTCATGGCCGGCCTCGCGGGCGGCGTCGCTCTGGGCTTGGATCCGCGACTCGAGCTCGCGGCGCCGACTTTGCTCACGCGCCTCGCCGGGGCTCTGAGCGCTCTCGCCCTCGCCATCTGCTACACGATCGGGTTCGCCTCGGGTGCCCGCTAGCTCCGAGGGCGAGTGGTCCACTCACATGCCCTGGGGCATGTAAGTGCGCCACTTCGGCGGCTGCCATCGACGGTGCGTAAGTGGCCAAATCGCAAGAGATTGCGCCCGACTGAGGACCAAAAAGTGTCCACTCACATGCCCTGGGGCATGTAAGTGCGCCACTTTCCTGTCTGCCATCGGAGCCAGATCGACAAAGCGTAAGTGGCTAAATCGTAAGAGATTGTGCCGATTGGTGACCGAAAAGTGGACCACTCACATGTTCTGGAACACGCGAGTGGTCCACCCCAACCTGGCCTTTGAGTGAGTTAGTGGCGCCCTACATCCACTTGCTCTTCTTGAGCAGCCAGTAGGTCCCCACGCCGACCAGGGCCATCAACGACAGCGCCCAGACGTAGCCCCAGAACGGCGGCAGGTGCTGCTCCGGCATCACGAAGTTCATGCCGTAGATGCTCGCGATCAGGTTCACCGGCATGATGATCACGGTGATGATGGTGAGCACCTTCATCACCTCGTTGAGGCGGTTCGACACCTGGGTGGCGTAGATCTCGAGCAGGGCCGCCAATTCATCGCGGTAGGAGTCGAGCAAGTCGCTGACCCGCGTCATGCGGTCGTAGACGTCGCGCAGGTAGGGGCGCGTCTCGGGGCGGATGCCGGTGAATTCCTCGCGCGTCAACGACAGGATCGTGTCGCGCTGCGGCCCCACGATGCGCCGCAGGGCCGACATGCCGCGCTTGAGGCGCAGAATCTCCGCCAGGATCCGCTGGTTCGCGGTGCGGAAGAGCCGCTCCTCGAGATCGTCGAGCTGTTCCTGCAGGGTCTCGATGATCGGCAGGTAGTTGTCCACCATCACGTCGAGAATGAAATGCAGCAGGTGGTCGGGGCCGCGCGTCAGGAGATCGGGCCGCCGCTCGAGCACCTCGCGCGCCTTGGTCACGCCGCGCGTCGGCTCTTCGTGGTACGTGACCAGGTAGCGCTCGCCGATCAGGATGTCGAGCTCTCGCAGGATCGGTTGGTCGTCGTTGTCGTCCCAGCGCGCCGAGTGCACCGCGAGATAGAGATGGTCACGGTAGTCGTCGACCTTGGGCCGGTTCACGTCCATCACGCAGTCTTCGACCGCCAGCGGATGGAAATGGATCGCCGGCTCGAGGGCGTGAAAGCCTTCGTAGCCCGCGTTCTCGAGATCGATCCAGATGCGCGCCTTGGGATCGGCCAGCACGTCCTTGAGCCGCTCGACGGGGAAGCTCTCGACGCGATCGCCGCGCGCCACCATGCAGGTGATGCGCGGCGGAGTCGAGGTCTCCGCGGCCTCGGAGGGAGACTCGGGGCGTGCGTCCGACGAAGACTCGGCGCGGGCGTCCGACGAGGACTCGGCGCGGGCCTCCGACGAAGACTCGGCGCGGGCCTCCTTCTTGGAAGGATCAGAATCCGGGCGCGAAGTTGAGCTCCCAGTACCAGCCCTTGCCGGGCCGGTCGTTGGGGTGCACGAGGTCCACTTCGGCGACCAGGAAGCCGAGCAGGTTGACGCGCATGGCGGCTCCGTAGCTCGACACCCCGGGCCGCGTGCCGCCCGCGAGGAATTCCGGCCGCTGCCCCTTGTTCCAGGCCACGCCGGCGTCGAAGAAGGTCGCGATCTCGACCGGCGGCACGTTGCGCGACGGCACGACGCCCAAAGGCCCGAAGAGCGGCAGGCGCAGCTCGAGGTTGGTGAGCGCCATGCGCGAGCCGAACAGGTCGTAGTACACCGACTGTGCCGTCTGCTGGCCCGGAGTGGTCACGAACTCGCTCGACGTGAAGGAGCCGTCGTCGTAGCCGCGGATGAGCCACGGATAGCCGAGGTAATACAAGCTCAGGCGATCGCTCTGGGAGTCGCGTCCGTAACGGCCCACCTGCATGAGGCGCGTGGCGAAGGTGAGCGGCCGCGCCAGGAAGGTGTACTTGCGTATGTCGGCGAGCGCCGTGACGTAGTTCAGGCTGCCGAAGGCGCCGGTCGCCTCGAGGCGCGAGCGCGATCCCGTGACCGGACTCGTGCCGCCGAAGATCGACGTGTCGTAGGCGTGCGCGAAGCCCCAGGTACCGAGATTGAGCGGGGGATCCGAAGGCAGCTTCTCGTTGAAGTCGGAGAGGAGCGCGCCGGTGTCGTTCGAGTAGATCTGCGTGTGCGATTCGACGTCGAAGCTGATGTTGCGGAAGCCCGTCCACATCTCGATCCGCTGCGCGCGGCTGATCGGATACTGCCACTGGAATCCCGCCTCACGGTGGATCTCCCACTGGAAGATGTCGCGCTGCGCGGTTTGCTGGCCGTTGTTGATGGGAACGGCGTCGAAGAAGCGCTGGATGATCGGCGTCTGCCCGCCGTAGGCGCCCCACGTCCAGCGCCCCGAGCGGTTCTCGTAGAACGCGGCGAGGCCGATCCCGTTCAGGAAGTTGTTGCCGACCTCCTGGAGCTGGATGACCGTGTCGAGGCTGTGGTTCCCGAGCATGTCGCTGAACGACATCGTGGCGCCGCCACCCAGGGCCACGCCGCCCGAGCCCACGCCGACCGCCACCGAAGGCTGCGAGATGTAGTCGAGCGAGAGCTTCGCCTTGTACGGCGTGCGCGCGAAGGTGGCCACCGAGGGGAGGGGAGGACCCAGCGTGTCGGCCGCAACCTCCACCGTCTCGCTCGGCACCACGCCGCCGGGAATGAGCGCCGGGTTCACGCCCTCGACCACCGGCTTGACCGGCGTGCCCGCGAGCGCCGCCTCGCCGTCCAGCGAGTACAGCTTGTAGCTGTCCTTCTCGTAGGAGCAGAAGACGAGGCGCGGGCTCGTGCGCGCCGCCGAGAGCGTGCTCGAGAGATCGGTGATGCCGCTCACGCCGATGCGCTCGTTGGTGATCTGGTAGAACGCGCCGCTCGCCACCTCGAGGC
>DATFWU010000177.1:0-3628 GCA_035259005.1 Candidatus Eiseniibacteriota bacterium
CTTCTGCCTGGACAGCACCGGGCTGCGCCGGGTCCGGGGCACGATCGGCGTCGCAGGCTCGTACCTCTGCGCGAACGGCGAGCTGATGGCCGAGAGCGTGACCGCGCTGCGCTTCGCGTATTTCGACTCGGCCAACAATCCGGTCCCGAATCCGCCGGGCTCGACCTTCAACCTCGACGCCCAGGGGATGGGCGGCGCGCCGGCGTTCGTGAACGTGGCCGAGCGCACCTCGGTGCGGCGCATCGTCATCATGGTGACGGCGCGCGAGACCGTCCCGGGGCAGCCGGCGCAGACGTACACGCTGACCTCGGACGTGAGGCTCAGGAATCCCTGATGGAGGCCCGTGACATGCGTGGATTGTGGCGTCACTGTAGCGACGAGCGCGGCATCGCCTCGGTGATGGCGATCTTCATCATGGTGCTGATGCTCGTCTCGGGCATCTTCCTGGTTCGCATGTCGAGCACGGAAGGCGACATCGCGTACGGGACGATGTGGGCCGAGGGCAGCTTCTTCGCCGCTGACGCGGGCGTGAATGTCGGCATCGACACGATCGTGCCGGGGGGTCCCACGTGCGTGACGCCCGCCACGTCCATCGGATCTTTTTCGTATTCGGTCGCGGCCGGGCCCGGAGCCGACGGCAACTGCTTCTTGAGCACGTCGCAGCGCGCCGGATACTCGATCGGTTCTGGCACCGGATACAACCCGGGTGGCTTCGTCTTTTACAACTACGCGATTACCGGCTCTGGGACCGGCCCTCGCAGCGCCCAGCGCACGGTCGACGCCCAGGTCTCATTTGGACCGGTAGCCCAGTGAGGTCATGACAATGAACATTTGGAAGCGCCTGACCGCCCTCGTCGTCATTGCGACGTTCCTGTCGCTGCAGGTGCACCCGGCGGTGCTCGCCGACGACAGCGACATCTTCGGCTCCAACATCCAGCCGAACGTCGTGATCATGATCGATAACTCGGGCAGTATGAACGATTCCGCCCCGTCGAACAGCTTCGACGTTCCTCCGCCAAACGGCAGCGCGGCCTACTACCCGGTCCTCAACAACTGCGATCCTTCTGGAAAGCCCAAGGTCTACCAGGCCTGCGCCTCGGTCAAGGTGTACAAGAGCAGCTCGGGCAACACGTACTCGTTTTACGCCAACGATGTCTCGTCGGTCACCGGTACGGGCAGCTCGGCGGCGCGGACCGCGCTCAACTCAGCGGGGTACTGGTCGGGGAAGATCAACGGCTCGGCGGTCAACCTGTTCACCGGCAACTACCTCAACTACCTCCTGGGGACCTGCGCGAGCGGGGGCGCATGTAGCAAAGCGAAGATGGCTATCGCCAAGGAGGTCGTCAACGGGCTCATCGACAGCGTGCAGGGCGTCCGCTTCGGAATCATGACGTTCGACTACGGCACCAACAACACCCCGCTGGGCGCGAAAGTCGCAGGCAGCTCCGGCCAGTGGGCAACGGTCGGCGCCAGCGCCACCACGCTGCACAACGCGGTCAACGGGCTCCAACCGACGGGCCTCACGCCGCTGGGCGACGCGCTCTACGACATCGGCCTCTATTACCAAGGGGTGCCAATCAACCACAGTATCGGCGGCGGCGTTACCCAGAGTTTCTCGAGCCCGATCCAGCTCGCGTGCCAGCCGAACTTCGTGATCTTCGTCACGGACGGCATGCAGACCGCCGGAACGCACCAGATGCCTCAAGTGGCGTCAGACCTCTATACCAACGACCAGGCGAGCTGGCTCCCGAATGTCCCCAACATTCAGAACGTGATCACCCACACGGTGGGCTTCGGCGTCACCGTCAACACCACGGCCGCCGAGACTCAAGCTGCTTACGACACCCTGTCCGCGGCGGCCAGAAACGGTGGCGGGCAGTTCTACATTTCGGATGACGAGACTGCGCTGCAACGCGCTCTTCAGGATGCGATCCGCCGGATCGTGCAGGCCACGTTCACGTTCGCCACGCCGGTAGTACCGACGACCAGCACGACCGGCAGCACGAAGGCCTATCTCGCCGCGTTCAGGTCCGACCCGTCGAGCCCGTTCTGGCGGGGCTATCTGAAGGCCTACCAGCGCGACTCCAACGGCCTGGTTCCGGTGGACGCCCAGGGCGTGCCCCTGAGCTCGGCCCTGGTGTGGGAAGCCGGTCAGGTCCTGAGCACGACGCCGGCCGCAAACCGAACCATCTACACGGTCGTCAGCGGAGCGCGGCAGGCGTTCACGAAGACCAACTCGGCCATCACCCAGACGTTGCTCGGCGCGTCGAGCAGCACCGAGCGCGACAAGATCATCGATTTCGTCAGGGGCATCGACTCCTATGACGAGAACGGAAACGGCAACGTCACGGAAGAGCGCGCGTGGAAGCTCGGCGACATCTTCCATTCCACGCCGGTCCTAGTGACGCCACCCATCCTGGCGCTGAACGACTCCAGCTACCAGGCCTTCAAGACGGCGCAGGTCAACCGCACGAAGGTGCTCATCGCCGGCGCGAACGACGGAATGGTCCACGCGTTCCGTGAAAGCGACGGCGTGGAGCTGTGGGCGTTCATCCCGCCCGACCTCCTCGACAACTTGAAGACCCTGGCCGACACCGGCGCCGACCACCAGTTCTTCGTCGATTCGAGCCCCATCGCCACTGACATCAAGATCAGCGGCGTGTGGAAGACGATCGTGGTCTTCGGTATGCGACGGGGCGGCCCCTTCTACTACGCCCTGGACATCACGGACACGACCAATCCCCAGTGGCTGTGGAGCTTTACCGACTCGAAGATCACGGAGACGTGGTCCGAGCCCTCGATGGGCAAGGTGAAGATCGGCACCACCGACACGTTCGCCGCCTTCTTCGGTGGCGGGTACGACACGGCGACCAACAACGCCCACGGCAAGGCGTTCTTCGCCGTTGACCTCTCCAACGGCACGAAGCTCTGGGAGTACTACAACAACGGAACCTCTGATGACCGCCAGTACATGAACTTCAGCATCACCGAGAACTCGACCGCCGTCGACCTGAACAACAACGGCTACGTCGACCACGTGTACGTCGGTGATACGGGCGGCCAGCTCTGGAAGTTCGACGTGTCGGCCAACGCGACCTCGAACTGGGCCGGCAAGCGCCTCTTCACGGCGGCGCCGAGTCAGGCGAATCCGCCCGCGAGCGGCGAATTCTATCCGACCCAGGCGTTCTACGGCGCCCCGGTACTGGCCTACGACACCTCGATGAACCTCTGGGTCTTCCTGGGCACCGGCGACCGGAACCATCCTAACAGCACGTCCTCGAACCGCTTCTACGGGATCAAGGACACGACCGACATGTCGAACGCCTCAGCGCTGTCGGAGAGTAATCTCTTCGACGTGACGTCGACCAACGGGACGGCGGCGGGCGGTTGGTTCTTCAGACTTGGCTCCAACGAGAAGGTGCTCGATCCGGCCAACGTCTTCAACTCGGAGGTCCTCTTCTCGAGCTTCACGCCGACCAGCACGGTGACCTGCACGAGCGGTGGCGGGACCGCGAAGCTCTACGCGGTCCAGATGACGTCCGGCTACGCCGCGATTGACTTCAGCACGGGCACGGCGCTCACCTCCTCCGACTCGTCAAACACCCGCTCCACGACGATCGGCCAGGGA
>DATFWU010000178.1:0-17544 GCA_035259005.1 Candidatus Eiseniibacteriota bacterium
GGCGAGGGGCTTCAGCCCAGCTCGAAGGGCGCGCGCGTGCGTTTCTCGGGAAGCAAGCGCACGGTGATCGACGGGCCGTTCGCCGAGACCAAGGAGCTGATCGCGGGCTTTTGGATCTTCCAGGTGCGCTCGCTCGAGGAGGCGGTGGAGTGGGTGAAGCGGGCACCGAATCCGATGCCCGGCCAGGATTCGGAGATCGAGATCCGCCAGATCTTCGAGAACGAGGACTTCGGCCCCGAGTTCACGCCCGAGCTGCGAGCCCAGGAAGATCGCATCCGCGAGCAGATCGCCAAGAAGTAGCCCGATTGCGCGGGCGCACGCGATGCGCTAGTCGGTTGTCGTCATGGCCACCGACACCGCGCGCACGATCGAAGCCGTGTGGAGAATCGAGTCGGCCCGGCTCATCGCCGGGCTGACTCGTCTCGTGCGCGACGTCGGCGTGGCCGAGGATCTGGCGCAGGACGCACTGGTCGCCGCCTTGCGCCAGTGGCCCGAGTCGGGCGTGCCGGACCATCCCGGCGCCTGGCTCATGGCCACCGCCAAGCATCGCGCCCTCGATCACCTCAGGCGGACCAAGCTTCACGCGCGCAAGCACGAAGAGCTGGCGCACGAGATCGAATCGATACCCGCGCCCGATCTCGATCAGGCACTCGACGACGACATCGGCGACAATCTCCTGCGTCTCATCTACATCGCCTGCCATCCGGTGCTTCCCACCGAGGGGCGCGTGGCCCTCACGCTTCGCCTCTTGGGCGGCCTCACCACGAGCGAGATCGCGCGCGCCTTCTTGCTCTCGGAGACGGCCGTGGCGCAGCGCATCGTGCGCGCCAAGCGCCTGCTCGCCGAGGCGCGCGTGCCGTTTCAAGTGCCGCGGGGCGCCGAGCGCGCCGAGCGCCTCGAGTCGGTGCTCGAAGTGATCTATCTCATCTTCAACGAGGGTTACGCGGCCAGCGCCGGCGATGACTGGATGCGGCCCGCGTTGTGCGAGGAAGCGCTCCGTCTCGGGCGCGTGCTGGCCGGGCTCTCTCCCGAGGAGCCTGAGGTGCACGGCCTGGTGGCGCTCATGGAGATCCAGGCTTCGCGCGCCCGCGCCCGCACCGGGCCCGGCGGCGAGCCGATTCTCCTCCTCGACCAGAATCGTTCCTTGTGGAACGGGATGGCCATCGAGCGCGGATGGGCGGCCCTGGCGCGCGCCCAGGCGCTCACCGATCGGCTGGGCCCGTACGCGCTACAGGCCGCGATCGCCGCCTGCCACGCGCGCGCCCGCGTGGCCGCCGATACGGACTGGCCGCGGATCGCGGCACTCTACGACGAGCTGGCGCTCGTCTCGCCATCGCCGGTGGTCGATCTCAACCGCGCCGTCGCGCACGGCATGGCCTTCGGTCCCGAGCGCGGGCTCGCACTCGCCGACCGATTGGCGCGGCACCCGGCGCTCGCGAGCTATCCCTTCCTGCCCGCGGCGCGGGCCGAGTTTCTATCCAAGTTGGGACGGCGAAGAGAGGCGCGGCGCGAGTACGAGCGCGCCGCCAAGCTCACGCAGAACGAGCGCGAGCGCGCGATGTGGCTCGAGCGGGCGCGGGCGAGCGAGTGAGCGCGGCACCCGTCAGGGCGTCGGCTGCTTGTCCCCCAGGATCTCTTCGAGCACCGGAAGGGCCGCCTCGGGGTCGGCGTTGCCCAGGGCCTCGATGGCTTCCCGGCGCACCTGGGCCGGGAGCTTCGACTTGGCGATGCGCTCGAGCGCGTGCGTGCCCGCCTTGTCGGGCAGGTTGCCGATCGCTTCCACGGCTTCGACCTTCACCGCCATCTCGGTGTCGCTCTGCACGATTCCCTCGAGAATCGGGAGCGCGATCTCGGGCTTGAGCTCGGCCAGGCCCTGGACCGCCTGGCGGCGCACCTCGGGCCGGGGATGCGTGCGCGCGATCCGGGTGAGCCGGGGCAGCTGCTGGGCGGGCTCGAACTGGCCGAAGGTTTCGACGGCCTCGGTTTGCACGGCGGGATCGGGAGCGCTCCACGCCAGATCCTCGAGCAGCGCGAGCGCCTGCTCGCTCTTGAAGTGCCCGATGGTCTCGCACGCCTCGCGGCGAACCCGGGAGACGGCATGCGTGCGCGCGAGCTTGGCCAGGCGCGGCAGCGCCTTGTCCTCGGGCAGATTGCCGAGCGCCTCGACGGCCTCGACCTGCACCTGGATGTCGTCGGAGTCCTGCTCGTCGTTGGCGTCGCCGGCCTCGCCCGCCTCGACCGCCGCGTTGGCGCTCGCGATCTGTGACGCGACCTCCGCCATCACCGCCGTCTCCACAGTCTTCTGAGTGCACGAGTGCTGGCAGGTCTGCTTCTCCTCCTTGCACTTCTTCGCCCCTTCCTTGCACTGCTTCGTCACCGCCTCGCACGACTTCTGGAGGCTCTCTTGCGCGAGCGCTTCGGTCTGCAGAGCGAACGCGTGCGCCATCTGATCGGCCCGCTCGTCGGTCGCGGTCTCACCGAGAGCCTCCACGGCCTCGCGGCGCATGTCGACGTCGTCGTGCGAGCGCGCGATGTCGAAGAGCACCGAAGCGGCCGCCGGATCGTCCACCTCTCCGAGCGCTTCGATCGCACTCTTTCTCACCTCGGCCGAGCGATCCTCGCGCGCCAGCTTGTCGAGCACGCGGAGCGAGGCCGGCGTGGGATGGCGGCCGAGCCCCTCCGCCGCCTCGGCGCGCAGGCTTTCGTGCGCGCCGTTCTGGGCGACCTCGCCGAGCCACGCGTTCACGGACTCGGCGTCCCGGTGGTACGAGGCCGCTGCCAGAAGCTCGCGTCGCGCCGGCTCACCCGCCACGCGCCGGTCGAGCTGCTCGAGCCACGCCAGGCTTTGCGCATCGCCGGCCTTCCCGAGCCAGTACAAGGGCTGGCCGTCGAGCGGCGGGGCGAGATCGAACGACTGCGTGCGCACACGATCGACGGCGCCCGAGCGCGTGACGTGGAAGAGAATGGCCACCCCGCCGGCGGGTGGCGCGCCGGAAAGGAAATCGCCGCGACGCGCCAGCACGTCGTGCAGCGTTGGGCCGGTGGCATGCCCATTCAGGAGCGCCAAGTCGATCCCTTCGCTATCGCTCAGGAGCCCGTGGCCTCCACCGGCCCTCACGTCGCTCAGCTCGTAGCCGATCCACATGCCGCCCTTCGCCTGGCGCGCCGAGCCCTGCACCGCCCACGCCCAGCGACTGCCGAGATCGGTCTCGGTATCGGGAGCGAGCAGCACCTCGCGAGCCGGCGCGGCCGTAGCCTTGGCGCTCAGGGGAGCCCTCGGCTTGGCGCTCGGCGGCGCGGGGGCGGCGCCCAGCTGCGCGCCGGCCAAGGCGAGCAGGAACGCGCCGGTGGCGAGCCCCGCGCCCCACGCGCTTCGGCCGCTCGGGGAGCGGCGGTCGCGCAACGGATCGAGGAGGGCGAGCAGGCGCCCCTCGAGGCTCGAGCGGCGCGCGAACGCCACCGCGCCGAACGAGGGCAGCCCGGCCCGGCGCGCCTCACGCAGGACTTCGATCAGATGATCGGCGTAGTCGCTCGCCGTCATGCGGCCGGCGAGCACGCGATCGTCACAGGCGCTCTCGCGCTCGATCCGCATGCGGCGCTCCGCCCACCACACGCCCGGGTGGTACCAGTGGAGCGCGCAGGCGATCTGCGCCATGAGCTGCGTGAAGCAGTCGTAGCGCGCGGCATGGGCCAGCTCGTGCACGAGCACGGCACGGATTCTTTCCTCGGGCCAGTCGCGCGCCGCCACCGGCAAGAGCACGACGGGCTTCAAGACGCCGAAGGTGGCGGGCACGCCGATGCGCTCGCTCTCCACGAGTTCGAACGGACGGTCGATCCCCGACTCCTCGGCCGCGCGCTCGGCGAGCGACGTCCAGGCCGCCCCGCGGATGGGACGCGCCCGGCGCGCCAAGAGCAGAAGCGCTCCGTGTCCGATCGCGACGCGTGCGAGGACGAAGAGCGATCCCGCGATCCAGATACCGAGCAGAACGAGCGGCCACGAGGTAAAGGGACGTGCCGCGGGGTGGGGAGCTGAAACGCTCGCGACGACGGGCACGGGAGTCACCGACGGCACGGCGACGGGCGGCGTGACGGGGGTGAGCGCCGGCCGCGAAGCGGCATGACGATGCACGTGCGAACGCGCGGGCGGCGCCACCGTCGGCAGGGCGACCGGTGCTGCAGGGCCCGCCGGCTCGGCCGCCACGACCGGCGCGGCTTTCGGGGCCTTCGCCGGAAGCACGGGCAGCGTCCACTCGGGAAGCGCGAGCGTGAGCACGGGGAGGACGAGCGTCGCCGCCAGGGCCGCGCTCCAAACGGCGTGTCGCGTGGCCGAGGAGGCGCGGCGCACGGCCAGGGCCGCGATCCCGGCCGCCAGCAAGAGCAAGGTCACCTTGAGCGCCTGGGCCACGAGGCCGGCGAACACGGTCGGAATCCAGGACGACACGATGGCGATGATCGAGGCGAGGGACATGTTCACCGTCCTTGCTTGCGGGCGCGCGCGATGCGCTCGGACAGACGCTCGAGCTCCTCGGGCCGAAGGCGCGCGTCGGAAGATTCGAGCAAGGCTGCGACGGCCTGCTCGACGGAGCCGCTGAAGAAAGTGTCCACGACGTGCCGGAGGGCGGAACGCCGGGCGCGGTCGCGCGGCACGGTGGGGATGTAGACGTAGCGGGGACCTTCGGTCTCGTGCCGCAAGTGTCCCTTGTCCTCGAGAATGCGCAGCATGGCGCGCACCGCCGAATAGCTCGGAGGATCGGGAAGCTGCGCCTGGACTTCGGAAGCGGAAGCGCGTCCGAGGCGATAGACGGCATCCAGGATCTGGCGCTCCCGACGCCCGAGCGGGTCGTGCGACATGGCGGTCATGGTGTCTCCCGAGGGGCCGGTGCTAGACCGGCAGCAGAGTGCTAATAGGCTAGCATACGCTCTCGCGCGGGAGGACAAGTTCTTGTGAAGGCAGGGTTTCTCGTCGCGGCCTCCCCCAAGGCTCGCCGGGTGCTAGAGTCGTGTCGCCCTTATCTCTCCGAGGTCCCTGCCGGAGCTGGCCATGCGCCTCTTTCTTCTTGTGCTCGCCTGCGCTGTGGGTTTTTTGGCGCAGGCCGACGCCGATTCGTCGCAGGTCTATTCGCTCGAAAAAGATAGCGAATTCGAATACGGATGCTTCGGTCCCTGCGCCTGCCCGATCCTGGTGCAGAGCGGCGTGGACGGAGGCTTCCTCCTGAGCCCGCGCGGACCCGACGGACTGTTCTTCGACTACGACGTCCTCGACGTGCGCTGGTTCATCCCGCAAAACGGAGATTCGATCCCGGTCACGGGGTACGGCACCTACCGGATCGGCGGCGAGTTCGCCAACCAGGAACAGCTCACCCTGAATCTCGCGATCGGCGGCGGCGCCCCGCGCATCTATGACAGCGGGATCGTCACCAAGGTCAATCAGTTCCCGGTGATCGATCTCGACGTGGCATCGAGCGGCTTCTCCTGCTTCGATACAGTCTTCGCCGTGCATGCGTCCCCGCGCGGCGTGACCGGAGCTCCTGGAGCAGGAGCGTACGGCCTGGGCATCGTCGCCGTGCGACCCAATCCGACGCCCGGGGGCACGACCATCGAGTTCGTGACCCCGGCGGCCGGTCTGGTGAGCCTGACGTTGCTCGACGCCCGGGGACGGAACACGGCGGTTGTGCTCGAAACGTCGTGGATGGAAGCCGGCCCGCACCGCGTATGGTGGCAGGGGGCCGGTGCCAGAGGTACGCGGCTCCCACCCGGCCTCTACCTGATCGAGCTTCGCCTTGGTCACGCGCGAAGCTTGAGCCGACTCATCGTGCTGTCCACGGGCTCCGTGGTCTCTGTGCGGTAAGCCCGCAAACCCTTGCCGCTCGCTGCAGGCGCAGGAGTAGACTGCCGCTCGGGTTCTCCCACCCGGCTTCGACACTCTTCGGATGGAGGTTTGGGCACATGTCCACCGCGGTCACCCTCAAGACCCGGGACGGCGGATCCACCGCGCTGTCTCCTGAGCATCTCGACGGACTCCGAGCCAAGCTTCGTGGCGCCGTGTGCCTGCCCGGCGACCCGGGGTACGACCAGGCTCGCACGCTGTGGAACGCCATGATCGATCGTAAGCCGGCGGTCACCGTCCGCGCCCTGGGCGCGTCCGACGTGATCCACGCGGTGCGCTTCGCGCGTGAGCATGGACTCTTGCTCGCGGTGCGCGGCGGCGGCCACAACATCGCCGGCAACGCCGTGTGCGATGGCGGCCTGCAGCTCGATCTCAGCCTCATGCGCTCGGTGCGCGTCGATCCCGTCGCCAAGACGGCTCGGGTCGAGCCGGGAGCGATCCTCGGTGACGTCGACAAGGAGACGCAGGCGTTCGGCCTCGCGGTGCCGCTGGGCGTCAACTCGACCACCGGAATCTCCGGCCTCACGCTGGGCGGCGGCTTCGGATGGCTGAGCCGCAAGTACGGCCTGACCATCGACAATCTTCTCTCGGTGGACCTCGTGACCGCCAACGGCGCGCTGGTGCACGCGAGCGACAAGGAGAATCACGATCTGTTCTGGGCGGTGCGTGGCGGCGGCGGCAACTTCGGCGTCGTCACCTCGTTCGAGTTCCGCCTGCACGCGATCGGCACCGAGCTCTTGACCGGCGTGATCATCCATCCGCTCGCCAAGGCCAAGGAGATCCTGACCGGCTACCGCCGCGTCGTCTCGCAAGCCCCCGACGATCTGGCGGTGTGGTTCGTGATGCGCAAAGCACCGCCCCTGCCCTTCCTGCCCGCCGAGCACCACGGCACGGACGTGCTCGTGCTCGCCCTTTGCTGGTCGGGCGACATCGACGCCGGGCGCGGACCGGTGGGCGCGATCCAGGGGCTCGGCAAGCCGCTGGCGGAGATCATTGGGCCGATGCCGTTCGTGGCGTGGCAGCAGCTGCTCGATCCGCTCCTCACGCCGGGGTTCCGCAACTACTGGAAGTCGCAGAGCTTCACCGAGCTGTCCGACGGCGCCATCGACACCCTGATCGACGCGGCCAAGCGCATCCCCTCGGCCGAGAGCGAGATCGCGTTCGCCCAAGTGGGCGGGGCGATCAACCGGGTTCCGGCGGGCGCCACCGCCTATCCGCACCGAAACCTGCAGTTCGTGCTCAACGAGCACACGCGGTGGTCCGAACCGGCCAAGGACAAGGAGTGCATCGCCTGGGCGCGCAAGCTGTTCGACGACATGGCGCCGTTCGCCACCGGCGGCGTCTACGTGAACTTCATGCCCGAGGAAGAAACCCTGAAGAACCGTCCCGGCGCCTACGGCACCAACATCGAGAAGCTCACGCAGGTGAAGGCGAAGCTGGACCCGGACAACTTGTTCCGGATGAATCAGAACATCGCGCCCGCGCCGCGCTGAGCGGGGGGCGTACGAGTCGTATGTAGTGAGCGGAGCAGCTCCAAAGAGTTGCTCCGCTCTTGTTGTCAACGCAGTATCACTTCTTCGATGTGACCGGCACCATGTTCGTGAGCAACCTTGCGAAGGGTTCTCGTGCGCAGTCCGGTCCGCACTTGGATGCTTTTGCCTTCGATCCCCCCTGATCGTGCATGTTGTGCTCATGCCCACCGGCACTCTCACTCGTGTCATGTTCTGGACAGTAGTCGCCCTCGAGATACACTGAGAGGCAATACGGACCAGCTACATCTAACTTCTGGAGATGAAGATATAACGCACCATCATGATCGGAGATTGTAAGTGGGAGGTCGAGGCGCCGGGTTATGTCATGGTCGCTGCGCTCCGCTTCAGCAAGTGCTCTCGCCGCGTCAAAGCGTGGCCGGTTCTCCCGGTCTAACTCGTCTGGATCGATCTTCTTTGAATTGAGGCGGGAGCCGAGTGCCGCAATGTCTGAGGCTGGAGCGACTAGGCGACCGAATGCTCGGCTCACGGTGCTATTGCCCTGGAGAATGTCGGGCAGAATCCGGACAGCGATACTGTCTCCGACTTGAGCGAGCGGTCGCTCATTGACCAGGCTGTAGCGCAGCCGCGTGCGAGCGTAGACGTTCACTGTCACGTCGCATGCTTCGCCGCTGTTGCGGTTGGCGCCCGGCGGCAGAACATCGAAAGGGTGCGCGGAGCGATGGGCAATGTTGCGCTGAGCCGCCCGGTCCTTGGGATGAACGAGGAGGCGAGAATACCTCGGACCGCGGAGGGTCCCGGCGCTGACCGGAGCGAGTAGACTGTCCGGTGTAAACATGACCATGCTATCGAGCCGATTCGCCTTGAAGCTGACCATCAACTGCCAACGCCCTACCCAGCAGGGCGACTCGGCGCTGTCGCGCTGCAGAAGCAAGGAGAGCCGGCCGTTTGCCCGAGTGACGGTTACATGTGGCTTCCGGCAGCAGTGCGCGCAGCCGGTCATATCCATGCCTCCATGGCCCCCTTCCGACGCGCCATCACCATAGACCATGGTCCCGTCCGGGCTGTAAAGGTGAAACGACCAATTGGCATCCGCGTAGTCCATCCCTTGGGCCAAGATGAGGAAGGCTTCATCGGCTGAGGTGGCGTCGAATTCGACGTGTGTGTACTCACCGGCAAAGAGTTCCACCAGAGGATCGAAGATGGCTGTGAAACCGATGGCCGCGGCGAGCGCCTGGGAATAGAACTTGTCGATGGTCCCGGCGGTCTCGCCATGAAATACCTGCTGCGTGCCCACAGTGCGTCCTTTGTCGACCATGGACTGCAACGTGGCGTAGTCGACGTCTGCGCCGGTCCCAAATCCCATTGCAAAGACGGCTGTCGGCGCGAAACTTCCGTCCGGGATAGAACTCATTGGTGATCCGGAGGTTAGGAGTCCATCCGTTAGCATTGCCAAGTAACGCGGTTCATCAGCGGGGATACCACCAAACGGCGGGGCAACCAGCGTGTTCCGGACGTCGAGAAGCGCATCTGCTAAGGGCGTACTGCCACCCGGCGTCATGGCCGCGGCCGCGGAATCAAAAGTGGACCGGCTGAAAACGGAGCCGGGCTTGACCAACCCGAAGCCAGGAGACCCGAAGACTGACTCGAAATCGTTGACAGCTAGCTGGCGAAACGTCTTGACACCGCCAACCGTGTAGATCACGCCACTCTGTTGAACCGTTTCGCAATCCTGGAGGAAGGCGGATACGCCACGCTTGGCCGCCTCCCACTTCGAGACATCTGGGGCGCCCGTGGTCATCGGATCCGGAGTCAGACCGTTCATCGAACCTGTGCGATCAAGTCCAACGCCGATGACAGCGATCGTGTCATAGGAGTAGCCGTACGCGGCACGGTAGTCAAGCGTGTCGACGTTGCGCTGAATACCCAGAGCGGAGAAATCAGGCATCGGGATGGCCGAAGCAATTGCTGCCGTCGTGCTATAGCCTGCTGTGGTACCTACCCACGGGTACATGATGTCGTTTCGGTTGTGCTGGGGGCTCCCGCCGCTCAAGGGATAATCCGCCTCATGCCCGTCCGCCTGCCACATCGCCCACAGGCGATCAATGTTGCAGTGGTGAAGGTAGAAAACCGGATCAAAAGGTGACACCGCCGGGAAGGACATCTGTCCCGGCCCGCCCCACCAGCCGTGCAGGCCGTTGTGCAGGGCCTGTGCAAAATTCGTCAGGCCGATGCCGGACTCCAGGCAGATCTGAAAGGCCGAATACGTCGATTTGCCCAACACTTCGTTAAGGTCAGTCGCCGACGGAAGTTCAGACACCAGGCCAAGCCCACGGCGCAACGCGCCCGATTGGCTGCCAAAGGCGGCGGGAAGTCGCCAGCCATTGAGACCGGCTGGCCACCAAGCCGGAGCAGGTGTGGAATTGATGCCGGTACCAGGAGCGTCCGCCGCAAAATAACCACTGCCCACTTGATTCAAGGCGGAGCCGTTGGGACCTAGAAAGGTGTCCGTCATGATCGGCGCCGGGTCTGTCCAATCCCAGTAGGGCAGCATGACGCCCGGGACCTTGGCCTGGAGCTCGAGCTCAAAGCGGTAGAGGAAGTAGCGATGCCAGCTGAGAAAGCTGTAGGCGCCACTCCCACCGTGGCCAAAGTTGATGGTTGACGGCACCCCGGGTGCGTGTGCGACCTGGATCTCCTGGTGAATCGCCACGTACTGATCCCACTTGCTGTATTGCTGAGCCGCGGGGGCTCCGGGATTTACGATCTCCGCTTTGAGTAGCACGCAGGCTCGTACGAAATTTTCGCGCTCGGCAGCTGTGAGAAACTTGGCGTTCTTCCGAATCCCCATGACAATCTTCTCCGATTAGATACCCATGCGATAGCCGTCCACAGATGCTCATCAGGAATCAACAGAGGCCAACCGATGGCTGAGAGCAACATCAGCGGTAGGAGAACTGAGATTTGCCGTCTCATCGGCGCATTTCGTTGGTCATACGCCGACTGGATGTCTTCCCCACCGGGAGGGTTAGGAAAGAGAAGATGTCCGTGACGATTGGTAAGCCCACAATCGCTATGAGACAGTGGGCGAAAAAAGCTAACGATCACGCATGAAGAGAGTCAACGGAAGAGGACCGGTCCGATGCAAATTTGCTGATGCGAGCTTCTACGTAGAACTACGGAGTCGAAGGGCATGTGCAAGCAAATTCCGGGCTCGTTTTGTCGTCAGAGCCCGTCGTATTTGGAGTAGCCGCGCTCGTTCCAGTAGTCGGGCGGCTCGTAGGTCGTGTACTCGATCTCGGTGATGGCCTTGATGTTCTTGAGCCCAAGCTTCATGGGCGCGATCAAGCGAAGCGGGGCGCCGTGGTCGACGGTGAGCCATTGGCCGTCGAAATGCGTAGCCAAGAGTGTCTGCGGATGCATCGCGGTGCCGAGATCGATGGAAACGTAGTAGGGATCGGGCTGCCCGTCCCCGTCCAGGTTCACCGCCGAGCGCAGGGCCGCCCAGCGCGCCCCTTCGATAGGCGCAAACGCGCGGACCAAATCGGCGAAACGAATCCCCTTCCACCAGGCCACCGCGCTCCAGCCCTCGACGCACACGAGACGCGTCACCTGCTCCGCCAGATGGAACCGGCCGAGCAGGACTTCGATCGGCAGCTCGAGCGTCTGACTGGAGGCGAGGCCGGAAAGCCGGAGCGTCCAGCGATCCAGGTATTCGGGGCTCGGCGTCTGCCCGTTGTAGTTGTTGCGCAGCGGCGTGACGTCGGAGCGCGCGTAGGTGCGCACGCGCCGATTCTTCGAATAGAGCGCTTCGGCCACGTCGTCGTCGAAGGTGAGCGTCCGGTTCAGCGTGCGCTCGCGGCTCTCGCGCGAGAGCCCGACGCGCGCACCGAGCGTGTCGAGTCGGTCGCGCCACGGCCCGGGCAGAAGCCGCGCCTTGGTGCGGTCGGGCAAGAGCCACCACGCCGTCGTCGCCGAGGCCAGAGCGCCGAGCCCGAAGAAGATGAAATCGCGGCGCGAATGGGCGGCGAGCACCGCGCGCGGAACCTCGACGATGGTCTCGGGCAGCTCGGCGAAGACGCTCGGCTTGCGCGGCCGAGGAGGAGGCGGAGGCAGGGCTGGTTTCGCCTCTGGCTCAGGCTCCGGCTGGGGCTCGGGTGGGGACGCCGGCGCCTGTGCTTCCTCGGCGACCGGGGGCTCGGGCGGCGCGGTCTCTTCGGGTGGCGGGGCGCCGTTTCGCTCAGGCTCGTCCATCGCCGCTCCCCCGAATCCTCGTCGACCAGCCCACGATCATCGAGCGACAGGTGTCCCAACCGTCGGCGATGACCAGGACGACGTGCGGGATCACGAACCCGCCGAGCACGATCATGCTCACAAAATGGACGATGCGCGCGCCATCGTAGTTCACGAACAGCCGCTCGAGCCAGCCCAGCTGCGTCGGCTTGTGCATGGCCCATCCCGAGGCCACGATCAAGATCCCGAAAATCGGCATCGCGAAATAGGCGCTACGTTGGAGCGCGTTGTACTTGGTGCGCACTTCGGGATGCGGCCAGGGCCGACGCAAGATGGCCATGGGCACGACGCCGAGGTAGTAGCGCAACATGAGCCACGCGTCGCGCACGTCGGAAGGGCGCGGCCAGATCGCGCGCCAGCCTCCGCCGGCGGCGAGCCCTACGACGTAGAGCACACCGTTCAGCATGAAGAAGTAAGCGAACACCCAGTGCCAGCGCAGCGCGATCGCGAGCTGGCGTGTGCCGAGGCTCAGGTGATCGTAGATCCAGTTGGCGGGATCGCCGCTGGTCGGGATCAGGTTCGCGATGGCGAGGCCTAGGTCCTTCAAATAGTCGCGCCCGCCGTGCTTGAACACGGGCGCTGCCCAGTAGATGGCGAGCCCGCTCGCGATCAGGCCGAAAAGCAGCGGCACGTTCAACCAGTGGGTGAGACGCACGAGCGCGTGGTGCTTGGGAACGACCGGAATGAGCTTGGGGCCCGGCTCCTTCACGTGCCTCCCCTCATCGACTTGCCTGTTTCAGAATCCAGCGCGGCAGCTCGGGATCGGCGAAAGCCTGGTCCCAGGCGCCGTGACCGGCGTCGGGATAGACCGTGAGCCGCGTGTCGACGTCGAGATCGAGACGCTTGTGCTCGGCCCGGATGGCTTCGACGATCTTCCTGCTTTCGTCTGGATCGACGACATCGTCCTTGGCTCCGTGGAACGCCCACACCGGAAGCCGCGCCACTCTTCCCGCGATGGTGCGCGGCCGGCCGTAGCCCGCGACGGTCACGACGCAATTCCACGTCTGCGGATGGCGGGCGCCCAGCATCCAGGCGCCGTGCGCTCCTTGCGAGATGCCCACGAGGGCCAGCCGCCGGGCGTCGAAGCTGAAATCGTGCGCCGCCCGGCGGATCACGTCGAGCGCGAAATCCTCCTCCTCCCACCATTCTTCCTGGTCGCTCGGCTTCTGGGGAAAGAGCACCACGAAGGGCCAGGAGTCGGGGTGGGCTTGGAGCGCCTTACCCAGCCCGACCCCGGTTGGCGCCTTGCCATCGTTGCCGCTCTCGTCGGCGCCGTGGAGGAAGAGGATGGCGGGCCAGTCGCGCCGCTTCGGGTAGTCGGGCGGAAGCCACACGCTGAAGTGGCGCGTGACCCCGTGGAACGCGTAGGCGCGGGACTCGAAGTGACCGCCCGCGGCGCGCGTCGACGGCGTGGTGGCGAGGAGAAGAGGCCAGATCAGCATGGCAGGGCAGAGCACGAGCGCGTCTCCGGAAGGGGCCCTGGGGCGCCGGATGCGGACATGCTACGACCTCCTGCGTCGCCTGTGTCCGCCGGCTGGGCCAGAAGGTTCGTCGATGTCGGAAAGCGAGATCGTCAGGTGGGAAGGAGCCCTTTCCGCGGACGTGGCGCGCGCCTTGTGCGCGCGCTCACGTTAGGCCCGGAAAGGTGGGAAGGGCAAGCGGAAGTCTAGTTGTCCACGAACGCGGGCTGCACCGGCATGCTCGCGTGGCCGTGGATGTTGTAGCCCTTGAGCGTCCAGAAATCCATGACCAGACGGATGGGCACGTCGACGTCAACGGTCAAGATATAAGGAGTCTGCGACTTGTCGAGGGTGGGAAGGACCTGGACCCCCGCGCCCGCGAACATCTTCTCCGTAGTGCCGTCCCTGCCGTAGAGAATCGAGCGCGCCGCGGCGCGAGCCGTGTCCGCCCAAGCGCCGTTGGAGATCACGATGGAGCGGCGCGCGGCTTCGGAGGCCGCCATCTGCGCCATGTTCCACGCCCAGGTCGCACGTCCCAGCTCGGCCATGCCGATACACACGACGAGCAGCATGGGCAGAACCAGGGCCATCTCGATGACCGACTGACCGCTTTCCGATTTCATCCAGCGCATATCGTCATCCTTCCCCATCCTCCGGCACATGCGCCGGAGCGAATCCCTATAAGGATACCTTTCCCGGGCCCCGGTGGCCATCCCCGGCGGGGCTTGCCGGGCGTGCGTTTTGCAATCGCCGACGCGCCTCGATGCCCGAAAAAGGCTCGAAGAAGGGGCCTTGCCGCCTGGAATCAAGAACAAAGCAGGAATCGAGCCCGCCCGCGACCCTCCCGGGGCCCGCAGGTCCCATCGATGACTATTCAAATTAGTTGACTTTTTTGAATATAAGCCGTAGACTGATTCCATGAACCGGCGCCTGCTCGTCCTCAAGTCTCCCTGGCAGATCCGAACCGTCATGCACCCGCTTCGGCTCGAGATCGTCGAGTGCTTGCAGAGCGAAGGCCCCGACTCGATCGCCGGCCTCTCCGCCAAGCTCGACCGTCCCGCCAACGCCCTCACCTACCACGTGCGCCTGCTCGAAAAGGCCGGCGCGATCGTGGCCCGGAGCAAGCGTCGCCGTGGGCGGCGGCTCGAGGCGGTCTACGACGTGGCCTCGCCCCGGCTGGCCATCGGGGCCGATCCGCGGGTTCCTGCCTCGATGCGCGCCGCCGCTTCCTCTTCGACTGCGGTCTGCCGCATGGCGGACCGCGAGATCCGGCATGCGCTCGAGGCCGGTCTCGTGGCAGGCGGCGGTCCCATCGGCCAAAGACACAAGGCTTGGCTCACCGAAGCGGACGCCGCCGCCGTCCAGCGGAAGCTGGCGTCGATCGAGCGACTCCTGATCGCCGCGCATCGCCGCAAGAAGGGCCGGCCCTACGCCTTCACCGCATTTCTCGTTCCGCTCGGAAAAGAAAGGACGACCTGACATGATCGCTTCCCCTCCTTCTCTCGAGGACGTGCTGGCGCGCGTCCGGCAGCGCCTCGGCGTTCGACCCACCAGGGACGATCTCGTGGTTCGCGGACGCGTCGAGCACCTGGGATCTCTGGGCACGTTCACCTGGCGTTTCGGCCCGCGCGGCTCGTTCGTGCGCACCGTCGATGCTTCGACCAAGCGGATGGTGGGGGCGAGCGAGCACCGCTCGTGGGTGGCCGAGGGCAACGCCCCGGTGCGCGATTTGGAGTGGGGCGAGGTCGATGAAGCGCGCCTGCTGGCGGCCGTGCTGAGCGGCGCCTGGCTCGATCCCTCTTCGGGCGTCTCGGCCTCCCTCCTGCCCGAGGGGCGCGTGCGCCTGGTGCTGGGGCGCGGCCAAGGCGAGCTCACTCTCGACCCCGCCACGGGCGAGCCGCGCCGCATCGTGATCCTGTCCTCCTTCGCCGAGTCGACCTGGCGATTCTCGGACTACGAAAGCTTCGCGGGTGTCGTGTACCCGAAGCTCGTCGAGCAGGACTTGCCGGCCGGCGTCGTGAACCGTTTCGAGGTCGTCTCGGTGACCCGCGAGCCTTCCATCCCGGAGGACTTCGAGGCACCCGCGGGAGCGCCTTCGGCGCGCTTCCATCCCGGCGTCCCGAGCGAAGTGGCCGTGGAACGCTTGCCCCTCCCCAACGCCTTCCTCATCGTTCGCCCCGAGATCGACGGACGCGCGATCGGAGCTTTCATCTTCGATACCGGCGCGGGCGCCAACGTGATCTCGCCACGCGCCGCCCTCACTCTCGGACTTCCCACCATCGGGGCCAGCTGGCTCGGGCTCGCCGCGGGTGCTTCTTCCGGCACGGTCCGTCAGGCTCAATCGATGCAGCTCGGGCCCATCACCATCGATCGTCCGGCGTTCGTCGAGATGGATCTCGATCCCCTCTCGGCGATCTCCGGCGTCGAGATCGTCGGCATCGTCGGCTACGACGTGCTGCGGCGCTCGATCGTGGAGATCGAAGTGGCCGCGCCTCGCCTCGCCATCTTCGATCCCGCGACTCCCCAGGACGAGAGCGCGCCCTGGCAGCCGATCGTCGTCTACCGCAATCACGTCTACGCGAGCGCGCGCTTCGAAGGTCACGAAGGCTGGTTCCGGCTCGACACCGGGGCGCCACAGGTGCCCATCATCTTCAACGGCCCGGCGGTCGAGCGCCTGTCGTTGCTCGAGGGGCGCGGGGCGCAGGAAGCACAGATCGAGGTGCCCGGCGGCACCATGGACGTGGCGATCGGCGAGATCGACGGGTTCGAGCTGGCCGGACACGTCTTCGGACCGCTCGCCGCGCTCTTCCCCAAGAGATCGGCGGGCGCCTTCGCCGATCGCGAAGCCCTCGGCAATCTCGGGCAGGACTGCATGGCGCCGTTTCGCGCGCGCTTCGATTATCGGCGCAAGCGCGCCGCGTTCGTGAAGCGCGGTTAGAAAAACGAAGCGGGGAGGATCTCGCCGATCCTCCCCGCTGTCGGTCCGCTTCGTTCGTTCAGGGCAGGACTTGGACGAAGGCTTCGCCCGCCGCGGGACGGCTCGGCACCTCGCCCTGGAACAGAATGGTTTGCGGGCTCACTTCCTGCCCGTAGTAATCGCGCACGCTCTCCTGGTCGGGGGCCACGCGCGCGCCCTCGAGCGACACGCCGGCGAAGAGCCCCTTGGAGCGCGCGTATGAATAGATCTCGGCGTTCAGCTTGACGTCGGTGTCGGCTTCCGCCGTGCGGCCGAAGGGGCCCGCCGCCACTCCTGCCTTGCCGCCCAGCGTGAATTTGCTCTGCAGCAGCGATTTCACGCTCTCGTCGGTCATGAAATAGAGGATGACATCCGCCGACTCGACGCCGATCTGCAGCCCCCAGCTCCCGCCGGTCATGGTCAGGAAGGTGACCGGGCTCCAGTGTCCGTCCGGCATGTGATAGCTGATGACGCCCTTGCCGTAGCGTCCGCCGAATCCGATCGCCCCTTTCACGACCTTGGGAAACACGGCGATGGCCTTGGCGCGATCGCGCAGGCCCTTCGGCACCTCGTGATCCTTGGAGTTCACGAACTCGACATAGACGTCGCGGGCCCTGAGGACGCGATCCGCGTGCGTCTTTTCTTGGGCTTCGTCCTTGGACTTGTCCTTGTCGTCGGCGCGGAGCGGCGAGGCTCCGATCGCGAGCGTGACGCTCAAGAGGCAGGCGACACCGATCCCGCCCCACTTCCACCGTCTCGTCATGGCTTTCTCCTCACGTGCGGATGTCGAAGCGGGGGGCTTGGCTCGTCATTTCCCATGGAAGCAAAGAGCGGGAAGCGAATCAACCGGCGGACCGCTCAGTGCTTCTCGAGGGCGGTCGCCCAGTTCATCTCCACGGTCACCGAGGACTGGGAGGTGTTGCCCACCGGGACCACTTCGAGGAAGCGCTTGAAGTCGGGCATGGGAGCGATGCCGAGGACATTGGTCGGCGTGCGGAAGACCACGCGGGACGACCCGGTGCGAAACGTGGCGCCACTCTCCACGTCCGCTCTCCGCGTGACGCCGTTCAGGGTGACGAAGTAGACCGCCTTCCCGTCGGGGGCCCAGTCCATGAACTGGGCGCCGTCGGTCGAGACCTGGTACCGGGCGCCGGGCGTGGGAAACGAGGTGACGTAGGCTTCCGGCCGCCCCGACTCGTCGGAGATGAACGCGATCCATTTCCCGTCGGGCGAGACATGTCCCGTCTGCTCGTTGTAGCGCGAGCGGAGCACCGGAATCGGCTTGGCCTCGCCGCTCGTGGGAAGCGCCCAGATGTCCCAGCCGGTGGCGGGATCGGGCTGATCGAAGATCAGGTAACGGCCGTCATGCGACCACTGAGTGATGTTCTTGAAGGGCGCCGCCGAGCGAAACCACGCGCGCTCGTCGCCCTCGCCGTTGGTGTCTTTCACGTAGATGTC
>DATFWU010000179.1:0-20340 GCA_035259005.1 Candidatus Eiseniibacteriota bacterium
GCGAGATCCCAGAGGTATCCGTTTCCCGGCTCGTTCACGTCGTCCTCGGCCACCTTGTCGTGGTTGAGGCCGTCGTAATCGTAGGTGCGCCCGCGGTCCGAGTAGTTGCTCGGGATCGTCTTCTCCACGTAGTCGGCGGCATAGGCGCCCATCGACCAGTTGTGGCCGTCCCCGCTCACCTCCGCGTTCACGAAGAAGCGATCGAAGATGCCGAAGCGCTCGGCGAGAGCATGGGCGTTGGGCGTCACGTCGCGCGGAAAGAAGGTGAGCGACGAATCGGCGTCGGCGCCTGGGAGGTCGCCGAGCACTTGGTCGAAGGTCCGATTCTCGCGGATCACGTAGATGACGTGCTGAAACGGCGGCAGCGCGGGAGGAGGGCTCGCGCGGTTCCAGCCGTTGGCGGACGCGACGCGCTTCGAGAGGCCTCCTAGCTCGCCGTCACCGGGCGCTCGCAGGAGCGTGAGCGAACCGCTGGTTTGGCCGAGCGTGTACTGCGTTCTGTCCTTGGCATGGTGGCCCGACTGACCCCACTTCGGGTTGGGGCCCGTTCCTCTCCCCTTCCCGTTCAGAACGAAGAGCGATTCGCCCACGGCCAGCACGGCGGTCGGGTACCACTCGACCGGAATGCGGCCGAGGAGCGTCGGTTCGTTCTGTTTCCTCGTCGAATAGACGGCGACCGCGTTGTTGTCCGCTTCGGCGACGTAGAGACGGGTGCCATCCGGGGAGAGGGCGAGCGCGTTGGGCGTGCCGCCTTCGGACGGCGCACCCGGCACGTCATCGGCGATCACGGCGCGCATCGCCCGAGCCGCCATGTCGTACACGGCGATCCGGTTGCTCGTGGCACAGGTCGCGTAGAGGCTCAGGTTTCCTGGACTGAGCAGGATGGCCGATGGGTGGCGGCCGACCCCGATCCGGCTCATCGGCGTGAGCTGATCCTTTGGCCCGCCGGGAATGAATTCGGACACGGAAGTTCCGCCCCAGGCGGAGACGAGCACTCTTCCATCCGAAGCCACGACCACGGCGTAAGGATACGGACCGACAGCCACTTTCTGTCTTACGCGCTTGGTCGCGAGATCGATCACGGCAAGCGAATCGGAGAGATTCTCGGCCACGTACAGTCGACTGCCGCTGCGAGAGCAGGCAAGGCCCGCGGGATAGGCGCGCCCTCCAGTCGAATCCGGCGTCGGCCCGAGGGGAATGCTGTCGAGGAGCGTGGCGGAGTCCTCGCGCCACGAATACTCGTAGATCAGGTCGCGATTGCCGCCCGAGACGTAGAGCGAGCGGCCGTCGGGCGAAAACGTGGCGCCGTAGAAAGCCGCCGGCTGCACGAGCGTCTGTGTGACTCGGCGGGTTGCCAGATCGACGACCTGGATGCCTTGCTCCCGATAGCCGCTCAGCACCACGATGGCGCGCTTGCCATCGGGCGAGAGCGTCATGGCGATGGGCATGGAGCCGAGCGCCACCGAAGGCCCCGCCGGATCGAGCAGCGCGCCCGTGGGCAAACGGTGTGCGTCGGAAGCGTCGCGCCGGCAGCCCGCCAGACCGAGCAAGACGAGCAGCGCGAGGACTCTGCGTAACCAGGTGGGTGTCATTGGGCCCGCATTCTATCGCGGCTCGGACGAGGCATGAAACAGGGCCGAGAGTCCGGTATCTTGGCCTCTTCTTCTATCCAAGGGAGTGGCTGCCATGCCGGTGTCCCTGAACCTGCTTCTTCCGACTCTTTTCCGCGAGCTGGTCGAGGGCTCTCCCGATCCCAAAGCCCGGACCTTCGTGCTCAACCAGGGCGACCGCGGTCTCCTCGCTTCGCTCGACCGCCTCTCGGCTGCCGATGCCTCGGCGACCCATGGCGGCGGCGCGTCGATCGCGGCGCATGTGGATCATCTGCGCTACGGGATCTCGCTCCTCAATCGCTGGGCCGACGGCGTATCGTCACCGTGGCCCGACATGGATTGGACGGCGAGCTGGAAGCGGAATGTCGTGAGCGAAGCGGAGTGGCGAAGCTTGCGCGACGAGTTGCGACGCGAGGCGACGCGCTGGGCGGAAGCTCTCGGCAAGCCTCGCGAAGTGAGCGAGATCGAGGCCGGATGGATGGCAGGGAGTGTGGCCCACTTGGCCTATCATCTCGGCGCCATCCGGCAAATCGACCGCGCGACGCGGGGCCCGACGGCCGAGGACGAGGCGAGAGCGGGAACCTAAGACCCCAGGATTCCTTCCATGTCCTCGCGCGCCAGCCGATAGACCTGCCATTCCTTCAGGTGCTTGGCGCCCCATCGTTGATAGAAGTCGATGGCGTGCTGGTTCCAGTCGAGCACTTCCCATTCCATGCGCCCGCAGCCGCGAGCGTGTGCCTCGGCCACCATGGCCTTGAAGAGCGCATAGCCGACCTTCTTCCCCCGAAACTCGGGCAAGACGAAAAGGTCTTCCAAGTAGAGCGTCGGCCGCGCGAGGAAGCTGGAATAGGTTTCGAAGACGAACGCGTAGCCGACCGCCTTCCCGCCATACTCCCCCAGAAACGCCTCGATCCTGGGACGCTCGCCGAACATGTCGTGGATCAGGCGCTGCTTGGCCGTCGCGTCGGGAGGCGGGAGCTTCTCGTAGGCCGCCAACCCGTCCACCAGGGAGAGAATGGTCTCGGCGTCTCCCGAAACGGCCTTGCGGACACGAACGGCTCGCACCTCGGACGTAGCTGGATTCATTCGTCTCTCCGGTGGCTTGCGATGATGGCGAAAGGCTAGACCGTCTTCCCGCTTGGGTCCAGACAGGCGCTGGCAACCTCGGGTAGAGCCGGGCCGTAGGGTGCAGCACACGGCCCGGAGCGCACGGAGAGTCGCATGCCCTCGAAGCGCCGCCGGCAAGCCCGAAGAGCCGGCCTCCTCTATGGATTCATGATTCTCATCGGACTGCCCGGGCTCATTCTCGTACCGGGCAAGCTGATCGTCGACGGGAACGCCGCCTTGACGGCCGATGCCATTCGCGCCGCCGAAAGCCTGTTCCGCCTCGGGCTCGCGAGCGAGCTGGCTTACGACGTGGTGTATCTGTACGTAGGCTTGGCGCTCTACGGGCTGTTCGAAGAGGTGGACCGGAGCCTTGCGGCGCAAATGGTGCTCCTGGTCGTGTGCTCGATCCCGATTGTGTTCTGTGGCGTGGTGAGCGAGCTGGGCGCCTTGATCTTGATGAGCGGCCCGGCGTTTCTCTCCGCCTTCACCAAGGCACAGCTCGATTCGATGGCGTATCTCTTCCTGCAGATGCACGACAAGGGGATCGGCGTGGTCGAGGTGTTCTGGGGACTGTGGCTCGCGCCGTTCGGTCTGCTCGTGATGCGCTCGAGGTTCCTGCCGAAGGCGCTGGGAGTCCTGCTCCTGATCGCGGTTCCCGGCAATCTGCTCCGGGTGGTCACCACTCTCTTCCCGTCCTTGCACGCCACCGCGCTCCCCGCGCTCGCGAACCTCCTGGTCCTGGGAGAGCTGCCGATCTTCGTGTGGCTCTTGATCTGGAGCTTCTTGCCGGAGCGCTCCGAGCCGGTCACGGCGTGAGGGCGCGCGCGCGTTCCTGCCAGCGCTCCACGTCCACGCCTTTCACCAAGAGCCATGTGATCATCGAAAGCGAGCCGATGAGGGCGATCACAACGACGATGGGAAAGAGACGATACGCGAGCGGCGGATAGAGAAAGCTCGTCCAGCCAAGGCCGCCGAACATGCCGATCACTCCCAGAATGCGAGGCAGGAACGTCGAGCGGAACACGAGATAGCCGTTCACCAGCGCGTAGAAGCCGAAAAAGGTGAGCGCGATCTCGGCGCCTCGATCATTGATCTTCAAGAAGACGAAGGCCAGCGATTGCAACTGCTCCACACCCCAGCCGGGCAGGGCGTGCCCGTTCTCCAGGAGAAAGAGCGGCGCGATGAAGAACACGCGCGCGAAGGTCTTGATGACCGAGCCCGCGAGGCCGAGGAAGGCGGCGACGGTGGCCATCGGCCGGCTGACCGGGGTGAGCAGGTGGAAGAAGAGAGCGGTCGCCGCCACCTGGCTCGCCATCTCGATCAGGTAGACGGCGAACCCGGCCTGATAGAGACCCTGGTGAGAGAGGAGATTCGCCGCCGTCGTCCCCGGGTCGGCGGTGACCAGATTCCCGCTGACGAAGGCCTGTGCGAAGATGCCGGCCACGATCGTGAGCAGATAGAGCGCACCGGTCCATCTCGATTCGACTCGCAGGTCCATGGGTCCTCCTTCCGGGCGCGGGGAGGCGGCCGGCCCGATTGCCTTACGTCGCTGAGCCCGGGAACGTTTCCCCCTTGCGCGGAGCATGATGCACTACCGAGAGTGGCGTCCCCATCCCTCGCTTCGAGCCGACATCGAATGTCTCTGGATGGTGAGCGACAGGCGTGTGCGCGCCAACCGCCCACCCGACCGCATCGTTCCCGACGGCTGCCCGGAGCTGATCGTCCATCTCGGCGATTGCTTTTCGCGCCGGGTGGGCGATCGCTGGCGCAGGCAACCGCGCGCGTTTCTGGCCGGAACCCTGTCGCGGCCGTGGCTCGTCCGGGGTGGCTCGCGGGTTCGGACGTGGGGCGTTCGTTTCCGGCCGGGCGCGGTCACCCGGTACCTGCCACTCGACATGGCGAAAGCGGCGGATCGCGAGGTCGAGCTGCCTCGCCTGATGCGGCCCTTCGCGGCCGGGCTCGCCGCCGCCGATCGCGGTGACCGGGCTTTCGCTTTCGCGAATCGATGGCTCATGGAGCGCCGGGTGGCGACGCCGACGAGCCATCTCGCGCGCAAGTGCGTACAGGCGATCCTGCGCGCGCGCGGCCGCGAGCGCATCGGCGACTTGGCCTCGCGTCTCGGCGTTCACCCGAGACGCATCGAGCGCGCTTTCGCACGGGAGCTGGGGATTCGGCCCAAGCTCTTCGCGCGCATCGTCCGCTTGCAGGCAGCGCTGCACGCGCTCGGAAGGAGCGAGAGCGCGGTCGACTGGGCGCTCGAGGCGGGCTACTTCGATCAGGCGCACATGGCGCGCGATTTTCGCGTCGTGGCCGGGCGCATGCCGCGCGGCTCACGCGACGCCGACGGCGAGATGGCGCGCCATTTCACCGCTCCCGCGCGACTGCTCGCCTATCTCGAAGGCGAGTGAGGCTGTCGCTTTCGTACAAGCGCGCGGCTTCGCGGTTTCGCTAGTCTCCCGGAACACCCTTTCCCGAAGAGGAGCCACCCATGCCCAAGGTGTTCCTTCTGTTCGTGCTCACGGCGATCGCGCCCCGCCCCGCGGCTGCCGCCGACCTCGACAAGCTCGCCTGGCTTCAGGGTACGTGGACCGGGACCAAGGACGGCACGTACATGGAAGAGATCTGGAGCGCGCCGACGGGCGGCGGGCTCGTCGGCATGCACAAGGATTCGAAGGGCGGGCGCATGACGTCGTACGAATTCTTCCGCGTCGTGCCCGACGATTCCGGCCGCGTCTGCTATCTGGCGAGCCCGCTCGGCCGCTCGCCGGTGCCGTTTTGCGCCATCGAAGTCGGCGCTGCGCGCGTCGTGTTCGAAAACCGGGAGCACGACTTCCCGCAACGCATCCTCTACTGGATAGACCAGGGAAACCTGCACGCCCGCATCGAGGGCAAGATCCAGGGCAAGGAGCAGTCGGAGGAGTGGGCCTGGGTGCGCGCCAAGGGCAACTAGCTCCCCACGTCTTGACGCTTCTCTCGGCGGCGCCCATGCTTCTTGGGCGCCGCTCCCACGCATGCGCGTTTACGCCTCCTTCCCCCCTTTCCGCGAGGAAGCCATGCGCCCCCTCCTCTTCGCCTTTTGTGCTCTGCTCGCGTCCTCCGCCGTTCACGCCGAGACCCCTCCCGCCTTCGTCTTGAAGTGGGGTGGATTCGGATCGGGTGACGGCCAATTCGCCGTCAACGGTCCGGACGGTGTCGCGGTGGGACCCGCCGGGGACGTGTACGTGTGCGATTACAACGGCCATCGCATCCAGAGATTCGACGCGGCCGGCACCTTCCTGGGGACGTGGGGCACGTCGGGATCGGGAAATGGCCAGTTCGCCCTGCCGTACGCCATCGCCGTGGAGCAATCGACCGGCAACGTCTACGTGACCGATATCAACCTTCTCCGCATCCAGAAATTCACCAAGGACGGTGTCTTCCTCTTGAAGTGGGGCTCCTCCGGGACCGACACGTCCCAGTTCTTCTTTCCCAAGGGCATCGCGGTCGGGCCCGATGGCAGCGTCTACGTCACCGACGCGGCTCAGAATCGCGTGCAGAAGTTCGATGCGAAGGGCCACTATCTCTTGCAATGGGGATCGCAGGGCGCCGGGGACGGCCAGTTCAATTCGTGCGCCGGCATCGCCGTCGGCCTCGCGGGAAACGTCTACGTGGCCGACTTTTCGAACGGCCGCGTGCAGAGGTTCGATGCCAACGGCGTCTTCCTGTCGCAGTGGGGCGTCATCGGCACAGGAGATGGCCAGCTCGACGGACCTGAATTCATGGCCACCGATGCCGCGGGCAATGTGTATCTCGACAACGAGTACAACTACCGCGTCCAGAAGTTCGATTCCAACGGCGGGTTCCTGTCCACCTGGGGCTCGGGCGGAACCGGAAACGGCCAATTCGTCCTCATCACGGGGGTCGCGGTCGGACCGCAGGGTTATATCTACGTCGACGACAACAACCGAAACGACGTGCAGATGTTCGCTCCGGTCACCGTGGACGCGGAGACTCCCATACCGCCTCGCTTCGCCCTGTCGGCGAGCGTGCCCAACCCGATCACGCGTGACGGCGCTTTCGCCTTCGATCTCCCGGCGAGCGCGGTGGTGACGGCGAGCATCTACGACGCCTCGGGCCGCGTTGAGCGGCGCCTGATCGACCACGAGCGGCGCGCTCCGGGAACCCAGCACTTGAGCTGGGACGGCCGCGATGAGAGCGGGGCCCGCGTGGGCGCCGGCCTCTACTTCCTGCGCGTCACCGGCCCCGGCTTCGAGGGCGTGACCAAGGCGGTCGTCGTGCGCTGACGGCTCCGTTCGGCAGACGCATGACTACAAACGCGACGTGTCTCCGCTCCTCGCCGTGCTCTTGCCCAGATGCTGATCGAAGAAGCTCTCGATGCGGCCATAGAGCCGCGAGGTCACGACCGGATCGGGAACCATGTGGGTGAAGCCGGCGAGCGGCAGGAACTCGAACGGCTTGCCGGCGCGAAACAGCGCGTCGACGAGCTTCATCGAGTTGAGGAAGTAGACGTTGTCGTCCACCGTGCCGTGCACGAGGAGGAAGGGCCGCTCGAGCCGCGGCGCGTAGGTCAGCACGGAGGCGGAGTCGTAGCCGGCGCGGTTCTCGTCGGGCAGGCCCATGTAGCGCTCGGTGTAGAAGGTGTCGTAATCGCGCCAGTCGACGACCGGCGCGCCGGCCACGGCGGCCGCGAAGACGTCGGGTCTCTGCATCACGGCCATGGCGGAGAAGTAGCCGCCAAACGACCAGCCGTAGATCCCGACGCGCGACGCGTCCATCTCGGGACGCTTGCGCATGAGGGCCTGGAGCGCTTCGACCTGATCGGCGAGTGCGGTCTTGATCAGATCCCCCTTGATCACCCGCTCCCAGTCGCGACCGCGGTTCGGCGTGCCGCGTCCGTCGATCGAGACCACGATGTAGCCGTGATCGGCGAACCACTGCGGAAGAAGATGGTCCTGCATCGTGCGCAGCACGGTCTGCGCGGTCGGTCCCCCGTACACGCTGACGATGACCGGATAGCGCAGGCCGGGTTGGAAGTCCTTCGGCCGCAGGACGAGGACGCGCGTCTCACGCGGGCCCACGGTTTCGAAGGTCGCGTGCAGCGAGATGCCCGGGGTTTCGGCGAGCGACCCGATCCGCCCGCGCACCTGGCCCTTCGCGTCGAGCACCTCGAACTCGGGCATCTGATCGGTGCGCCGGATCGTGTGCACCCAGACGCCGGCTGGTTCGCCGAACTCGGCTTCGTGAACGCCGGGACTCGTGGTAACCGCCTCCGGAGCGGAGGTTGGCCCGCCGATGGCCACGCGGAAGATCTGCTTTTGGGTCGGATCGTCGCCCCCGCGTACGTAGGCGTGCCCGGCGTCATCGACGCCGGCGAAGTCGGACATGGGGAAGGACACGGGGGTCAGCTCGCGCACGAGCTTGCCGTCCCGCGCGCGCTCCTCGAGCTGCCACGAGCCGCGTCGCTCCGTGGTCCACAGGAAAGCCTGCCCGTCCGGCAACCAGTGCGGCATCTTGGCATCGAGATTGAGCCAGGCCTTGTCGCGCTCGACGAGCAGATCCTGGGTGGCGCCGTTTCGCGGGTCGGCGGAGAGCAGCTTCTCCTCCGTCTGCAGACGGTTCGTCACCAGGATGGTGAGCGGCGCGTTCTTGCTCCAGATGACTCTCGCCAAGTAGGGATACTGGTCGCGGTTCCACGACAGCCACGTCGTCGCCCCGCCCCCGACCGAAATCACGCCGACGCGGACCACGGCGTTCTTGGCCCCCGCTCTCGGATAGCGAAACGTGTTGGGCTCGGCCTCGGGATGCGCCGGATCGAGGATGTGCATCGGCTCGACGCCGGTAAGATCGCTCTCCTCATAGGCGATCTGCTTGCTGTCCGGTGACCACCAGTAGCCGCTGAAGCGGTCCATCTCCTCTTGAGCCACGAACTCGGCCTCGCCGTGGCGCAGCGTCTCGCTGGCGCCCGTCGTGAGCCGGCGCTCGCGTCCCGAGTCGATGTCGATGACATAGAGGTCGCCGTCGCGGACGCAGGCCACTTGGGCGCCATCGGGTGAGATCTGCGGATCGAGAGGAAATCCAGGTGAGCCGGTCAGCTCCTTGTGAGAGCCGGTGGCCCGGTCGATGACGAAGAGACGACCACCGAGCGGGACCAGGATCCGCTTGCCGTCCTGCGACAGCCGGTAGGCGACGATCCCGTGGCTCGAGATGCGCTGGCGCTCGCGGTGCGCGCGCTCTTCGACGCTGAGCCTTTCCTCGCCACCGCCCAGGATGTCCTCGGGGCGCAAGAGCACACGCTCCTGGCCACTCGCCACGTCGAACTCGTAGAGACTCTGGACGAAGTCGCGCGGGCCCGAGCGCAAGAAGAGCACCGCGTCACCGTCGGGCGCCACTCGAATGGTCGTGGGCAGCCCGGCCTGGAAGCGACGCGTGGCCGCGTATTGATCCAGGAAGCCGGCGTCGGGCTCGGTGGCGGCGCTGGCGGCCGCGCGCGCTTCAGGAACCGCCATGGCCAAGGGCAGCAGAAAGGAAATCCATCTCATGCTCGTGGCCTCCGCGCTCAGTGGGCGCCACAGAGGAGCTTTCGCATGGCTTCGGCGCGATCGTTCAGCCAATCCTCGTCGATGACGCGGCTCGACTCGAATCCGTCGAAGTAGAGAATGCGCTCGTGCGCGACCAAGGTGACGTATCTCCGATCGGGATCGACGGCGATCTTGTCCAGGACGACGTAGGGATACGAAAGCGGGCAGGCGACGAGGGTGTCCTTGTCCACCACCACGCGCAGGTCGGCGTTCGACGAGGCGCCGCCTTCGCCGTGCCCGGCGGGCGGCGCGATGGTGATCGTCGTGGTGACCTCGTGGCTGCCCACGCGCTCATGCCGCGTGAAGGTGCGGAGTACCTCGGCCTCGAGCACGACCAGGCCGCCCTTCTCCATGGCGGGCTTGCGCGCGTCGAGATCCGCCGTGCGCTCCATGGATCCTGTCGTGACCTGGATCTGGCCCGTCTCGCGCGCATAGGCATATTGCGCGAACGGACAATCTTCGGCGCGCGCGGACTGGGGCCAGAGCGCGAGCGCCAGGAGAAGCGCAAGCCATCTCATCGGGGTGCCTCCGGACGGCCCAGACTACCCCGCGCGGGCCGGCTTCGCCAATCGTGCGAAACGTGCCAAAGGGCGCGGGCCGAATGGTACTCTCGGGGCCACTCGGGCCGGAGGATCCCCATCCGTGATCGGCAGCACCCTTTCGCACTATCGCATTCTCGAAGTTCTGGGCGCCGGAGGCATGGGCGAAGTCTATCGCGCGCACGATCTGCATCTCGATCGCGACGTCGCGGTCAAGGTGCTGTCGCACGGCGCGCTCGCCGATCCGGTGACGCGCGAGCGCTTTCGTCGCGAGGCGCACGTGCTGTCGCGCTTGTCCCATCCCGGCGTGGCGACCATCTTCGATTTCGACACCCAGGACGAGATCGACTTCCTGGTCATGGAGTTCGTGCCCGGCGGCACGCTCGGATCGCGCCTGCGTCAGGGTGATCTCCCGGTGGACGAGGCGCTGCGCATCGGGGCGGAGATCGCCGAGGCGCTCGAGGACGCGCACCGCAAAGGATTTCTGCACCGCGATCTCAAGCCCGGCAATATCGTTCTGACTCAGTCGGGCACTCCCAAGCTCCTCGACTTCGGATTGGCCCGTCTGCTCGACGGCTCGAGGAGCGCCGCCGCGCTCACCCAGACCGGAATGGTCGTCGGCTCTCTCCCCTACATGGCGCCCGAGCAGCTGCGCGGCGAGCTCGAAGATTCGCGCACCGACGTGCACGCGCTGGGGACGATCCTCTACGAGATGGTGACGAGCCAGCGCCCTTACGACCGCGAGCGCCCGGAAGCGCTCATGTTCGAGATCCTGCACGAGACGGCGCGCCCGGTGCGCTCGCTGCGCCCGGAGGCCCCGGCCGAGCTCGAGCGGCTCATCGAATCCTGCCTGAGCAAGGATCGGACGCAGCGTCCCACGTCCGCCGGCGCCGTGAGTCAGACGCTCCGGCGTATTCGTGACGAAGCGCGGCGCGGCGTCGAATCGGAGCCCGAGAAGACGCCGATCCGCTCGCTCGTCGTGCTCCCGTTCGAGAACCTGTCGCGCGATCCAGCGCAAGAATATTTCGCCGACGGCATGACCGAAGCGCTCATCTCGGAGCTAGCGCGGCTCAAGGCCCTGCGCGTCATCTCGCGCACCTCGGCCATGAAGTACAAGGGCGCGCAGCGCTCCCTTCCCGAGATTGCGCGCGAGCTGAACGTCGACGCCGTTCTCGAGGGTTCCGCACTCCTGGTTGGCAAGCGCGTGCGCGTCAACGTCCAGCTCGTCGCGGCCAAGACCGACGAGACTCTGTGGGCCGATCGCTACGACGGCGAGGTCGAGGACGTGCTCGATCTCCAGGGCCGTGTCGCCGAGACGGTGGCCAAGGAGATCGCGGTCCAGGTCTCGCCGCGCGAGGCGACGCAACTCGCCAAGCGGCGCGCTGTGAATCCGGAAGCCCACGTCGAGTACCTCAAGGGCCGTCACACGGCCGCCGGCACGTCCCCGCAGGCCACCGAGCTGGCCCTCAGGCACTTTCAGCGCGCGCTCGAGATCGATCCCACCTACGCGCCCATCTGGGCGGGCATCGCACGCTGCCATTTCACGCGATCGAGCCGCGGCATGGCGCCGCCGATCGAAGCCAACGAAGAGGCGCGGGCGGCGGCCAAGAAGGCGCTCGATTTGGACGACTCCACGGCCGAGGCATACGTGGTCTTGGGCAACGTCGCCGCCCACGAGCTCGACATCCCCGGCGGGATTCGCTACCTGCAGCGAGCCATCGAGCTCAACCCCGGACTCACGTCCGCGTATTCGGGAATTGGGACCTTGTACTACGCCTGTGAGCGCCACGGCGAGGCGCAGGAGGCGATGCTCAAGGCTCTGAGCCTCGATCCCCTCTCGATGATCGTCCACACCTCGGTGGGCGACGCGTATTACTACGCGCGCGAGTACGAGCGCTCCCTCGTTTACTACCGAAAGGCCGTGGAGCTCGATCCGCGCTTCGACGGCGCCCACACCGATCTCGCGCGCTCCTTGGAAGCGCTCGGCCGCCTCGAAGAGTCACACCAGCAGTACGAAGAAGGCCGGCGCATGGGCGGCGGGATCGCCGGACCATCCTTTGGCTTGGCGCATCTGGCGGTCACGAGGGGCGACACTCGAGAAGGCCGGCGCATGCTGCAGGAGCTGACGGACGCGCGCGCCCACCGCGTCGTCTCCGCGTGGGGCATCGCGGCCTTGCACGCGAGCTTGGGCGACCTCGACGACGCCTTCCGCTGGCTCGACGTGGCCCGCCAGGAGCGCGCCACCGGCCTCATGCTCGTGCGCGTGCATCCCCGCCTCGACCCCATCCGCTCCGATCCGCGCTATCCCGCGCTCCTCAAGAAGGTCGGGCTCGACAAGGTCTAGAGCCGCCAAGCAAGAAGGCCCATGCCATCCGTGGCACGAGCCTTCGCTTGCAGCGGGGGTATGTTCGGCTACGAGACTACGACGTGAGAATCACCACCTGCCGGATCTTCCGGAATTCGGCCGGATTGGTGATGTGCAGCACCATGACGCCGTCCTCCACCTGCCAGGTGTAGCTCGTCGCGGACTGCGAGCTGACCAGGCGGGCCTTCGGCGAAGTGGTGCGGATCTCGGTTTGCTGGTCCGTGTCCAGCGGAGTGAACGCGGAGTAGGTCGACATGGGATTGGGCCGCACGGTCTTGCCGAAGAAGCCCACGCCGCCGGACGACTCGATCGCGCCCGCCTTCTTGAGCGCGCTCTTGTCGCCCACGATGTAGTAGACCGTGGCCAATTCCTTGCGCTTGTCCTCGATCACGTCCTGGTTGATCGAGATCGTGCTGTCACGGCTCATCACCGTGCGGTTCAAGCCGGCCACCTGGGTGCTCAGATCGTCGACACGCGAGTTCAAGAGCATGACGATTTCGGTCTTGTCCTGCAGCTGACGCTTGAGCGAGTCGATCATCCGGTTCAGGCTCGCGACCTGGATGCCCTTCTTGTGCAGGTTGTTCTCCAGCTCGGTGATGCGCTCGCGATTGCGCGAGATGCTCTGGCGAAGGAGCGCGATGCGCTCGAGCGCCTGCTGCTCATCGGCCCGGGAAAGCTTCTGGCCGGGCTCGGGATTCCAGGGCAGCCTCGACACGTTCGTGTCGCCCAGCGAGATCGCGTTCAGGCTGTCTTGGATCTCGGCGATAGCGTCCATGGTTCGCTGGTAATTGCCTTCTGACTTCTCCTGCGCCTGCTGTGACGCGCTGAGATCGTTTTGCGTCTTCTCGTACTTGTTGAAGTAGACGGTGGCCACGATCGCCAAGATCACCGCCACAAGGCCCAAGAGAATTGCTACCGGTCTGCGCATGTCCATCTCCTCGACGCGGCCTTCCGCGGGTCCGTGAAATGCCGGAGGTGGTCGTCCGCGCGTCGGGGCACGATCGCGGAGATCTTCATCAAGCGAGCCGGGCTTTCGTCGAAGCGAATCGCCGGCCCGCTTTTCATTCTTACCGCCTCGCGGGCAAGTTGCGTCCTCCACGAGGCCGACTTGACGAATGCATGACGTTTGGAGAATTGCGAAGCGCTCCGGTGGCAATCGACTCAAGTGGCCGCGCGACAGGAAGCTCGGGCGATCCTCGCGCGATCGATTCCCGATCTCGGACGAAATGTCGATTAGTCAGAGGAAACGAAAAGACTAGCGCGCAAAGCGATCCGTGGCTTGCCGGAGGGCGGCGGCGATCCCCGGCTCGCGCGCCGAATGGCCCGCGTCGGGCACCACGACGAGCTCGGCTTCGGGCCACGAGCGGTGCAGATCCCACGCGCTGACCGCCGGGCACACGACGTCGTAGCGGCCTTGCACGATCACGCCGGGAAGGTGGCGGATCTTTCCGATCTCGGCGAGCAGCTGGCCGTCGCGCAAAAATCCGTGGTTCACGAAATAGTGGCACTCGATGCGCGCGAAAGCCTCGGCGAACTCGGCCTCGCCAGTCTTTCGCACACGCTCCTCGTCCCAGAGAAGGCTGCTCGTGCTTCCCTCCCACACGCTCCACGCCCGCGCCGCCTCGAGCCGAAGCGCGGCGTCGGGCGAGGTCAGACGCTTGTGGTAGGCGCGCACCAAATCGCCGCGCTCGGCCGCCGGAATGGGCGCGAGAAAGCCCTCCCAGGCGTCGGGATAGATCGCGCTCGCCCCTTCTTGGTAGAACCAGCGGATCTCGGCGTCGCGCAGGAGGAAGATGCCGCGCAAGACGAGCTCGGTCACGCGCTCGGGATGCGCCTCGGCATAGGCGAGAGCGAGCGTGCTGCCCCACGAGCCTCCGAACACCTGCCAGCGCTCGATGCCCAGGTGCGTGCGTAGGCGCTCGATGTCGGCGACGAGATCTTGCGTCGTGTTCTCCTCCAGCGACGCCTTGGGCGTGCTCTGCCCGGCGCCGCGCTGATCGAAGAGCACGGCGCGATAGCGCGCCGGGTCGAAGAAGCGGCGCGCGAAAGCATCGATGCCGCCGCCCGGGCCGCCATGGAGAAACACGGCCGGCTTGCCGTCGGGCCGACCGACTTCCTCGTAGTAGAGATTGTGAAGGGCTGAGACCTGAAGCCTGCCGGTGCGATAGGGCTCGATCTCGGGATACACGCTCTGGGCGGCGTCGGGCCGGGTCTCGGTCAACATGTTTCTCCTCGTCGCGTGGATGCGCTTCGTAGACGCAACAACCTACGCCAGCGCAGCCAACCCTGTCATCCAGAATGGGGACTTCGAACCAGAAACCGCCTCGCCTCGAAACGGGATGCTACGCTTCCCTAGACCACCCGCCGATTTTCGCGGCCTCCCCCGCCGCGTTCTCGAGACTCGTCTGCACCTCTCGAAATGCCCGACGGCACCCCCGGCCGCCGACTGACGGGCATGCGCCCAATCGATGGCCCGCCAAGGAGATGGTGACGAGTCGAAGCGCCCGAATCCCGGGACTGGAACTTGCTCCTCTGGAATCTCTGGCTCCTGACGTGCCGTCAGGCCGGGAGAAACTTCATGAATCGCATCACTCGCATCTCGATCGCCGTCCTGCTCACGGTCTCGTGCGGCGCCCCCGTGGCTCCGGCTGCCGTGCGCGCGCATGGAAAACGCACTCCTCACACGCGTCGACACGTCGCCGCGCCCCGTCCCGCCCAGGCCGGGCTCATCGTCGCCTGGAATCCGGAGACGCATACCTATGGCATGCCGGACGCCGCGCAGCTCTCGACACTCTCGGCCGCCGAGAAGAACGCGCTCAGCCGCTCGTTCGGGGGATTGGTGCAGGTGCGCCATCCCGACGGCTCGGTGAGCGTGGACCTGCAGGGGCGCTTCCAGGAGTTCGCGGTGGTGCGCGTGGGGCCCGACGGCAAGCCCGTGTACCGCTGCCTCGACGACTCGGCGACCGTGCGCCGCGCCCTTCTCGAGCCCTTGCCGGCGCGCCCGGCGCTCGAGGAGCGCTAACATGCGCGCTCGTCTCTTCGGCTTTCTGATCGCCCTCACCGTCTGTGTGGCTCACGCGGCGCACGCCGCCACCATCACCGTGATCGATCTGGACGGCGCGGGCGAGGGCTTCAACGATCCCACGCCGGCCGCGCCCGTGGGCGGCAATCCCGGCACGACGATCGGTGCTCAGCGTCTCTTCGTCTTCCAGTACGCGGCCAACGTGTGGGCGGGTCTCTTGCCGAGTGCGGTCACGATCCGCATCGGCGCCCACTTCGATCCGCAGAGCTGCACGGCGACCAGTGGCGTACTGGGCAGCGCCGGGCCGAACACGGTGCATCGCGACTTCGCCAACGCTCCCTTTCCGTCCACGTGGTATCACCAGGCGCTTGCCAATCGTCTCGCCGGGACCGACCTCGCGCCCTCGAGCGACGATATCGCGATCACCTTCAACTCTTCCGTGGGCGGAGCCAATTGCCTGCCGGCCGGCTGGTACTACGGCGTCGACGGACGCGAGGGCTCGCAGATCGAGCTCTTGCCCGTGGTCCTGCACGAGATGGGACACGGACTGGGCTTCAGCACCACGACCGACGGCCAGACGGGAACGCTGATGGGTGGTTTTCCCGGCGCCTACGATCACTTCCTGCTCGACGACACGTCGCACAAGCACTGGACGCAGATGACACAAGGCGAGATCGCGGCTTCGGCGATCAACTGCCGAAATCTCGTGTGGGACGGTCAGAGCGTGACCCAGAACGCCTCGACCTACCTGGGCCCCAAGCCCCTGCTTCGCGTGACCGCGCCGGCGGCGGCCGCCGGCGACTATCCGGTGGGCCTCGCCACCTTCGGGCCTCCGCTCTCGACTTCGGGTGTGAGCGGCACCGTGGTCCTCGCCGTCGACGGCGTGGGCCTTCCCAACAACGCCTGCGAGCCGCTCACCAACGCGGGCGCCATGGCGGGCAAGATCGCGCTCATGGACCGCGGCGGCTGCACCTTCGCGGTGAAGGTGAAGAACGCGCAGAACGCGGGCGCCATCGCGGCCATCGTCGCCGACAGCGTGGCCGGCTGCCCGCCCGCCGACATGGGCGGCTCCGATCCCACGATCACCATTCCATCCGTCCGTGTGACCCAGGACGTGGGCGTGCTCCTCAAGTCGCAGATCGCCGCGGGCCTGCAGGTTTCCTTGATCACCGACCCGGCCCAACTCGCCGGCGCCGACGCCGCCGGACACGTGTACGTGTTCACGCCGAATCCCTACCAAGGCGGCTCGTCGGTGTCGCACTGGGACACCTCGGCCAATCCGGATCTACTCATGGAGCCGGCGCTCTCCCCGGCGCTCTCGCAGAGCGTCGATCTCACGCTCAATCACTTCATCGACATCGGATGGATTCCGGAGTCCACCATGGCCGGCAACACGCCTTCGCCCGGCATGTCGCTCGGCATCTTGTCGTCGAATCCGACGCGCGGCATCGCCCTGATCGGCTACACCCTGCCCCAGGATGAGGACGTGAATCTCGCGGTCTTCGATCTCAAGGGGCGCCTGGTGAGTGGGCTCGTGGCGGGAGCAGTGGCGGCGGGACCGCATACGGTGCAGTGGAAGGGCACCGATGTCTTCGGCCACGAGGTGCCGAGCGGGGTTTACCTCTGCCAGTTACGCACCCGCACCGGCAGGGTGAGCGAGCACCTCGTGCTCGTGCGCTGAGGACCGGCGTTCGAATCTGCCTTGTGCCCATGTCGCTACCGACTTATCCTTTGTGTGCGCCCTCGATTCTCCCCGGCCTTCCCCCGGAGAAAGGGCGTCGCATGCTGCGATCCCTCGCCGGCCCGATTCTCGTCTCCGCGTTCGCGCTCGCTCCCAACGCCTTCGCCGCCGTTACCTTCCTCCCCGGTCCAGTCGACTGCTCGCTCGGAAACGGCCACTGCTATCAGGTCGTTCAGATCGGCGGGAATGCGGGAGCCGCCTTCAACTGGGCTGATGCCGATGCCTTCGCTCGCGCTCAGCTCTACCAGGGAAATTACGGGCACCTCCTGACGCTGGAGACGCAAGCCGAGTACGACTCTCCGTTGGTGCCGAAGGTCGGATATCTCGGCGCGGAAGGGCCCAGCAACGGACCGTACACGTGGACGACGGGCCCCGAGTGGGAAGGCGCGGTGAGCTATTTCGCTCCCTTCGCCCCGGGGCCGGTCGAGGGCAGCGACGCCAGTTGCGGGCCGTTTCCGCACCTGTGCATGTCGGGTTCCGGCTATTACGGAGGTCCGGCCACCGCGAAGCTGCCCTCGCCTCTGCCGGGATGCCCGTGCGAGGCGGCTTTCGTCGTCGAGTACGAGCCCGATCTCGTGCTTCCGCACGTGCAGGTGCAAGTGCCGAACGGGGGCGAGCTCGTCATCGGTCACGAAAGCGGCGAGAAGTTCGACTTCCATTGGTTGGCATCCGACGACGAAGCGGTCACGAGCGTCGACCTCTTGCTCTCGCGCACCGGCCCCGACGGTCCCTACGAGACGCTTGCGGCCAACTATCCCAACACGGGCGTGTACTCTTGGGAGCCCACGCCCCCCTCGGTGGATCACGCCGCCTATTTCCGCGTCGCGGCGCATGACGCGGCGGGGAACGTCGGCGAGGATCAAAGCGACGCTGCCTTTTCCATTTCCATCAGTGTGCCCACCGCGCCGGCCACCTGGGGCCGACTCAAGGCGACCTATCGATGAAAGGATCGCTGGGCAGCGCGTTGAGGGTCTCCGAGGGACTGTTCGACGAGGCTCTGGCGGTGGTTCAGCGGGTCAGGAGATAGACGGCGAAGCTGCCGAGCCAATGCGCGCCGGCGAAATGCTCGGAGAGACAGGCGGCGAGGCCGGCTTCGCGATGGGCGTGCGCGGCCCGGGTGAGGCGCTCGCGCCGGGCACCGGCCGGTAGGGCTTCGGAGATCGCTTCGAGCATCCACGCGCGGCTCAGGTTGAGCCCGTCCCAGTGCGAGAGCTTGCCATCGGAGCGATCGACGGCCTTGACGGGCGTGAGCCAAGCGCGCGCCGCGCTACTCTCGAGATCGGGCAGGAAGCGCTCGAGCCAAGCGTCGAACTCGGCCGGCTCGAGCACGCGGCGCATCACGTCGGCCTCGGCGAGAATCGGCGAGAGGAAATCGGCGGCCGAGAGATCGTAGGCGATGGGAGCTTCGCGGTCAGCGCCATAGAAGCGGCGCGCCAGGTCCGAGAACTCGGCGCGGTGCGAAGACTTGCAATCCCGCGACCAATCCAGCGCCAGTCCCAGAGCGAAGGCCGTCTGCGCGTGCTCGCCGCTTCGCACCGGAACCGGAAGCACTTGCCAGCCTTCGAGGAGCCGGCTCGAGGCCAACACCTCCAGCCCGATGATTCTCTCGCGCCACTGAGCCGGCTCGTCGTCGTCCCAGGCGGTCAGCTCGGAAGCCAAGCGCAGAACCCACGCCAAGCCATAGGGTCGCTCGAAGCCTTCGCGGCCGGGCGCGTTCAGGTAGCGCGCTTCGGCTTTCAGACTTTCGTGTGTGAAGGCGCGCGCCAGGCGCTCGCGAGCCGCGGGCGCGAACGGCGCGTCGGGAAAAAGTCGCGCGAGCCGCGCCAGACACCAGTGGCCGTGCACCGCCGAGTGCCAATCGAAGCTCCCCGCGAACGTCGGGTGCAGCTCGGCTGGCGTGCGCGCGTCCTCGGGGCCGTTCAGCAGGTGTACGAGGTGATGGGGATAGGGACGAGCGAGCGCCGCCAGCGTCTGCTCGGCGATGGCCTCGAAAAGCTCGGCCTCCGTCATCCGGGGAGCTGGGGCGGAGGCAGCTCGGACGGCGGCTCCACGACCGGCGGCAGCTTGCGTTTGCGCGTGACGAACCACACGGCCGCCGTCCACGTGGGCAATAGATTCATCCCCGGCACGAGCTCGGCGACGAACGTGGGCAGGAAGGCGACGTGCCAGCCCAGGAGCTTGATCATGACGATGGCGACGACCAGATCGATCGCGTCGTCGACGGCCACACCCGGCAGAAGCAGAGGCAAGAGCACGATCTGAAGCGCGTCGGCAGCGAGCGCGATGAAGAGCGCCAGGCGGCGCCGCGGATGAGGACCCGCGGGATCGCTCACGACGAGGGTCCGGCCTTCTCTGCTTCGTCCGCTGGCTCTTCGGGCGGCGAGACCGCCGCCCTCTCCGGCTCGTCTTCGAGCCGGAACAGGTAGCGCAAACCCGCCGCCAGGGCCGAGCAGCGCTCGGCCTCGCCGGCGTTTCGGATCTGCGACGTGGGGTCGTGGAGAATCTTCTGCACGAGCTGGGCCGCGAACAGCTCGACCTGGCGCCGGTCGGCCTCGGAGAGATGTTCGAGCTTGGCGAGCAGGCGCTGGGTCTCCTGGTCGCGCAGGCCCTCGAGCTTGGCGCGCAGCGCCACGATCGTGGGCACGACCTCGAGCCCTTCCCACCACTTCACGAAGCGCGCCGTCTCGTGGTCCACGATCGCTTCGGCGTGCTCGGCCTCGCGCGAGCGGCGCGCCAGATTGCCCTCGACCACGCGGCCGAGATCGTCGAGATCGTAGAGAAAGACGTTGTACAGGTGGCCGACCTCGGGATCGACGTTGCGCGGCACGGCGATGTCGATCACGAAGACCGGTCGGTTCTTGCGCTCGCGCATGGCGCGCTCGAGCACGGGACGGCGGAGCAAGGGCTCGGGGCTCTGAGCCTGCGTGATCACGATGTCGCTTTGGCCGAGAGCGGCAGGAATCTCCTCGAGGCTCACGGCGCGGGCCGGGAATCCGGCGGCCAGCGCTTCGGCCGACTCCTTCGTGCGATTGGCGATCACGATGTCGCGCACCCCCGCCTCGTGCAGATGGCGAAGCGAAAGCTCGGCCATCTCGCCCGCGCCCACGACCAGGGCGTGACGGCCGTCCAGGGCGCCGAAGATCTTCTTGGCCAGCTCGACCGCCGCCGACGAGATGGAGACCGCGTAGGCTCCGATCGCGGTCTCGGTGCGCACGCGCTTGCCGGTCTCGAGCGCGTGCGAGAAGAGACGGTCGAGCACGATGCCGCTGCGCCCGGTCTCCAGGGCGGCGCGATAGGCGTCCTTCACCTGGCCCAGAATCTGCGGCTCACCGACCACCAGCGAGTCGAGGCTCGCGGCGACGCGGAACAGGTGGCGGG
>DATFWU010000180.1:0-3253 GCA_035259005.1 Candidatus Eiseniibacteriota bacterium
GGTCATGACCGGGCTCGTGGCGCGCCAGCTCGGCGGCCGCGCGAACGCGCAAGCGCTCGCCGCTCTTGCCATGGGTGTGGCACCCGACTCGCTCGGCACCGGCCACTTCTATTCGATGAACGCGATCGATTTCGTCCTCTGGCCGTGCGCCACGCTGCTCGCCCTCGGCGCCCTCGAGACACCGACGACGCGACGATGGATCGGGCTCGGGATCGTCCTCGGGCTCGGGCTTCTCAACAAGTGGAGCGTTCTCTGGCTGGGCGCGGGCCTCGCCGCCTATCTCGTGATCGCGCGGCGCCATCTGCTGCGCACTCCGGGCCCCTGGATCGCGGCCGGGCTCGCCGCTCTTTTCTTTGCCCCCAACCTGTGGTGGGAGGCGCGCACCGGCTGGCCCACGCTCGAGTTCATGCACAACGCGCGCACCGAGAAGATGGTCGCGCTCCGGCCGCTGAGCTTCCTGTGGAGCCAGGTGCTCGACTTGGGGCCGGGCGCAGCCCCGTTGTGGGTCGCGGGACTCGTGGCGTCCCTGGCGCGTCCGGCGTGGCGGGTGATCGGTGTTCTCTATCTCGCGACGCTCGCCATCTTGCTCGCCAGCGGCAGCGCGCGCACGGAATACATCGCGCTGCCCAGCCTGGCTCTCTTTGGAGCGGGCGCGGCATGGTGGGGGATGCGCGGTCGGGTGGCGACGCTGGTCGTCGGCGCGCTGGCTCTCGTGCTCGCGGTTCCGCTCGTGCCTTTCGCGATCCCCATCCTGCCCGTACAGGAATTCATCGCGTATCAGGCCGCCCTCGGCCAGAGCCCGGCCACCGAGGAGCGTCATCGCATGGGCCCGCTGCCCCAGCAGTACGCCGACATGTTCGGCTGGCCGGAGATGGCCGATTCGGTGGCACGGGTGGCCGAGCGCCTGGCGCCCGGGGAGATGCAGCGCGCCATCGTGGTGGTCGACAACTACGGCGAAGCCGGCGCGCTCGACCGCTTCGGCGCCGGGCGCGTGCCGCGCGTCGCTTGCCAGCACAACAACTGGTATCTATGGGGCCCGCCCGCGTGGGACGGCCAGGTGGCCCTTCTCGTGCGGGCGGACAGCGCGGACGCGGCCCGGGAATTCGACCACGTCGAGGTGGCGGGGAAGATCGATCATCCGCTCGCCATGCCCTACGAGCGCGATCTGCCGATTCTCATCGCGCGTGGATTCCACGCCGATCTCAAGGCGGCCTGGGCCCAGGGGAAGCACTTCGAATGACGAAACGATTCGCGATGCTTTCGGGGATGGCGCTCCTCGGAGCGCTCTCGTGCGCGCGCCCGAGCGGCACGAGCTCGGTCGAGCACTGGGTGGTGGTGGGCCATCACGCGCCCGGCATTTCGGCCATGACCGACGCCGAGGCGGCCCAGTGGCACGGGCGTTCCATCGACCTCGGCCCGGATCTCGCGTTCGTCGGGACCGACTCCTGCGATCATCCCATGTATGCCAGCCGCCGGGCCCCGGCCGACAGCGTGCTCATGGCTTTCCAGATCGCGCCCGGATCGCTCGGCCCCACGCTGCCGCCGGGCGCCACCGTCACGCTCACCGAGGTCACGTGCGCAGGCGAGACCTGGTACTCCGCCGGCGCGCTTCTCATCAAGACCTCGCCTACGCACGCCTTCACGCCCTGGGAGGGCGTGTTCTTCGAGCTGGAGAAGCGCTGAGACGGGCTACAGCCCCGTCGCCACGCTGAACACGATGTTCCGTCCCGGGTCGTCGGCGAACTTCTTGTAGCGCGAGAGGAAGCTCCGGTACGCCGCGTCGCCCACGTTGCGCACGCGCAGGTTGAAGTCGTAGGTGTGGCTGCCGAGCCGCTTGCTCATGCCGGCGTCGAGGTGAACCAAGGTGTAGGCGTCGGTCGGGACGTCGAAAGGCCCCAACCGCGTCTGCTCCGCGATGTGTTCGACTTCGATGCCCACGTGGCCCTGCTGGGCCCAGCCCAGCTCGCTCTTGTGCAGCTCCGCCTCGCCGGCGACGCGCAGGGGCGGCATGAGCGGCAGGGGCTGGTTCGTCTGCTCGTTCTCGCCCCAAACGTAATCGCTGCGGGCGCGCAGGGTGAGCGCCTTGGCCGCCTCGATCTGGGCCCACAGCTCGCCGCCACGCAAGCGCGAATCGGCTTGCTGGTAGGCGTAGACGTCGAGCGTGTCGGCGCCGACCACCTGGGTGCCGCCGGTGGGCGCGACGAAGATGTAGTTCTCGATCTTGCTCGAAAAGCCGGTCAGCTCCACGCGCAGACGGTCCTTGTGCAGGCGGACGCCACCGTCGAACTCGAGATCGTTTTCCGGATCGAGGTTGGGATTGCCGACGTCGAAGCGCGCCTCGCTCAGCTGCGGCCCGTTGGAGTAGAGCTCGAACAGACTCGGCGCCCGCCAGCCGCGTGCCGCGTTCGCGGCCAGGCTCCAACCACCGTTCAAGCGATAGACGAGCCCCAGGTCCGCCGAGCCCTGCGTGTCGTCACGCGAGCCCTCGGGGAGCGCGAGATCCGCGTTGGCGTCGTTCTCGAGATGGCGCGTGTCGACGCGCGCTCCGCCCGAGAGCGCCCAGCGCCCGCGGTCCCACTCCTCGAAGGCAAAGAGCGCGCCCGAGCTCGTGCGCGCGTCGGGGACGAGTGGGATGGGCCCGCGCGAGTCGTTGTTCTGATAAAGGCCGGAGACCCCGACGGCCCCGTGCAGCGGCTGGTTGCCATGGTGCGCGATGACGTCGAGTGTGTATGTGTTGAGGAGCAGGTTGAACTGGTCGCTCTCGGTGCCCGGCACGCCCGCGCTGTCGGCGACTTCGATCAGCGAGTGGTTCTGCCACTGCGCCTTGGTCTCGAGACGGATGCCGCCGAGCAGCAGGTTGCTCCCGAACTGCAGGCGATTGTCACCCGCCTTGCGCTCAGGGCCGCCTTCTTCCCCCGGGTTCCCCGTGTCCTCGGCCGGCCTGTCGGCCTCGAGCAGCTTGAATTCGCCGCCGTAGTGCGCGAAGCGCAGCGTCCCGTTGCCCTTGTCGCCCCGGAGCCCGAGCGCGACTTCGCCGTTGAGCGCACCGAAGCCCGTGTTGGGGATCTCGCCGTCGGGCGTGTGGATGTCGGAGCCGTGACGGCCGACGGCGAAGATCCGGCTGCCGAAGCTTCCGCTCGCGTGCTCGAGCCTAAGCGCCGAGCCGAACTCGGCGTTGTTGCTCGCGCCGTAGAGCTCGATCCCGCCACGCGTGAACGAAGCGCGGTCGCGCGCGTCGGGAAGATCGGCGGGG
>DATFWU010000181.1:0-43550 GCA_035259005.1 Candidatus Eiseniibacteriota bacterium
CGTCTCTTCCTGCCGAGCCACCGTGGTACCCGGGGAGGCAGGAGCCGGAACCGTCCTCACCAGGCGCTGGTCGCCGCGCGTGCCGAGCCAGAAGGCGGCGGTGGAGAGAAGGGCGATGGCGAGGCCCGCGGCCACGAGCTGAGGCCAGGTGAAGCTCACCACGTGCAGGCGCGGGCGCTTCGCCGGTTGGGCGATCCGCGCCCCGGGCCCGGCCACGGGCTCGGACTCGGGCGCGGCCACATGGCGCGCCCCCAGGCGCGCTTCGATCGCCGGCCACAGGTCGTGGGCTGGGGATTGGTCGGGCAGGGTACGCGCCTGCTCCACCACGCGCTCGAGCTCAGCGAGCGTGGCCGCGCATTCGGCGCAGCCCTCGAGGTGAAGGCCCAGGTCTCGCCGGTCCTCCGACGTCAGCTCGCCGTCCAGGTAATCCGACAGCGACTCGCTCCAGCGGTCCGTCATGCTCGCGTTCCTCTCATCGGTCCAGGTGACGGCGCAGCAGCATGCGTGCCCGGTGCAGCTGCGCCTTCGAGGTTCCGACCGACACCTCGAGGAGCCGGCCGATCTCCTCGTGCTTGAAGCCTTCCACGTCGTGCAGCACGAACACCTGACGCGCGCCCTCGGGCAGTTTCTCCATCGCCGCCTCGAAGTCCATCGCCAGGTCGGGGCGGGCCTGCTTGGCGGGCAGCCAGGCGAGGATCTCCGGGTTCTCGGTCCGCCGACGGGCCACCGCTTGCGCGGAGCGCCAGGTCAGGATCCACCGCACGGCCACCTTCGATACCCAGGTGCCGAAGCTGGCCTCGCCCCGAAACGTCCATAGCTTCTCCCAGGCGCGGATGAAGATCTCTTGCGTCAGCTCCTCGGCATGGTCGCGACCGGCCAGCCGGCAGCACAGCGAGTGCACCCGCCCGACGTGCTGTCGGTAGAGCCGCTCGAAGGCACGCGTGTCCCCCGCCGCGGCGAGCGCGACCAGCGAAGGCTCGGCTGGGACGGCGGCTTCCGGCTCTCCGGTCACGAGGGCAACCCCAGGGTCGGTGTCGCGCATGCGAAAGTATGGACAGCAGTTGAGGGAAAAGGGTTTAGACGGTGCTCCGAAGATTGCGGATGGCCTCCAGAGGGGACCGATGGGGTGTCCGTAGGCCGGGTTTTCCCTGCCCGGGACGAACCTCGAGGCCCTGAAAACGGGGGGCTGGGGTCCATCCGCAATCTTCTGAGCACAACGTTATTGCTACGAGAACCCCAGGAAAGCGGTTGCTCCCCGGCAGCTTACGCCGGCGGGCCCGAGAGTTTGAGAGCCACCGCCCGGCGCATGGATTCCCCGGGGTCGCAGGCCGAGATCCGGATGGTGGCCCGGGGGTGCTGGGCGAGGAAGGCGTCCTGGCCGAAGGCCACGAGGACGCTGGTGGCGCGGGCCGTGGCTTTGGCGAGGAGGGAGGCCTCTTCTGGGGTGGGTGCCGTGCGGCGTGCGTGCGCGAGGAGCACGTGATCGAAGCGCTCGGGCGGCGGCGCTTTGTCCCAGGCCGCGCTCTCGACGCTCCAGCCACGCTCGGTCAAGAGCGTGCTCAAGGCGGGCCCGCCGTTCCACTCCGGCTCCACCACGAGCCAGCGCGTGCGCCGGCTCGCCGCTCGAAGCGCCGAGAGATCGCCCTCCACGCCCAGCGAGCGCCCGCATAGGGAGACGAGGTCGACGGGAGCCGCGCCGAGATCGCCGGCCGGGACCGCCTGGGCCGCCGCCTCGGCGCGCTCGGTGAACAAGCGATGGATCCGCCGCTCGGCTTCGCGCACGCGCGCTTCGTCGTCCTTGGCCTCGAGGTGGCCGGTCATGGCGTCGAGCGCCTGCTCGGTCTCCGGCGTCCACGCTCCATAGAGAAGGAGATCGCAGCCGGCGGCAAAGGCCGCCCACGCCGCTTCACCCGGGGGAAAGCCGTGCGCCACGGCTTTCATCTCCATGGCGTCGGTGATGGCCACGCCCTGATAGCCGAGGTTCTCGCGAAGGAGGGTGCGCGAGAGGCGCGGCGAGAGCGTGGCCGGCGTCGGCGTCTCGTCGAACGCGGCGTAGTGCACGTGCGAGATCATGACCAGGGGCACGCGCTCGGCCACCGCGGCGCGAAAGGGCGGGAAGTCGCGGGTCTCGAGGCGCTCGCGCGGATCGCTCTCCACCGGCAGCTCGAGATGCGAGTCGCTGCGCGTGTCGCCGTGGCCGGGAAAGTGCTTGGCGCAGGGCAGCACGCCGCCGGTGGTGAGCCCGCGCGCGAACGCGAGCGCCAGGCGCGACACCGTGGCCGGATCGGCGCCGAAGGCGCGCGGACCGATGACCGGATTCGTGGGCTCGGCGTCGACGTCGAACACGGGGGCGAAGTCCACATCGACCCCGTGCGCGTGCAGAACGCGCCCCGTGTATTCGCCGAGCGCTTCCACCTGGCGCGACGTGGCGCCACGGCCCAGGACGCGTGCGCTCGGCGGCACAGGCAAGTCCGGCGCCACCTGCGAGACGAAGCCGCCCTCTTCGTCGACGCAAAGGAGAAGAGGAGAAGGGGCGGCGAGGGCGCGCAGCTTCTCGACCAGCTTGGGGAGCGCGCCCAGCTCGCGATAGTCGCGACGGAAGAGCAGCACGCCCGCCGGCGGGGATTCGCGCAGCAGGCGCTCGAATTCCGGTGTCAGACCCACGCCACCGGGCGACAAGCCGGTCACGAAGAGCCGGGCCGCTCTTTGCCTCGTCGTCATGGCCGAAAAGGGAACCATCCGCGCGGTAGCCTGTCAACGCGAAGCGCGTCTCGGTATACTACGGGGTCGCTTCGCCCTCAGGGAGGAATCAGGCAAGCCCGCGCGGCCGCCGCGCCCGACCGATGATCGATCTCATTCGTCTCTCTCTAACCGATTGGCTGGGTCTTCCGCAGGACACGGGCACGCCGCTCGAGCATCTGGAAGCCGCCATGCGCTGGCTCTCTCGCGCCCAGGACGCGGTCCCGGGCGGGGGCGTCTCGCGCGGTTATACGCTCAAGTGGCAGAGCACGTACAAGAAAGCGGGCTGGCTCCCGCCCTATCCCGAGACCACCGGCTACATCATCGAGACCTTCTACGATTTCGCGGCCCGCACGAATCAGGCTGCCTATCGCGAGCGCGCCGAGCGCATGGCGCGCTGGGAGTCCGAAGTCCAGATGGCAAACGGAGCCGTGCAGGGCGCCGTGCTGGGCTTCGAGCAGACGCCGGCCATCTTCAACACCGGGCAGGTGTGCTTCGGCTGGGCGCGCGCCTACGAAGAGACCAAGGACGAGTCGTTTCGCCGCTCGGCCCAGCGTGCCGGAGACTTCCTCGTGCACGCTCTCGACCCCGATGGCGCCTGGCGCCGTCACGGCTCGCAGTACGCGCGCGAGGGCGTGAACGTCTACGACACGCGCACCGCCTACGGGCTGGCCCGCGCCGGGCAGGCGACCGGCGATCCCGCGCATCGCGAGGCGGCGAGCCGGAATCTCGCGTTCGCGATGACGCGGCTCCGCCCCAACGGCTGGATCGAGGAGTGCTGCCTGACCGACAATGATCGTCCGCTCCTCCATACCTTGGCCTACGCCGCCGAGGGCTGGATCGGCGGCGGGGTCATCCTGGACGACGATCGCTTCGTCGAGGCGGGCCGGCGCGTCGCCGACGCGCTCCTCGCCAAGCAGCGGGCGGACGGCTCGCTCGCCGGCCGCTTCGACGCGGCTTGGAACGAGGCGGCGAGCTGGAGCTGCCTCACCGGCGACGCGCAGACTTCGATCTGCTGGTGGCGTCTCTTCGAGATCACGGGGGAGAATCGCTACCGCGAGGCCGGCCGCGCCATGAACCGCTACCTCCGGCGCACGCAGCGGCGCGAGGATCCGAATCCCGCGGTGGTGGGCGCGATCAAGGGCTCGCATCCTCTGTGGGGCGGCTACGGGCCGTTCGAGTACCTCAACTGGGCAGCCAAGTTCTTCGCCGACGCGCTGCTCCTGGAGATTCGATTGGACGCACGCTCATGAGCCGTACCGCCCGGCGCACGGCGGGATTCACCGAGTCGGTGATCCGCGAGATGACGCGTCTGTGCACCGCGCACCACGGCGTGAACCTGGCGCAGGGCTTTCCGGACTTCCCCGCGCCCGAGGCGATGAAGGAAGCGGCGGTGGCCGCGATCCGTGCCGACATCAATCAATACGCGATCACTTGGGGCGCGCGCTCGCTGCGCCTGGCCCTCGCCGCCAAGATGCAGCGCGACTACGGTCTCGTCTTCGACACCGAGACCGAGATGGCGGTGACCTGCGGCTCGACCGAGGCCATGATCTCGACGCTCCTGGCACTCGTGAATCCGGGCGAGGAAGTGATCGTGTTCGAGCCCTTCTACGAGAACTACGGGCCAGACGCCATCCTCTCCGGCGCCACGCCGCGCTTCGTGCGCTTGCGCGAGCCCGACTGGGCGCTCGACCCCGACGAGCTCCAAGCTGCATTCAACAGCAAGACGCGCGTCATCATCGTCAACACGCCCAACAATCCGACCGGCAAGGTGTACTCGCGCCAGGAGCTCGAGTGGATCGCCGCACTCTGTCAGAAGCACGACGTCGTGTGCGTGACCGACGAGATCTACGAGCACCTGACGTATGACGGTGAGCAGCACGTGCCCATGGCGACTCTGCCCGGCATGCGCGAGCGCACGGTGACCATCTCGGGACTCTCCAAGACCTACGCCGCGACGGGCTGGCGCGTGGGTTGGTGCTTGGCGCCGCCCGATCTCACGGCCGCGATCCGGAAGGTTCACGATTTCCTCACCGTGGGGGCACCGGCTCCCCTGCAGGAAGCAGCGGCCGTCGCCTTACAATTCGAGCAGGGTTATTACGCGTCGTTGGCCAAGGATTACGCGGCCCGGCGCGAGCTTCTGGTCCCGGGTCTGGAACAGGCGGGCTTTCGCACGTTTCGGCCCCGCGGGGCCTACTACGTGATGACCGACATCTCGAGTTTCGGCGAATCGGACGACGTCACGTTTGCCCGCCGATTGGTCGAAAACGGTGGGGTAGCGGCGGTTCCGGGCTCGAGCTTCTATCACGATGCGGCCAGCGGACGTCAGCGATTGCGCTTCCATTTCGCGCGCCGTCCGGAGACGATTGAGGAAGCGGTGAGGCGGCTCGTCGCGTTTCGCGCATCGGCCCGCCGGTAAGCCCCGGGTGAGCACCGAGGAGAGGCGGCAGCCGATGCGGAGAATCGACTCGAAAGTGGTGCGCTGGGCGGCGGTGGGCGCGCTCGCCCTGGGGGCGGGCTTCGGCAGCGCCAAGCTGCTCGGCGCCCAGGACGACCTGCGGGCCCAGCTCGATCTCTTCGGCACCATCCTCTTCCACATTCAGACCGACTACGTCGATCCCGTGGACAACGGCCCTCTGGTCGAGGGCGCGATCCAGGGCATGCTCGAAACCCTCGATCCGCACAGCGTCTACCTGCCCAAGGACCGCTACGCCAAGTTCACCGATCAGTTCCGCGACAACTATTCGGGCATCGGCATCCAGTTCGAGATCCGCCGCGGCGAGCTGATCGTGATCGCGCCCCTCGAGGGCACGCCCGCGCAAAGGCTCGGCATCCGGGCCGGCGACCGCATCGTGGCCGTGGACGGCAAGCCGATCGTGCGCACCGTGACCAACGACGATGTGTTCAAGATGCTGCGTGGGCCCGAGGGCTCGCGCGTCGCGCTTCAAATCCGCCGTCCGACCCAGGGCGGGCTGCTCTCCTTCGACCTGGACCGCGCGCGCATTCCGCAGGAGAGCGTCCGCTACGCGCACATGATCCGCCCCGGTGTCGGCTACGTGCGCGTCGTGCGCTTCGCGCGCGCCACCGGGGAAGAGCTGGATCAGGCGCTCGAGAATCTCAAGCAGCAGGGGATGAAGGAGTGCCTGATCGACCTGCGCCTCAATTCGGGCGGGCTCCTCGCGCAGGCGGTCGAGGTGTGCAACCTGCTCGTGCCGGCAGGACAAAAGATTGTCTACACGCGCGGGCGCAACCCGCAGGCCGACTCCGATTACTTCGCTGACAACAACGGCGACAAGTTCACCGACGTTCCCTTGATCGTTCTCGTCGATCACGGCTCGGCGTCGGCCTCGGAGATCACGGCGGGAGCCATTCAGGATCTGGATCGCGGCCTCGTGGTGGGCACGACCTCGTTCGGCAAGGGTCTGGTGCAGAACCAGATGATGCTGTCCGACGGCTCGGCCATGCTGCTCACGGTGGCCAAGTACTACACGCCGAGCGGCCGGCTCATTCAGCGTGACTACACCAATCGCGAGACCTACCAGACCGATCCGTTCAAGGAAGACGCGGCTCCCGAAAGCGTGCTCGCCACGCGGCCCAAGTTCACTACCGCGGGCGGGCGCACGGTGTACGGCGGCGGCGGCATCACGCCCGACGAGATCGTGCCCTCGGACAAGATCACGCCCAAGGAGGCGGAGCTCGAGCAGGCGGCCGTGTTCTTCGAGACGGCCACGCGCGTCGGCCCGCCCCTCAAGTCTCGCTGGAGCAACTTCAACGACTTCCTCGCCAAGTACCAGCCGGACGAGTCGGCGCTGGCGGCCCTCCGCCAGGAGGCGGCGCACGATTCCGTGAGCCTCACGGAAACCGACTGGAAGACCGAGCTGCCCTACGTCTCGCGCCGTCTCAAGGCGGAGATCGCGGGCAACCTGTTCGGCGTCGACGCCCGTTATCGAGTCGACATCACCGGCGACAAGCAGCTGCAGCGCGCCCTCGGCATGTTCCCGGAGGCGCAGAAGCTCCTCGCCCACGTGCAGCCGATCGAGAAGAACAAGACGGCCAAGAAAGCCTCGGAAGGCGACGAGAGCGCCGGGCGGCGCTAACTCACTTCTTCGACAACTCGATGGTTGTTCCCGGCGCCAGGCCGAGCCGCGTGCCGGCGTGCGCGTCGGCGACGGCGATCTCCAGGCGGCCGGTCGAGCCGATCAAGGCGAGGGCCGTGCCGGTGGGCGCGTCGCCGTAGGTGCGCGAGAGGCCTTCGATCTCGGCCGTGCCGGCCTGCACGCGAAGCTTCGCCTTGCCGAGCCACTCGCGCAGATCCCCTTCCTTGAGATCCGTGATCGCATTGCCGAAACGATCGACGTAGACCACGTGCGCTTGAGCCCGGTCTCCGTCGAGACTCGGCTGCGAGCGCGGCAAACGAACCGCGTCTTGTGTCAGCTCGCCCACGCTCGCGAACGCCGCTCCCTCGGCGAGGGCGGCCGCCGCCGGCGCGAACAAGTCGCGTCCGTGGAACGTGGCCGAGAGCGGGCCCGCGCCGACCCGCTCGGGATCGATCTCGCGTACCTCGGCGCCCGGCTCCTCGAGGGCCGAAGTCAGAACCCCATTGTCCGGTGCCACGAACATGCGCTCGGCGGCGCGCACGGCGATGGCGCGGCGCTCCGTGCCCACGCCGGGATCCACGACCACGACGAACACGGACTCGGGCGGATACCAGCGCCAGGTCTGCTCGAGGAGAAAGTCGGCGTGGGCCACGTCGCCCGGGGGCACGGTGTGCGAGAGATCGACGAGGGTGGATTCGGGAGCGCGCGAGAGCACGCTGCCCTTCATGGCCGCCACGTACCAGTCGGTGGCGCCGAAGTCGGTCAGGAACACGACGCAGGAGATCATCATACGGGCATCGCGGCGGGCTTGGCGGTGGCGGGCCAGGGCGTGCGGCGCGCCAGGATCTCCTGGAGGGCGTGCCACACGAAGTCGGGGCCGATGGCGCGAAGACAGGAGGTGTGCGAGCAGACGTCGAGATCGCAGGGGCTGCACCACACGCCCGCGTACACGGCGCGGTGGCCGTGGCTCGCGGGGTAGGGGAAGAAGCGCTCGGGCTGGTTGCGGCCGAAGATGCCGACCGTCGGCGTGCCCACGGCCACGCTTACGTGCACGGGGCCGCTGTCCGGTCCCACGAACGCGTCGCACGAAGCGAGGAGGGCCGCCAGCTCGCGCAGGTCGAGGCCGGTGACGGCCGTGCAGCGGTCGCTCTTTGCGTCGGCGACGATGCGCTGGGCGAGCGCTTCTTCGCCCGGACCTCCGAGCACCAGCACGCGCGCCTCGGCCGCCGCGCGGCGTGCCACCTCGGCGTAGCGCGTCGGATCCCATTGCCGCGTCGGCCAGCGGGCGCCGGGGTGGATGGCCACGTGGCGCTCGTCGGCCAAGAGAGCGAAGCGCGCGCGCACGGCGGCGATCTCGCGGGCGTGCACGGGAAGGGAGGGCACGGCGTGAGGGTCCACCGCCCAGCCTAGAGCGGCGATCGAAGCAAGATGCCAGCGCACCGCGCTCTTGCCCTCGTGCAGCGGATGGCGGTTGTAGACGGCGCTCCGCCAGCCCTTGCCGCGATAGCCCACGCGCACCGCCGCACCGGTCGCCGCCGTCCACACCGCGGTGCGCGGATTGCAGAAGAGATCGAGCACCAGGTCGTAGCCTCCGCGCGCGAGCCTGGCGAAGAGCCGCGCCGACTCGCTGGCCTTGGGCTTGCGCGGGACGGCGATGATTTCGGCGAGACGAGGGTCGCCGTCGAGGAGCTGCGCGTACGGCTGCTCGGCCAGGAAGTCCACCTTGAGGCCGGGGGCGAGCCGCACGAGATGCTCGAGCACGGGCAGCACGAGGCACAGATCGCCCGCGAAGCGCGGACGAATCAAGAGCGCGCGTCGGATCGAGGCAGGATCGACCGCGCGCGACGGCTCGGGACGGGGTGGTTCGCTTGACGGCTTCGCCATAGATTTCCTATGCTTCGACACGGATTTAAGCGGAATGCGCCCACCCTGCCAAGCCGTACCCGGGTGTGAGCCCGGGCGGCGATCCCAGCGAACCGAATGAGCGAGCGCCCCGACCCGTCGAGGACGAGCAGCCGAACGCGCGCCGTGCACGGCGGGCGTGCCGAAGGTCCGGGTCCGGTCGTCGCTCCCCTGGTCCAGTCGTCGACCTTCGCGTTCGCCGATCACGACGCCATGCTCGCGGCCTTCCACGCCAAGGATCAGGGCGTCGTCTACTCGCGCTACTCGAATCCGACGCTTATGGCCTGCGAAGAGCGTCTCGCGGCCGTCGAGGGGGCGGAGGCTTCTCTGGCGTTCGCCTCGGGCATGGCCGCCATCACCTCGGCCGTGCTCTCGTTCGTGCGCGCGGGCGAGCGCGTGCTGGCCCAGCGCGAGATCTACGGCGGCTCGCACGAGTTCTTCTCGCACTGGGCGCCCCGCCTCGGCATCGAGGTCGACTGGTTCGGCGCCAACGACGAGAAGGAGCTCGCCGCCGGCCTCGCGCGCCGGCCCGCGGTGGTCTATCTCGAGACGCCGACCAACCCGACTTTGCGTTGCGTCGATCTGCGCGACGCCGCCACCCGCGCCCGCGCGGCGGGGGCGGTGAGCATCGTCGACGGCACCTTCGCCTCGCCGATGAACCAGCGTCCGCTCGATCTGGGTATCGATCTCGTGGTGCACAGCGCCACCAAGTATCTGGCCGGCCATGCCGATCTCGTCGCCGGGTGCGTGTGCGGGGCGCGCGACAAGATCAAGACTCTGTGGCGGGCCCGCAAGCTCTTCGGCGGCACGCTCGACCCGCACGGCGCCTTTCTGCTCGAGCGCTCGCTGCGCACGCTGGCCGTGCGCATGGAGGCGCACAACACGAACGGCCTCGAGGTAGCGCGCTTCCTGGCCGGCCACGCCGCCGTCGAGCGCGTGTATTATCCCGGCTTGCCCTCGCATCCCGACCACGAGACGGCGCGCCGTCAGATGGCGGGGTTCGGCGGCATGGTGACGGTGAGCGTGCGCGGCGATGGCCAGGCCGCGATCCGTTTCGCCGAGAGCTTGCAGCTCTTCCGCCTGGCTCCGAGCCTGGGCGGCGTCGAGAGCTTGGTTTCGATTCCGGCCACCTCGTCTCATTACGCGCTGAGCGCCGCCGAGCGTGAGCGCGCGGGCGTGCCGGACAACATGGTTCGTCTGTCTTTGGGCATCGAGGACGCGGAGGATTTGATCCGCGATCTCGATCAGGCGTTGGGGAGAGCGGGTGGCCGCGCCGCGGCCACGGCAGCAGCGGAGCGAGGCTCCGCGTGACGAGGAGGAACGAGCGGATGGTAGAGCGCTCCATCGATGCGGAGGACCGAGGTGGCAGCAGCACGCGCCGGCGCGCGGCCGTGGCAGCGCTGGCGATGGCCGGGCTCGCCGTGATCACGGCCCTGGGCGCGGCCCAGACCAAGAGCGATACCAAGCCGGCCCCGGCGCCGGTCAAGAAGACGACGACCACCGTGTCGTCGGCTCCCTCTTCCGCCGGGACCGACAGCTTGAAGACGCTCGAGGCCGCGGTGGCCAAGGACAGCACGAACTTCGACAAGAACTACCGCCTGGGCGTGGCCTATCTCGACCGCGACCGCGCCGTGGACGCGGTGCGCGTGTTCGAGCGCTGCACCAAGGAGAAGCCCAAGGAGGTCAAGGCCTGGGTGAATCTCGGCGCCGCTTACGACGCCATCGGCAAGGGCGACCTGGCGCGGCAGCAGTACCGCGTCGCGCTGGCCGTGAATCCCCAGGACGAGATCGCCCTCTGCCGGCTGGGCGCTTCGCTCTACGCCGGCGGCTTCCGCCCCTCGGCCATGGACACCCTGCGCCTGGCGCTCCAGCGCCATCCCAATTCGTATTGCGCCTACTTCACGATGGGCGTGGCGTTCGCCGACGCGCAGATCTACAACGAGGCCATCAAGTGCTGGCAGAAGGTCGTGGATCTCTCGCCCGACTCGCCCGAGGCGACGTCGGCCAAGGAGAGCATCACGACGCTCAAGGAGCTGCTCAAGCAGTAGAAGGAAGGCATCGTTGATCTCCCACGCACGCCGCCCGACCGTTCTCGTCGCCATGTCGGGCGGCGTCGATTCTTCGGTGGCCGCGGCCCTGCTCTGCGAGCGCGGCTACGACGTGATCGGCGCCACGCTCAAGCTCTGGTGCTACGAGGAGCGTGACCCCTCGCCGCGCGCCTGCTGCTCGCTCGAGGCCATCGCCGACGCGCGCTCGATCGCCCTGCGCCTCGGCTTCCCGCACTACGTCCTCGACTACAGCGCGCCGTTCCAGAGCCGCGTGATCGAGCCTTTCGTGCGCGGGGTTCTCGAGGGCACGACGCCCTATCCCTGCGCCGCCTGCAACGCCGACCTCAAGTTCGGGCGCCTGGTCGAGCAGGCGCGGGCGGTGGGCGCGGCATTCGTGGCCACCGGCCACTACGTGCGCGCCGGCGAGGTCGAGCGCGGTAGTGGCCTGGAGCCCGCGCTGTTTCGCGCCGCGCACGCCGAGAAAGACCAGAGCTTCGCCCTCTGGCAGGTGGCGCGCGAGATCTTGCCCTCGCTTCTCTTTCCGCTCGGCGATCTCACCAAGGACGAGGTGCGCGGGCAGGCCGAGCGCCTCGGGCTCGCGCGCGTGGCCACCAAACAGGAAAGCCAGGATCTCTGCTTCGTGGGCGCGGAAGGCTACGCCGCGTTCGTGGAGCGGCAGGGCGGAGCCGGGGCGGCGGCCTTCGCTCCCGGGCCCATTCTCGACCGCGAGGGCCACCGGGTGGGCGAGCACGCGGGGCTCGCGCGCTACACCGTGGGCCAGCGCAAAGGCCTCGGACGCTCGATCGGCCGCGCCTCGGGCGGGCGACCGCTGTACGTGACGGCGCTCGAGCCCGAAGCCAACGCGCTGCGCGTGGGCACCGCCGACCAGCTCCTGGCGCGCGAGATGGTGACCGGATCCCTGCACTGGCAGTCGGCCGATCCGCCGCGCCCGGGCGAGTCTTTCGACGTGCAGATCCGCTACCGCGGCCCGACCGTGGTGGCGCGCCTGTGGCCGCGCGCGGGAGACGACTTCGCCGCCGGCTGTCGCCTCACGCTCGAGAGTCCGCTCCGCGCCGTGACCCCCGGGCAAAGCGCCGTGTTTTATCAGGCGGAACGCTTGCTCGGCGGCGCCACCATCGAGCGACCCGAAGGTCAAGGAACCCACGCTCGGGGCCGATGACCGAAGGAGCGTCCAAGCAGCCCTTTCTCGAGACCGGGATGGGGCTTTGGAGGAGTGTTTTTCATGGATTCGAAGCAGCTGGTGAGAGAGCTCGAGGAGGAGGCGGCGCGCGGCGCCGCCTTCGAAACCCTGCTCGAGACCGCGATCCGCGGCCTCCACGAGATGGATCCGCGCTTCCACTGGACGGGCATTTACGAGCTGTTCCCGGACAACGTGCTCCGGCTCGGGCCCTTCATCGGCGCGCCCACCGAGCACGTGTTCATCGGCGTTGGCAACGGCGTGTGCGGGACCGCCGTAGCCGAGAAGCGAAACATCAACGTGCCCGACGTGAGAAACGTCACCAACTATCTCGCGTGCAGCACCGAGACACGCTCCGAGCTCGTCATCCTCATCCGCTCGGGCGAGAAGATCCACGCTCAGATCGACATCGACAGCCACGAGGTGGCGGCGTTCGACGACCGCGCCGTGGCGCAGGTGCAGGAGATCGCCGACTGGCTGGCCAAGGCCTACGACGTGCGCGTGGCCGCGGGCCGGCGAGGCTGATCTTTCCTTCATGGCCGCCGTCACCCCCGAGCCTACGGCTCCCACGCCCGACGACGCCGCCCTCTTCGGGCGCGTGCGCGCCGCCCTCGAGAAAGAAGCGCCGCGCGAAAGCGCCGCGGCGTGCCTCGAGCTGATCGCGGAGCTCACCGCCGCGGCGAGCGGCGGACTCTTTCTCGAGCGCGACGGCGAAACGAAAGAGGAGTTCTGGTACGGCCCTCATCCCACCGAGGTCGAAGAGCGTCTGCGCGCCGCCGCGCGCGCGTGGCTGGGAACCGGCGGGAAGGAGCCGGGTGACCCCGATCTCTGCCTGATCCCGGCGAGCGCGGACGGACGCGCGATGGGCCTCTTCTGCCTGGCCCCGCCGCGCGGCACTTCGTGCGCGAGCCCGAGCGTCGACATCGCGCGAGCTATCGCCGATCTGTTCGCCGCGCGCGTGCATGCGCGACGCGAGAGCGACCACGCCTCGTCCGAGCTCGAACGCTACGAGCGCTGGTTCAAGACCCTCGACAGTCATCTCCAGGTCCTCGACCGCGAGCGCCAGAAGTTCCTCGCGGTCGTGAACCAGACCGACACCTACGTCTTCGTGGCCGGCCCCTCGGGCGAAGTGCGCTGGACGAACAAGGCCATGGCGGCGAGCACCGAGACGCGCGCGCGCGACGGCCTGTCGTGCCGCGACGCTTGCTCGCGCTTCACCGGCGACGAGGGCGGCTGTGGCGCCTGCGCGGTGCAGCGCGCCATCAAGGGAGCCGCGGCCGCGCACCAGGAGCTGCGCAAGGAGCAGGGCGGGATCTTCCGCAACTACTATCTGACCGCGCTGCCCATCCTGGCGCCGGACGGCAAGCCGCAGGAAGCGCTCGTGCTCGTGCAGGACCTGAGCGATCTCTCGGTGCTGCGCGAGTCCGAGTCGCGCTACCGCCTGCTCTTCGACCGCAGCACCAACGCTCTCCTCATGATCGACCCGGGATCCAAGCGCATCCTGCTCGCCAACGCCATGGCTTGCCGCTTCCTCGGCTACTCCAAGGAGGAGTTCGAGGGCTTGGCCCTCGGTCAGCTGCACGAGAGCGCCGACTGGGGCGAGTCGCTGAGCCGCTACGCCAAAGCGCTCGCCGGCGACACGCGCGATCCCTTCGAGTGCGTGCTTCTGGCCAAAGACGGACGTCCGCGCTGGGCGCGCGCGCACGCTTCGCGTGTTGATCTGGGCGGGCGCGACGTGGGCCTGGTCGAGTTCCGCGATCTCACCGACCGAAAGCGCATGGAGACCGCGCTGCGCGTGAGCGAGGAGCGCCTGGCCACGGTCGTTGCCAACGCGCCCATCGTTCTCTTCACGACCAACAGGGAAGGCGTGGTCACCTTGTGCCAGGGGAAGGGCCTGTCCGCCATCGGCCGCTTTCCGGGCGAGTCCGAGGGGAAGTCGGTCTACGAACTGTACGCCGACAATCCGGTCTTTCTGAGCCAGCTCCGCCGCGCGCTCGCCGGCGAATCCTTCACCGACCGCGTGGCCATCGGGCCCGTGACCTTCGACATCCAGTACACGCCGCTCACCGACGAGACGGGCGCCGTGACCGGGACGGTCGGCGTGGCCCTGGACGTGAGCCAGCACCGCCGCTTGGAAGAGCAGTTGCGCCAGTCGCAGCGCATGGAGGCCATCGGCCGACTGGCAGGCGGCGTGGCGCACGACTTCAACAATCTGTTGACCGTGATCCTCGGCCAGAGCGACCTCATCCTCTTGCAGGCCGCGACGGGAAGCCCGTTGTCCAAGAACGCCGAGCAGATCCGCGGCGCCGCCGAGCGCGGCGGCTGGCTCGCGCGCCAGCTCCTCGCCTTCGGCCGCAAGGACGCGCCGGCCTCCGAGCCCATCGATTTGAATTCGGTGGTCGAGACCATCGAGCCCATGCTGCGCCGTTTGATCGGCGAGGACATCGAGCTGCACACGACGCGCGCCGCCAAGCCGGCCGTGGTGCGCGCCGACCGCGGCCATCTCGACCAGGTGATTCTCAATCTCGCGCTCAACGCGCGCGACGCCATGCCCTCGGGCGGGCGGCTGCGCGTGGAGGTCGTGCTCGGCGACGTGACGTCACCGTGGATGCAGGGGCGCGACGCGGCCGTCCACGCCGGACCTCTGGCTTTGCTGACGGTGAGCGACACGGGCTTCGGCATGGACGCGGAAACCCTGGGCCATCTCTTCGAGCCCTTCTTCACCACCAAGGAGCGCGGCAAGGGCACAGGGCTCGGGCTTTCCATCGTCTATGGCATCGTGGATCAGTGCGGCGGCAGCGTGTGGGTGGAGAGCGAGCGCAACCGCGGCACCACCGTGTTCGTGTGCTTGCCGATCGCCGGGAACGAGAGCCCGGCCGGCAGCCCGGAGTCCGAGGCCATCGCCGCGCCGGGATCGGAGTCCGTGCTTCTGGTCGAGGACGAGGATCCGGTGCGCGAGCTGGTGCAGGAGATGCTCGAGATGGCGGGCTATCGCGTGCACGCCGAGGCGAGCGGGCCCGACGCCATCGCCTGGGCCGAGGATCCGGCGCACTCGTTCGATCTCTTGGTGAGCGACGTGGTCATGCCGCGCATGAACGGTGGCGAGCTGGCCGAGCGGCTGCGCCACCTGCGGCCCCAGACGCGCGTGCTCTTCGTGTCCGGCTATCCGGACGACGCCATCGTGCGCCACGGTGTGCGCGAGAGCGGCGCCCCCTTCCTGCAGAAGCCCTTCACCTATCAGACGCTGACCGAGAAGGTCCGCGAGGTCCTGGATTCGCCGGTGCGCCGCGCCGCTTGAAGCCTCGCCGAGTTTCCCGCTAGCTTGATTCCATGGTACCGGCGTCCCCGGTTGCGTCCGCGCCGCCGCATGTCGTCATCCTCGGCGGAGGTTTCGGGGGACTCTATGCCGCCAAGGCGCTCGCGCATACTCCCGTCCGCGTCACGCTGATCGACCAGCACAACCACCACGTCTTCCAGCCGCTGCTCTACCAGGTCGCGACCGCCGGGCTCTCGGAGCCCGACATCGCCGCTCCCATTCGTCACGTCCTGCGCAAGCAAGCCAACACGACCGTGCTGCTCGCCAAGGCGACCGCGGTGGATCCCGCGCGCCGCGTGGTTCGCCTCGACGAGGGTCAGGAGGTCGGCTACGACACCCTGATCGTGGCCACCGGCGCCTCGCATGCTTATTTCGGTCACGACGAGTGGGAGCCGTTCGCTCCCGGTCTGAAAACCGTGGATGACGCGCTCACCATGCGCAGCAAGATGCTGCTCGCCTTCGAGAGCGCCGAGCGCGAGAGCGATCCCGAGCGCCGCCGCCGTGCACTCACCTTCGTCATCGTGGGCGGCGGGCCGACGGGCGTCGAGCTGGCGGGGGCGATACGCGAGATCGCGCAGCGCACGATGACCGGCGACTTCCGCCACTTCGATCCGGCGAGCACGCGCGTGGTTCTGATCGACGCGGGCCCCAGGCTCCTGCCGGCCTATCCGCCGGATCTCTCCGCGCGCGCGCGCGAGCTGCTCGGCGAGCGCGGCGTCGAGGTGTTGACGGATGCGCTGGTCACGGCGATCGACGAGCACGGCGTGACGGCGGGGGGCAAGCGCATCGAGGCGGGCACGATCTTCTGGGCGGCGGGGGTCAAGCCCTCGCCTCTCGGTCGCACGCTGGGAGTTCCTTTGGATCGCGCCGGGCGCGTGTTGGTCGAGCCCGATCTGACGATTCCTGGTCATCCCGAGATCTTCGTCATCGGCGACCTCGCCGCCATGCGCACGAAGAAAGGCGACTGGGTACCGGGCGTGGCCCAGGGCGCGATCCAGAGCGGACGTCATGCCGCGCGTATGGTGGAGCGCCGTCTCGAGGGCAAGCCGACCGAGCCGTTTCGCTACAAGGATCTCGGCCTTCTCGCCACCATCGGGCGCAAGGCGGCGGTGGCCGACGTGGGGGGGCGACACTTCTCCGGATTTGTCGCCTGGTTCCTCTGGCTCACCATCCACATCGTGTGGCTGATCGGACACCGCAACCGCATCGTCGTGCTCGTCGACTGGTTCTGGGCCTACATTCGCTATCAGAGCAGCGCGCGCGTCATCTTGACCGAGCCTCCGACGCCCGTCGATGTGCTTTCCGAGCCCGCTTCCAAGCCCGTGGAGCCGGCGCTTCGTGGCTGAGGGCGCGGCTCTCACCCTTCGCGATCTCTCCAAGAGCTACGACGGTCACGCCGCGATCGAGGGCATCGACCTCGATGTGGCGCCGCGAACGACGCTCGCGCTGGTCGGCCCCAGCGGCTCGGGGAAGTCGACGGTGCTCCGGCTGGTCGCCGGGCTGCTCCGCCCGGATCGCGGCGAAGTGCGGATCGGTAGCACGGCCATGGGGGAGTCGAGCAAGCGCGCGCTTCGCTTGCGCATGGGCTACGTGATCCAGGAAGGCGGACTCTTCCCGCATCTCACGGCGTTCGAAAATGTGGCGCTCATGGGACGCGAGCTGGGCTGGGCTTGGGACCGGGTTCGCGGGCGCGTGGGCGAGCTGGCCGGACTCGTGGGCTTGCCCGTCGAGTGGCTCGCGCGCTACCCGGCGCAGCTCTCGGGCGGGCAGAGACAGCGCGTCGGTCTGATGCGGGCCTTGCTGCTCGATCCCGAGATCTTGCTGCTCGACGAGCCCTTGGGCGCGCTCGATCCCTTGATCCGCGCGCGGCTGCAAGAAGATCTGCGCGACATCGTGCGGCGCTTGCGCAAGACCGCGCTCCTGGTCACGCACGACATGGCGGAAGCGGCGTATCTGGGCGACGAGATCGCTTTGCTGCGCGACGGCCACGTGGTGCAGCGCGGGAGCGCGCGCGATCTGCTCGAGCGCCCGGCCGATCCCTTCGTGACCGAATTCATCCGCGCCCAGCGCGTGCTCGAGGCGGGGCGATGAAGTGGCTGCTGGTCCTCGCGCTCTTCGCCTCGCCCGCTTTCGCCGAAGCGCCGCGGGTCACTGTGGGATCGAAGGCGTTTCCGGAATCGTGGGTCCTGGGCGAGGCGGCGACGACCCTGGCGCGACGGGCCGGCGCTACGGCCGAGCACCGGCGCAATCTCGGTGGCACCGAGATCGTTTACGACGCGCTGCGCTCGGGCTCGATCGACGTGTATCCCGAATACACGGGGACCATCGCCGAGGTCATGCTGCATTCCCATGGGCGCCCGAGCCTGGCGGAGATGCGTGCCGCGCTCCGCTCCCAGGGTATCGAGATCGGCGAGCCCCTTGGGTTCAACGATAGCTACGGCATCGCGGTGGCGCCGGGCGTGGCGCACCGGCTCGGGCTGCGAAAAGTCTCGGATCTCGCGCCGCATCCCGAGCTGCGCCTGGGGCTCACGCACGAGTTCCTGGGCCGCGCCGACGGCTGGCCGGGGCTCGCGCGCGCTTACGGCATCCCGCCCGGCCATCCGCTCGGCATCCAGCACGAGCTTGCCTACCAGGCGATCCAGGCGGGGAAGATCGATGCCATGGACGTGTACACGACCGACGCCTGGATCGAGCGTCTGGGCCTCGTCGTGCTCGAAGACGACCGCGCGTTCTTCCCGCGCTACGACGCCGTATTTCTCTATCGGTCGGATCTGGTGACGCGCGCGCCGCAAGCGCTCGCCGCCATCCGCCGCCTCGAGGGCAAGATCGACGAGACGCGCATGATCCGCGCCAACGCCCGCGTCGTGCTCGAGAAGCGGGATGCCGCGCTGGCGGCAGACTCTTTGTTGATCGAATCGCTAGGGACGGCCGAGAGCGCGCCCGCCCGCGCCTCGCGCACGGCCGATCTGCTGCGCTACCTCGTCCAGCACCTGCGTCTGGTGGCCATTTCTTTGCTCGCGGCGATCGTGCTCGGGGTGCCCATCGGAATTTTCTCGTCTCGTTCGCCGGCGCTGGCGCGTGTGTTGCTCTCCTTCTCGAGCGTCGTGCAGACGATTCCGTCGCTCGCGCTGCTCGCCTTTCTGATTCCGTTTCTCGGGATCGGCGCGGGCCCGGCGCTGGTCGCTCTGTTTCTCTATAGCCTGCTGCCGATCGTGCGAAACACCTACACCGGGCTCACGACCATTCCCGCCGCGTTGCTCGAATCCGCCGACGTGCTCGGCCTGACGGCGACGGCTCGCCTCTGGCGGATCGAGCTGCCGATGGCGTCGCCTGCGATTCTCGCCGGCATGCAGACGAGCGCGGTGATCAACGTCGGTACCGCGACCTTGGCGGCCTTGATCGGGGCCGGAGGGCTGGGGGAGCCGATCCTTTCCGGGATCCAACTTCGAGACACGGCGCTGATCCTCGAAGGGGCGATCCCTGCGGCTCTGCTCGCCCTCGCCGTGCAGGGCGCGTTCGATCTCCTGGAGCGCGCGGTGGTGCCGCGAGGTCTCCGTCTGCGGGGCGACTGATCGGGAGCTCGTGGGCCCTGTCGCTGACCCGTTCGTGGTTGGAGGTCGCGCGTCAGGCGAGTACAATCGATCGCGCACCGGCCCTCGATGATGGAGATCCGCCGATACCGCCGAGCGCTCAAGCCATCACGCGCCGGGACTCGATCGCCCCGCACTTCGGGCACGTGTGAATCTGCTCGACGCTGCCCGCGCCCGTCTCGGCGGCTCGTGCTTCTTCTTCGCTTTGCGGCTCGACAGGCTTCTCGGCGTGGCAGTTCATGGGCCCGTGGCCGTACGGGCACAGCATGGGTTCGATGCGATCCGCCATCGTCTCCTCGCTAGTTCGCGAGCGCGATATTCTCGCGCCCGTAGCGCAGCGTCTTCGCCATCCAAACGAGCTCGTTCAGGAACTTGTCGATGCGCGGCCCGTAGGCGGGATCGAGTGGCACGCCTTCGTGGAAAGTCTTGTACGAGTGCGTGAAGTTGACATCCCAGAAAATGGTCACGAGCCCCAGCTCGCGCATCACCGGGAGGAGGTTTTCGATCACGCGCGTGCCGCCCCAGGGGCCGGCGGAGACGCCGACGACGCCCACCGGCTTGTGGATATATTCCTTGAGGCAGGAATCGAGCAGGTGCTTCAGCATGCCGGGGTAGCCGCGGTTGTACTCCGGCGTCACCACGATGAGCCCGTCGGCGTGTGTCATCCGCTCGGCGAACGTGGGGTTCTTGATCTGCTCGCCGGCGTCGTCGTTCGGTAGGTGGAGAGCGGCGACGTCGATCAGCTCCGTCTCCACACCGGGCCGGGAGCGCACGCGCTCGAGCACCGCGTGAGCCGCCGGTTCGCTGCGACGACCCTTGCGCACCGTGCCGAGGACGATAGGGATGAATAGGGGGCGGGAATCGGCCATGAATCCTCCACTCCTTGGCGAATTTTTCCGTGTCCTTGAGGTTAACATGCTCGAAAATAGCGCCAGGACCGAACGTGCCTTGCGGAGACATCGACGGCCCCGCCTCGCGGTGATGCTCCTCGCGGTCGCGATGGCGGGATGCGCGCGGTCCAAACAAACGACACCGAACGCATCGCACACGGTTGGCGTGGACACCACCTCGCACGCGCCGATGGGAGAAGAACGCCCCGCGTCCAAGATGGAAACGATTTCACTCGAAGGGATGGAGCAGACACTGCGCTTTCGACTCTACGATTCGCGCCCTGCGGGTCTCGACGTTCCGTTCACCACCTACGTTCCCGACGACATGGCGATTCGTTCGGCGCCGCGTGAAAACGGGGATCGCTTCGTGGCGCGCGCCGTGTTCGGGGGCCAGGTCGAGCCGCGGGCGTTTGTCGAAGCCCGTTTTCTTTCGCCGGGCGCGGCCCAGCAAGCCGCCGTGGAGTCGCTCGCTGCCTGGGCGCCCGACGAGCGGCCGAGTCCGCTCGAGAGCGGCAAGCGCTTCGCTTGGTCGGTGCGTGAGCGCTGGGTGCATCGCGGCTCGGGCGACACGGAAGTCGATGGCGTCGCGGGCCTGGGGCGCCACGCCGGCCGCTGGTTCGTGATTCACATCGAGTATCCACAGGAATACGGAGAAGGGCTCCTGCCACGCGTCGAGCGAATGCTCGAAGAGTGGCGGTGGGAGGACATGGGAGGGGGATTGGGATCGTGAAGCGTGTGCTTCTCCTCATGACGACGACGTCCTATCGCGCACAGGCTTTTCTGGAGGCGGCCGAGAGCTTGGAGCTCGAGGTCGTGATCGGCAGCGATCGCGAACAAGCGCTTTCGTTCGCCAAGCCCTCCGGGAATCTCACGCTCGATTTCTCGGCGCCGGAGATCTCCGCCCTGCGTGCGGCCGAGTTCGCGAGCGCTCATCCGCTGGACGCGGTGGTGGCAGCCGACGACGATGGCGTCGTGCTCGCCGCCCACATCGCGCGGGCTCTTGGCCTGCGGCATAACGCGTTGGAGGCCGTCGCGGCGGCCCGCTCGAAGCGCCTGTTCCGCGATCGCCTGGCGGCGGCGGGACTTCCCGGTCCGCGCTACTTCGAGCTGGGCCTCGACGCGTATCCGGTGGAAGCCGCGGCGAACGCGCCCTATCCCTGCGTGCTCAAGCCGCTCTCGCTCTCGGCCAGCCGCGGCGTGATCCGCGCCGACGACGAAGCTTCGTTTCTTGCCGCCTTCCGGCGCATCGCGGCTTTGCTCGAGCGTGTCGAGGCGCCTGGCGCCGCGGAGCGCCGCGGCATCCTGGTCGAGGAATACCTTCCGGGAAGCGAAGTGGCGCTGGAGGGCATCCTCACGAACGGCGCCATGCGCACGCTGGCCTTGTTCGACAAGCCGGATCCGCTCGAAGGTCCGTACTTCGAGGAGACGATCTACATCACGCCCTCGCGCTTTCCGCTGCCGGTGCGCGAGGCGATCGTGGAGCAGACGGCGGCGGCGGTGCGCGCCCTGGGGCTCGAGCACGGTCCGATCCACGCCGAGATGCGCGTGAGCGAGCAGGGGGTACGCATGCTGGAGATCGCGCCGCGCTCGATCGGCGGCCTGTGCTCGCGTGCGCTCCGCTTCGCCGACGGCGTGTCGCTCGAGAGCCTGATCTTGCGCCACGCTCTCGGTGAGAACGTGTCGTTGCTCGAGCGCGAGTCGCGCGCCTCGGGCGTCATGATGATGCCGATTCGCCGGGGGGGTACTTTGCGCAGCGTCACGGGGCTCGATCGCGCCTTGCGAGTTCCCGGCATCGACGACATCCGCATGACGATCCCGGTGGGGCAGCGCGTCATCCCGCTTCCGGAGGGAGCGCGCTATCTGGGTTTCCTTTTCGCGCACGGGGACCGGCCCAGCGAGGTCGAGGAGTCGCTGCGGCGCGCCCACGCCCAAATCGCCATCGAGATCGATTCCACCGATGCAGGACTACCCTGCGGCGAGCGCGAGGCGTAGGATCGGGACATGGTTGCCATCACCGAGTCGGCGCGCGACAAGGTTCTCGAGATCCTGAAGGACGGCGACCGCCACGGCGTCGCACTCCGCGTGGCCATCACGGGACGCGGTCGCGGGCCGGGCGGCTTCGGCTACGAGCTGGAGTTGATCGAGGAGGGCGAGAAGGCGCCCGACGATCTGGAGATCGACGCCGGCGGCTTCAAGCTCATCGTGGACGCCATGAGCGTGCCCAAGCTCGAGGGCGCGGTCGTCGATTATGTCGACGACCCCATGGACAGCGGGTTCAAGATCGAGAACCCCAACTCGTTCTTCGAGGATCCTGTCGCGGTACGCGTTCAGCAGATTCTCGACGATCAGATCAACCCGGCGGTGGCCGACCACGGTGGCTTCGTCATGCTGCTCGACGTCAAAGACGACACCGCCTACATCCAGCTCGGCGGTGGCTGCCAGGGATGCGGTATGGCCAACGTCACGCTCAAGCAAGGTGTCGAGGTCATGATTCAGCGCGCGGTACCCGAGATCAAACACGTGGTCGATTCTACGGACCATGCCTCGGGGACGAATCCGTACTACCAGCCGGCCAAGGGCGGAGGAGCCTCGCCCCTCGCTTGAGGATGCGGGACGCGACTCCTCTTCCCAGCGCGAGCCCCATGCTCGTCGTTCTTCTCTCTACCTACGATCTCGGTCGCCAGCCCTTCGGACTGGCTTCGCCTTGTGCTTGGCTTCGCGAAGCAGGCTTCGACGTGCGCACGAACGACGTCGCGGTCGAGCCGCTCGACGAGGAGGCGGTGCGCGCCGCCGGTCTCGTCGCGATCCATCTGCCCATGCACACGGCGACGCGGCTCGCGGTGCGCCTCCTTCCGCGCGTGCGCGCCCTCAACCCGACTGCCCGGCTCGTGTGCTACGGCCTGTACGCACGGCCCAACGAGACCTACCTGAGGAGCCTGGGCGTCGACGACGTGCTGGGCGGTGAGTACGAGGCGGACCTCGTGGCCCTGGTGCGAGGCGGGGCGGCCGATGCCGCCGGCGCCACCCTCCCGCGTCTTGCCTACCGCGTGCCCGACCGCAGCGGTCTGCCGCCGCTCGAGCGCTACGCCCGGCTCGTCGACGCCGGCGGCCGCGAGCGCGTCGTGGGCTACACGGAGACGACGCGCGGCTGCAAGCACGAGTGTCGCCACTGCCCCGTGGTTCCCGTGTACGAGGGCCGCTTTCGGGCCGTGCCTCGTGAGGTCGTGCTTGCCGACATCCGCCAGCAGGTCGAAGCGGGCGCAACACACATTACCTTCGGCGATCCTGACTTCTGGAACGGTCCGACACACGCGCTGGCCATCGTGCGCGCCCTGGCCGTCGAGCACCCGGGCGTCACCTACGACGCCACGATCAAGATCGAGCACCTGCTCCGCCACGCCGAGCATCTGACCGAGCTGGCATCGACCAGCTGCCTCTTTGTTACCAGCGCTGCCGAGTCGCTCGACGACCGGGTACTGGCGCGCCTCGACAAGGGCCATACGCGCTCCGAGTTCGAGCGCGCACTTGAGCTGTGCGGCGAGGCCGGGCTCGTCCTCCAACCCACTTTCATCGCCTTCCATCCGTGGATGAGCCGCGCGAGCTACCTCGAGTTCCTGGAGTTCCTCGAAGCGCACGATCTGGTCGAGGCCTTGCCCCCGATCCAGCTCGTCCTGCGCCTGCTCGTGCCGGCGCGCTCGAAGCTTTTGGGGGTGGAAGGGGCGCGGACTTGGGTCGAGCCGTTCGAGGCCCGGCGTCTCGTGCACCCTTGGCATCATCCGGATCCCGAGGTGGATGCTCTGCACGAATCGGTGCACGTGCTCGTGCAGGAGAGGAGCGCCGCGGGCGCTAGCCGCCGTGAGATCTTCGATGCCGTCTGGGAGGTGGCGCATGGCCGCGCTCGCGAGCTGGGCCACGGCACGCAATGGACGGAGCGCACGCCGGTCCCCTATCTCACCGAGCCCTGGTATTGCTGAGCGGAGCCCATCGAGGGGCCGGCGGCTCCTTTCTAGACAGGTATGAAAATCGACTTGTGTCAGGGCCCATGGTGAATCAACATGCGGGGGATCGATTAGGGTCCTTTGTCTCCTCCAGGCGACCCCATCCCCGTTAGCCCTCGCAAGAAGCTCCCGGCATGCCCCCGTGGAGCTGTCATGACTCGCTCATACAATCTGACCCAGCTCAGCGACGGAGCCCTTCTTCAGGCTTTGACCTCTCTGTTCGATCAAGACCGCGCTACGACGGCCATGCTGCTCGCTCATATCGCCGAAGTCGATGTGCGATCTCTGTATGCAGCAGCCGGATATCCTTCGATGTTCGTCTATTGCGTGGAGAAGTTTCACCTCTCTGAGGATGCGGCTTGCAATCGAATTCATGCGGCGCGTACGGCCCGTCAGTTTCCCCAGATCTTCGAAGCCATAGCCGAGGGACGTCTTCACCTGAGCGGCGTTCGGTTGCTGGCGCCCCATCTGACTCCCGAAAACGCCGACGAGTTGCTTCTCTTGGTCAGGTACAAGAAGAAATCCGAAATCGAACGCATACTCACCCAACGGTTCCCGCTCGCTTCGTCACCCCGAATCATCCAAAGCATTCGTCCAATTCCTACGGCTCCAGTCGGGGTATCCGCCCCGGGGCGGATTGATGGTGGCCTCGGACTCTTCCAGGAGTCTTCTACCGGCATGACAGCTGGACCGGCCACCCCGGAACCACCTCACCCGGTGGATGAGAGGTACTTTCTTCAGCTTACCGTTGCGAAGAGTACGCACGACAAGCTTCGCCGAGCGCAGCTCCTTCTCAGCCACGCTATTCCGTCAGGGAATGTGGAGCAGGTGCTAGATCGAGCCCTTGATCTACTTCTTGCCCAACTCGAGAAGCGGAAATACGCAGCCTCGAATCAACCACGGCAGCGTCCTCCCACCCAAACCAGCGCGCGGAGTCGTCACATTCCAGCCCAGGTCAAACGCGCGGTCTGGCTTCGGGATCGGGGGCAATGCACGTTCGAGAACGAAACGGGCGACCGGTGCCCGGCCCGAAAGTTCTTGGAGTTCGACCACGTCGTACCCGTCGCTCGTGGGGGGAAAGCCACAGTGGAAGGGATTCGTCTGCGTTGCCGGGCGCACAACCAGTTCGAAGCGGAGAAGGTGTTCGGAACAGAATATGTTCGTGGCAAGCGCCGGGCAGCGCGGGCACGCAGGGAACAGCACACGCAGAAGAGAGCGAGCGGCTAGAGACACCAAGATCGAGCCCGCGGTTCTTGGCAGGGGGCAACGGAGAGCCGGGACGTGTCTAGGAGGCATTCTCGCCTTGGCGAATCCTGCTTCTGGGCGCTAATCTAGGCCGCATGCCCCGCGTCCGGTCCACCGGCCGAGCCACGAAACCGGCGTCCCCAGACGGCTCGGTCGGCGTCTCCATTCCCAAGCTCGAGGCTCACGAGAAGGTCACGGGGGCAGCGCTTTACCTGGACGATCTGCGGGTCCCGGGGATGCTGCACGGCCGCACCGTCCGCTCCACAGTGGCCCGCGGGCGTATCCGCAAGATCACGCTCGATCCAGCATTCGACTGGACTGGCGTCACCGTCGCCGACCACAAGGACATTCCGGGCGACAACGTCGTGGCGCTGATCGAGGAAGATCAGCCGCTCCTCGCCGCGCACGAGATCCGCCACGCCGAGGAGCCCATCCTGCTGCTCGCGCACGAGAGCGCCGAGCGGGTGGAGAAGGCGCTTCGCGCCGTGCGCATCGAGGTCGAGCTACTCGAGCCAGTGCTCACGGTCGAGCAGGCGCTTGCCGCCAAGCAGCTACTCTACAAGGACACGAACATCTTCAAGGAGATCCGGATCGATCGCGGGGACGCGGCCTCGGCGTTGCGGTCGGCGGGCGTGGCCGGCACGGTCCTGGTCGAGGGCACGTACCGAACGGGGCATCAGGAGCAGCTCTACATCGAGAACAACGCGATGCTGGCCGAGCGCACGGAGGACGGCGGCCTCCTCGTGCGCGGCTCGCTGCAGTGCCCGTACTACGTGCATAAGGCCCTGATGCGCGCCTTCGGCTTGCCGGCCGAGAAGGTGCGCGTGGCGCAGACGGTCACCGGCGGCGGGTTCGGCGGCAAGGAAGAGTACCCGTCGATGATCGGCGCCCATGCCGCGCTGCTGGCGTGGAAGAGCGGCAAGCCGGTCAAGATCGTCTACGACCGGCTCGAGGACATCGCTGCCACGACCAAGCGGCATCCGTCGCAGACGCGCATTCGCTCGCTTGTCGACCGGGACGGGTCGCTGCTCGCGCTCGATATCGACATTCTGATGGACGGGGGCGCCTACGTGACGCTGTCGCCCGTGGTGCTGTCGCGCGGGGCGATTCACGCCGCCGGGCCGTACCGCTGCGCCAACACGTCGATCCGCGCTCGCGCCGTGGCCACGAGCACCCCGCCCAACGGTGCCTTCCGGGGCTTCGGCGCGCCCCAGACGCAGTTCGCGATGGAATGTCACATGGATCGCATCGCGCGGCAGTTGAAGCTTGATCCCCTCGAAGTACGGCGCAAGAACGCGGTGCGGGAGGGCGACGTCACCCCGACCGGCCAGGTGCTGACCGAGAGCGTTGGCGCGCACGAGGTGCTCGAGCGCACCGTGCGGCGCTCGCACTACGAGGCCAAGCGCAAACGATACGCCCAGGAGAACGTGGCGGCCGCCAGGGCCGAGCGGGCCGGCCGGTTCGATGGGCGGGGCCGGCGGGTGCGCCGCGGCATCGGGCTGGCGCTCGTGTACCACGGCGCCGGGTTCACCGGCGGGGGCGAAGTGAAACTTGCCTCGCTCGCCGCCATCGACATCACGCCGCGCGGGCGGCCGCGCATCCTCTCGGCGTCGACGGAAATCGGCCAGGGGACGCGCACGATCTTCGCGCAGATGGTGGGTGACGCGCTGGGCGTGCCCGCCGAGTTCGTGGAAGTCGAAACGCCCGACACGGGACTGGTTCCCGATAGCGGGCCCACCGTCGCCTCGCGCACCTGCATGGTCGTGGGCGGCATGCTGGTGGACGCGGCGCGCGAGATGAGAGCGGAGCTCACCGCGTTCCATGGCGCCGAGTGGAGCGACGCGCCAGGCTTCGAGCGCGCGGCCCGGCGTTACCTCGCCGAGCACGGCGCGCTGCGCGCCGAGAAGCGCTATCGCCGACTGGCCGAACTCTCGTGGGACGACGACACGTACCGCGGCGACGCCTACGGCGTGTTCTCGTACGCGGCGTGCACGGTCGAAGTCGAGGTCGACCTCGACACGGGAGAGACCACGCTCTTGAGCGTCACCACGGCGCACGACATCGGCAAGGCGATCCATCCCGTGCTGGCCACGGGACAGATCGAAGGCGGCATCGTGCAAGGGCTGGGCTGGGCCCTGCTCGAGGATGTGCGCTGGAAGGACGGGCGTGTGTGGAACCACCAGCTCACGAACTACATCATTCCGACCGCCGTGGATGTGCCCACGCTCGACGTCGAGATCGTCGAGATCCCGTACTCGCGTGGTCCCTTTGGCGCCAAGGGCGTGGGCGAGCTGCCCATGGACGCTCCGGCCCCGGCCGTGGTCTCGGCCATCGCGCATGCCACCGGCATCCAGATCGACGAAGTCCCCGTGCTTCCCGAAAAGCTCCTGCGCGCTCATAGCCAAGCGAGTGTCGGGTGAGCGAGGTCACGCTCCGGCTCACGGTGAACGGCAAGACGCATCGGGTACGCGTGCCGCCCATGAAGCGCCTGCTCGACGTCCTGCGCGACGAGTGCAAGCTCACCGGCACCAAGGAAGGCTGCGGGGAAGGGGAGTGTGGCGCGTGCACCGTGCTGATCGACGGGCGTAGCGCCAACTCGTGCCTCGTTCCCGCCGTGCAGGCCGACGGCGCCAAGATCCTCACCGTCGAGGGCTTGAGCAAGGACGGCCGCCTGTCCGCGTTGCAGCGCCTGTTCGTCGAGGGCGGGGGCGCCCAATGCGGCATCTGCACGCCCGGTATGCTGGTGAGCGCGCACGAGCTGCTGGCGCGCGCCAAGGGGCGCGTGCCGAGCGAGAACGAAGTGCGCGAGGCGCTGGCCGGAAACCTCTGCCGCTGCACCGGCTATCAAAAGATCGTGGACGCGGTGCGCGCCGCGGCGCGCGGCGGGAGAGCGTGGTGAGAGCCGCACTCGGCGAGCTCGCGATCGCCAGGCCCAAGACGTTGGCCGAAGCGCTCGCCGAAGTCGACCCGAAGGCGCATAGCACTCCTGCCGTGCCCATCGCGGGGGGCACGGATCTCTACGTCTATCTCAACGCCGGCACGCTCGAAGCCCCGCGCTTCGTCGACCTCTGGGGTCTGCGCGAGCTGCGTGGCATTCGCGAGAGTGGCGAGGCGCTCCGACTCGGCGCGACCACCACCATGTCGCAGATCCGCGAGCATCCGCTCTTGGCGCGTCGCTACCCCGCCCTGGTCCAAGCGGCGGCCGAGGTGGGAGGCCGCCAGATCCAGAATCGCGCCACCATCGCCGGCAACATTGCCAACGCGTCGCCCGCCGGCGACTCCCTGCCCGCGCTTCTCGCCTACGACGCCATCGTGCAGGCGAAATCGGCGCGCGGCGGACGCACGCTGCCCTTCGAGAGCTTCTACCAGGGCTATCGCAAGCTTGCGCTCGCGCCCGGCGAGCTGATCGTGGCCGTCGACCTGCCGCCGCCCGCCGCGCGTGCCACGCACTTCTTCCGCAAGGTAGGAACGCGGCGCGCGCAGAGCATCTCCAAGGTGGTGTTCGCCGGGCTCCTGCGTCTCGATCGCGCCGGGCTCGTCGAGCAGGTGCGTCTCGCCTACGGCAGCATGGCGCCGGTGCCGCTGCGCGCCCGCGCCGCCGAGGAGGCGCTGCTCGACGAGAAGCTCAACGCCCCCACCGTGGCCCGCGCCCGCGCCGCGCTCGAGCGCGATCTCTCGCCCATCGACGACATCCGCTCGGATCGCGAGTACCGACGCCAGGTGGCAGGCAATCTGCTGGAGCAATTCCTCCGCCTCGCCGCGAAGCGCAAGTAGGCGAAAACACGAAAACGCACTCACCAATCCCAACGAATTCGCTGCGCTTCACCGGCACGGCGATTGCTGATCCATCTCTCCGACCGAGGCGCGCGAGCGTCCGTCGACGCGGGAAGACGCTGTCCCAGCGCTCTTTCCGTTTTTGCACGGGGGCTCGTGGTTTTTCGCGCGCGTTGCAGTCTGAGCGGCTCGGGACGGTGCCGCCATCCCGATCGCAATGCGCTTGGTTGCCCCCGCTCGCGGTGGCCCATGCCTTCGCCTCGTGGCACGCCGCGTCCCCATCGGAGAGGAGTTCGTCATGCCGTTTCGTGGTCGATGCGGCTCTTTTGCGGCCGCATTGCTGATGGCGATTCTTCTGGGAAGCTGGGCCTCTGTCGCGGACGCCGCTACGGCCATGACGGCCGAGGGCGAGCCCGGCAAGGGCTTCATGGTCCCTCCGTCCCGTGCCCCCGACGTGGCGACCACGCCGGGACCATTCTCCTTGAGCGCCCCGATGCGTCTCGACGTCACGGCCTTCCGTGCTTCGAGCACGACGGGAGCGCCCTCCGACCACAACTGGTGCACGTACCGGATCACCGCGTACTCGAGCACGAAGCGATACGTGGCGGTGATTCCGGGTGAAGAGATCTGCATGAACAGTCAGGATCTCTTTGGCAGCTCGCCCGACGTCGCCGAGTTCCATTTCCTGGATCGGAACGGCCGGGAGCTGGCCTCCGCCTACGGCGAGCTGGTCAGCGCGACCTGCGGCCCGTGCGCCGCGCAAGCACCACAACGGTTCACGATGTTCGGTCGTTAGTCGTCCGTAAACGTTTCGCTCGGATCGAGCTGCGGCGCGAAGACCTGCCGCGGCTCGATTCCTTTCTCTCTTCTCCCGTCCGGTGTAAGCTCCCGGTCTCCTTCTCGACCGGGAGTCCCCCATGAAGCGTGTTCTCTGGGCGCTCGCCGCCGCGCTCTCGCTCGCCGCTCCCTCGGCGCTTTTCGCCGCTACCTTCACGGTCATCAACACGAACGACTCCGGAATCGGGTCGCTGCGCTGGGCCATCGACCAGGTGAACCTGACCGCCGGCCCGCACCGCATCGCGTTCAACATTCCGGGTCCCGGCGTGCAGACGATCCATCTGCTGACCGCGCCGAACTCCATCGCCAACACGGTGGCCATCGACGGGTCGACGCAGCCCGGATACGAGCCCAACCAGGGCCAGCCCAAGATCGAGGTTGACGGCACCGGCAGCAACAATTCGCTTCTCATCCAGTCCAGCGCGCCGAACTCCAGCGTGAAGGCCATGACCTGGAATCGCTTTCCTGACGCCGCCCTCAACTTTCGCGCCGATGCCTGCACGCTCTCCGCCTGCTGGTTCGGCATCAACAACACCGGCAACGCGGCCCTGGCCACGGGCTACGGCGCCTATGTGTTCGGCAAGAACTGCCTCATCGGTGGCCACTCGACCCAGGCGCGCAACGTCTTCTCGGGAATGGGAATTGGAATCATGATCAACTCGCCCGCGTCGGGCGACACGGTGTGCGGGAACTTCTTCGGCACCGACGCCACCGGCAAGGTCGGAATCCCGAATTCGGTGTTTTGTCTCACGGTCTCGGACGCGCCCAACGTCGTGATCGGTGGCAAGGGGCCGTTCGACGGCAACGTCATCTCCGCGAGCAGCCAAGCCGGACTGTATTGCTCGAGCAGCACCCCGGTGCCCAACGGTCAGGGCATCTCGATCTACGGGAACTACATCGGCACCGACGCCACCGGGCAGAACGCGATCCCCAACAAGCAGGACGGCATCCTGCTCTGGACCGCCTACGCGACCATCGGCGACATCGGGGCGGGCAACGTGATCTCCGGCAACCAGGGCTCGGGTATCCACGTCGCGGGTCCCACCGGCTCCGGCAGCTCCCATGACAACATCATCTCCAGCAACAAGATTGGCGTGAGCGCCGACGGCACGAAGAAGCTCGGCAACTCCATCTACGGCGTCTTTCTCGACGATTCCAACAACAATTTCATCGGCGGCAACACGGCCGACGGCACCGGAAACCTGATCGGCGGCAACGGTAACGAAGGCATCGTCATCGACGGCGTCGACGCCACCAACAACATCATCGAGGGCAACGCCATCGGCACCACGTTCAACGGGGCTCTGGACCTGGGGAACAATCAGCAGGGCATCGCCGTGAACGGCGATTACACGATCATCGGCGAAACCGTGGGAAACGCGGGGAACATCATCGCCTTCAACCAGAACGGCGGGATCAACGTCTTCAGCCTGCAGAACAACATTCGCGGCAATGCGATCTTCAACAACCGCTTCGGACTCGGCATCGATTTGTCCTCGGGCGGTGGCAACCCGGTCACGCCCAACGACTCCCTCGACGTCGACAGCGGGCCGAACTATCTGCAGAATTTCCCGGTGATCACGGCGGTGAGCCGCGTCGGCACCCAGGTGCGACTGCAGGGACGCTACTCGAGCGAGCCCAGCTCGAACTTCATCCTCGACTTCTTTTCCAATCGGCAGTGCAACTCGTGGGGCAACGGGGAAGGGGAGTCGTGGCTCGGCTCGACCAACGTGACCACGAACACCGCGGGCCTCGCTCTCTTCGACGTCAGCTTCGTGCTCACCAACATCGTGGGCTACGTGTTCACGTGCACCGCTACCGACTTCCTCGGCGACACCTCGGAATTCTCGCCCTGCGCGCCGCTGGCCACGCAGACGGCCGCGGGTCCGGGACCGCCGGGGTTCGCCTTCGAAGCGCCGTTGCCCTCGCCGGCCCGAAGGAGCACGTCGTTCACGTTCACGCTGGCAGAGCCCTCGCGCGTCTCGCTGTGCGCCTTCGACGTCTCGGGCCAGGCGGTAGCGGATGTCCTGGAGGGAGATTTCGAGGCCGGCCCACATACCGTGGCCTGGAACGTCGAGGGCGTGCGCGCCGGCGTCTATTTCTGCCGCCTGGTCGCGGGCGGAAAAGGGGTCAGAGAGATCGCCACTCGCTCGGTGATCGTGATCCGCTAGTTGTCGGCCCCTGTGCCCCTTGCCTCGGCGAGGGGGGAGCCGGTAGTGTACCGCCCGTATCCGGGACGACTCGAAACGTCCTTCCCCGATTTCTCTTACGCTTCCGGAACGGAAAGCCACGTGGCGGCGCCGGACCACCCAATGGACCGGGCGCGACCGATTTTCCGGCCTTGTAATTCGCCTGATCCGCCTGGAGGAACAAGCATGATGAGGAAGATGGTTGCCGCGGGGGCGGCCCTGCGACGCTACGCCACGATCCTGGGCGCGGCCCTGGTCGCGCCGATCGCGCTCGCCGCCCTTGCCACGACCGCGCTGGCCAGCGAGCTCGACTTGCAGATCCCGCCCATCGAGACCAGCTACACGATCTTCGGAACGACGGTCTCCGGGCACACGCTTCTGTATGCCGGATTCGCCGCGTGCGTCCTGGGGATGATCTTCGGCTTCTGGCAGTTCCGGAAAGTAAAGGCGCTGCCCGTGCACTCGTCGATGCTCGAGGTGTCGAACATCATTTACGAAACCTGCAAGACGTATCTCTTGCAGCAGGGACGGCTCCTGCTCGTGCTCGAGGTCTTCATCGGCGCCTGCATCGTCTATTACTTCGGCGCCCTCCGGCACATGCCCATCGGCAACGTGGGCCTCATCCTCTTCTGGTCTTTGGTCGGCATTCTCGGATCTTATTCGGTGGCCTGGTTCGGCGTGCGCATCAACACCTATGCCAACAGCCGGACGGCCTTCGCCTCGCTGCGCGGCAAGCCGACGCCCGTCTACGAGATCCCGCTCGAGGCCGGCATCTCGATCGGCGTGCTCCTCATCTGCGTCGAGCTGATCATGATGCTGACCATCCTTCTCTTCATCCCCGGGCAGTACGCGGGGGCCTGCTTCCTCGGCTTCGCCATCGGCGAGTCGCTGGGTGCTTCGGCGCTGCGCGTCGCGGGCGGCATCTTCACCAAGATCGCCGACATCGGCTCCGATCTCATGAAGATCGTCTTCAAGATCAAGGAAGACGACGCGCGCAATCCGGGCGTCATCGCCGACTGCACGGGCGACAACGCCGGCGACTCGGTCGGCCCCACGGCCGACGGCTTCGAGACTTACGGCGTGACCGGCGTGGCGCTCATCTCGTTCATCGCACTGGCCGTGCTGCCGAATTACCAGGCCCACTTCCTGGTGTGGATCTTCGCCATGCGCGTGCTCATGATCTTCACCTCGATCGTGAGCTACCTGGTGAACGGCGCGATCGCGCGCTCGCAGAACGCGGCCAAGGACAAGATCGACTTCGAGGCGCCGCTGACCTCGCTCGTGTGGATCACCTCGGTGCTCTCGATCGTCGTCACTTTCGGTGTGTCGCACGCCATTCTGTTCTCGCTGGGCGGCGGGCTGTGGTGGAAGCTCTCGGTCATCATCTCGTGCGGCACGCTGGCCGCCGCCATCATTCCGGAGCTGACCAAGGCGTTCACCAGCTCGCACTCGCGTCACGTGTCGGAGATCGTGAGCGCCTCGCGCGAGGGTGGTGCTTCGCTCACCATCCTCTCGGGCATGGTGGCCGGCAACTTCTCGGCTTTCTGGATGGGCCTCACCATCGCCGGGCTCATGCTGCTCGGCTTCTGGACGAGCCAGCAGGGCCTGGACGCGTTCATGACCCACCATGCGGTGTTTGCCTTCGGTCTCATCGCCTTCGGGCTCCTGGGCATGGGACCCGTGACCATCGCTGTCGACTCGTACGGTCCTGTCACCGACAACGCGCAGTCGGTGTTCGAGCTCTCGACCATCGAGAACAAGCCCGGCATCTCGGCCGAGATCGAAAAGCAGTTCGGCTTCAAGCCGGACTTCAAGAAGGGCAAGCACTTCCTCGAGGACAACGACGGGGCGGGCAACACCTTCAAGGCCACGGCCAAGCCGGTGCTCATCGGCACGGCGGTGATCGGGGCCACGACGATGATCTTCTCGATCATTCTCCTCCTGCAGAAGAACGTGCCGGGCTTCACGCTCGATCTGCTCGAGCCGCGGGTGCTGCTCGGCCTCATCATGGGCGGCGCGACCATCTACTGGTTCTGCGGCGCGTCCACGCAGGCGGTGACCACCGGCGCCTATCGCGCGGTCGAGTTCATCAAGGCCAACATCAAGCTCGAGGGCGTGGAGAAGGCCTCGATCGCGGACAGCAAGAAGGTGGTCGAGATCTGCACGCGCTACGCGCAAGCCGGCATGTTCAACATCTTCATCGTGATCTTCTGTCTGACGCTCGCCTACGCCTTCTTCGATCCCATCTTCTTCGTGAGCTACCTGGTGTCGATCGCCGTTTTCGGTCTCTTCCAGGCCATCTTCATGGCCAACACCGGGGGCGCGTGGGACAACGCCAAGAAGGTGGTCGAGGTCGAGCTGGGCGACAAGACGAGCGCGCTCCACGACGCGACCGTGGTCGGCGACACGGTGGGCGATCCGTTCAAGGACACCTCGTCCGTGGCGCTCAACCCGATCATCAAGTTCACCACGCTCTTCGGCGTGCTGGCGGTGGAGATGGGCATTTCGAATCCGGGAGCGACACGCGTCGTGGGCGTCATCCTGCTCCTGGTCGCGCTGGCCTTCGTCTACCGCTCCTTCTATGGCATGCGAATCGCGTCCCAGCGGGCTTCCGATACGACGCGCGCGCGCGCGGCGGCGTAGCGCGGATCGAACGCGTCTGACGCGGCTTTGGGCGGGCGGCGGCCTACGGGTCGCCGCCCGTTCCGTTCGTGCTAGGATCGGATTCCGCTCCAGGCAACAGCCATGCAGGAGAGGCCATGAAAGCCGAAGAATACAAATCGCAGACCGACGAGATCGAAGGCTGGAAGGTGAATGTCGTCACCTATCGGATCGGCGAGAAGTGCTATTGCCAGATCGACAACGTGAGCCCGGGGGCCCGTATCGCCCGGGCGGAAGGGACGAGCCGGGAGGAGGCCGAGGCCTCGGCGCGTGAAGACGCGGCGCGCCGCCTGGTGCGCCACCGCCGGACGGAGGCTTGACCGTGGCCGAGAAAGCGACACCGCCGCTCGCCGGACCGCAATCGCTCCTCGAAGAAGCGCTCGAAGCCTGGCGCTTCGCGCGCGAGGGCGTGCGTGACGAGCTCAAGAATATCCCCGCCGACCGCATGGACTTCCGCCCCACGCCCCACAGCCGAACCGTGCGCGAGCTGGTGCAGCACATCCTCGAGGTCTCGATGATGATGACCGGCGAGCTGACGCGCCCGGACACCAACATGCAGCGCGCGCCGTGGCCCAAGCTCCTGCGCATGTACGCCATGGAAGCCTACCGCTCGAAGACCAAGGCGCAGCTCGTGCGCCTCCTCGACTCGCAGCTCAAGCACGCGGAAAGAAAGTTCCGCGCAGCGGGCGAGCTCGCGATCCTCCAGCTCATGATGCGCTTCGACGGCAAGCAGGGGAGCAAGCTCGAGTGGCTCCATCACGGCATCGCCCAGGAGGAGTACCACCGCGGCCAGCTCGCTCTGTACGCGCGGCTCATGGGCTTGGAGCCTCGGCTCACGCAGGTGATCAAGGGGAATTAGATCAAGGGGAATTAGGAGGAGGACGATGAGTACCTCGAGACCATGGAACGCCGTTCTTCCGCTCGTGGTTCTGCTCGCGACGGCGGCGCCCTTGTCTGGCGCCCCCGAGCCGAGCGAAGAGGTCCGCCACTTCGTCGAGGGGTTTCTCAACGCCATGAACCAGCTCGACATGTCGGCGCTGGCCGACATGTGGGCGCCGGGGTCGGCGACGACCCTGGTGCGGGGCGGGACGATCACCTACGGCTATGACGCCATCCAGGCGCAGGCCAAGCGGTCCCTCCAGGGCCTCGCGTTCCGGGACTCGTTCGAGGTCTCGGCCGAAGACGTGAAAGTGACGATGATCGGCGCCCAGAACGCGTATGTGGTCACTCCCATGACACTCTTCGTGCCGTCGGCCACGGGTCCGCCGGAGAGACGCGGCGGCACGATCACGCTGGTGGTCGAGAAGCGCGGCCCCAAATGGCTGATCCTGCACGACCACACGGCGGTAAACTGCAAGCAGTAGGGCGGCATCCGAGGACCACGGTCAGGAGATTCGAGAAAGCCTCCCGGCTTTGATCTTGATGATCACCTTGCCCGCCTCCGCCGCGGCGGTCGCCGCCCCCGCCGAGGTACTCGCCTTCGTCATACGAGTGCCAAGCCGGCTCAACAGAGACCGGTAAGCGTTCGGTAACGAAAAGATCATTTGCGTTCGTCCGAGGGCTGCGCTAGAACGACTGCATTCGTCAGCGCCGTGCTGTCTCCGCGGGCAGGAACCAAGGCTCGCCGACGCGGCAACGAGCATCCCGGGTAGGCCGCCGGCCCGGACCTGGAGGGTTGTGAGTAGTCGGCAGCGGATGCCGGTGACGAAGCCGCGACTGATGGTCGCCGCTTCCTCGATCCAGGGAGTTGGGGTCCACACGCGAGTCGCGGTGGAGCCCGGCACGTCGCTCTTCGTCGTGCGTGGCGAGCGTCAGACCGAAGACTACGACGAGCACTTCGACAAGGGCGCCCACTGGTTCTGCGTGGGCATGCGGGCTTGGATCAAGCCCGGCCCCAAGACCCTCGCCCGCTTCCTCAATCACTCGTGCGCTCCCACCGCCGTCTGGGCCGACAACCGCTGGGTCACGGCGCGCGTCCGCATCCCGGCGGGGGGCGAGATCTCGATCGACTACGGCACCATCGAGCTCGATCCCTACTGGCGCATGTCGTGCTCGTGCGGGGCGCCGACGTGCCGGCGCACGATCGTGCCCTTCTATCTCGAGCCGCCCCGCGTCCGCCGGCGCCTCGAGCCGCAAGCCCCCGCGTTCCTGCGCCAGTGCCTGAACGAGTGCCTGGCCTTGGTGCCGGTCGCGCGCTGATCGAATCGGCTTCGAGCCGCATCTGAATCATCGGTTTTGCTGGGGAATTCTCGCTGTCATCCGCCCCGGGGCGGATAGTCCTAGCGTTTTGATATGAATTCTGTGCACCAAGGAGAGGGATCATGCGCGTCGGCATTCTCGGTAGCGGCGAGGTGGGGCAGGCGCTAGGGACGGCGTTCGCCACACTCGGTCACGAAGTCAAGATCGGGACGCGCGAGCCGGGGAGCGACAAGCTCAAGGCCTGGCTCGGGAAGGCCGGGGCGAAGGCTTCGACCGGGATCTTTGCCGAGGCGGCCGAGTTCGGCGAGCTGCTCGTGCTCGCGACCGCGTGGTCCGGCACGCCGGCGGCGATCCAGCTCGCTGGCCCTGATCGCACCGCCGGCAAGACGGTGATCGATGCCACCAATCCGCTCGACTTCGCGGGCGGCGGGCCCGCGCTGGCCGTCGGATTCAAGGACTCGGCCGGCGAGCAGGTGCAGCGCTGGCTGCCGCGGGCGCACGTCGTCAAGGCGTTCAACATCGTGGGCAACAAGTTCATGTTCCGGCCGCAGTTCGCGGGCGGGCCGCCGACCATGTTCTACGCCGGCAATGACGCCGGGGCGAAGCGGACGGTCAAGAAGATTCTCGACGACTTCGGCTGGGAGTCGATCGATCTCGGAGGGATCGAGAGCGCGCGCTATCTCGAGCCTCTGGCCATGGTCTGGATCGTGCACGGCTTCCAGTCGAAGACCTGGAACCACGCGTTCAAGCTACTGAAAAACTAGGGCAGGCGCGGATCGGCGGCCGCCCGACTGGGCCCAGGTGTCGCAGGCAAGCTACGCCCGGACCATGGTCGCCTTCCTGCGCGAACGGGCCGACCGGCTGAGGGGCGCCCGCCGGGCCATGGTGGTCAACTCGTCCAAGGCCCATGGGCTAGGGCGCAAGATCGAGACGAGCATCGAGTCGGACAGGATCGAGATCCGAATGTTCGCGGACGATGAGGAAGGGCTCGCTCGCGGACGGGCCGCACGAGAGCGGCAGTCTTAGCTTCGAGCGAGCGCCGCTTCGGCGGCGCGCTCGCCGCTGGCCACGCAATCCGGCGTGCCCACGCCGTGATAGGCGGCCCCGGCCAGGAAGAGCCCGCGATGCGCGCCCGCGCGCTCCTCGATCTGACGCACGAGCGCGCCGTGGCCCACGCGATAGCGAGGCATGGCCCGCGGATGGCGGCTCACGACCGAGAACAGCGGCCGCTCCTTGAGGCGTAGCAAGAGCGCCAGCGGATCCAACGCGCGGCGCTCGCACTCGACGTCTTCCCATCCCACTGCCGCGTCACCGAAGAAGGCGCGCAGCAAGGCCTGACCGGCCGGCGCCCGTCCTTCGAATTTCTGGTGGGCGAGCGTGCAGGCAATCAGGGGAATCTCCTCGATCGCCGGCACGACGAAGCCCGAGCCGTCCAGGCCCACGCCCATGGCCGATTCGCGAAACGCCATCGCGACCGTGACCGAGGAGCCGTAGCGGATCTCCTCGAGGTCGCGCGCGAGGGCGGGATCGAAGGCGCGCGCGAGCCTCGCGGTCGCGTGCGCCGGCAAAGCCGAGATCACGCCGTCGAAGGAATCCGCGTCGCCGACCGTGCGCACCCGCCAGCCGGGCTCGAGGGCCGTGACGCGGGTATCGAGTCGCACCACGCCGATGCGCCCCGCGAAGGCTTCGATCCACTGCTGCATGCCTTGGCGCAAGGTGGCGAACAGGCCGTAACGCGCGCCGCTGGCGGCGCGGTGGGACGCGGCCGCCTGGAGTCCGCGGATCACGCTTCCGTGCACCCGCTCCATCTCGAGAAAGCGGGGGAACGTGGAGGCGAGCGAGAGCTCCTCGGGATGGGCGCCGTAAATGCCGCCGACCATGGGTTGCGCCACGCGGTCGAGCATTTCCTGGCCGAAGCGCCGGCGCACGAACGAGCCGAGACTTTCGTCTTCGCCCGGCCGACGTCGTCTTGGCACCAGGGGCTCGAGGCTTGCGCGCGCCTTCCCGGCCACGCTCAACAGGGGGCTCCTCCAGAATTTCGCCAGATCGGAGGGCCCGAGCAGGTAGAACCCTTCCGGCGTGGGCACGAGCCGACGGCCGCGCACCACGTAACTCTTCCGGAATTCGGGGCGCGTGCCGATCAGCTCGTCGCCCAGGCCGAGACGCTCGAGCTGGGCGCGGGCGGCCGGCTTCTCGCTCAGGATCGAGTCGGGCCCTTCCTCGATCAGAAATCCGTCGCGATGCCGGGTCGACACGACGCCGCCGAGGCGTGAGGCAGCTTCGTAGACGACGACGTCCGCTCCCAGCTCGCGGGCGCGAAACGCGGCGGAGAGCCCGGCGAGGCCGCCGCCCAGGACGGCGATTCTCAAATCGGAATCAGGCGAAGCGGTCGCACGTGGCGAGCACTTCCTCGCCCAAGAGCGCGACGAACTCGGGATGGTCGTTCACGCAGCCAGCCCGGTGATAGCGCAAGCCCAGCTCGGTCGCCGTCTCGCGCGCCTCGATGTCGAGATCGAACAGCACCTCGACGTGATCGCTCAGGAAGCCGATCGCCTGCACCACGACCTCGCGGGCTCCCATGCCGGCGCGGCGGCGCAGCACGTCGTTCACGTCGGGCTCGAGCCACGGCGTTCTCGGATCGCCGCTTCGGCTCTGCCAGGCGATCTCCCAATCCGGCGCGCCGAGCAGGCGCGCCACACCCTGCGCCGTGATCCACAGGTCGGCTTCGTAGGGCGAGCCGCGCGAAAGGGCCACGGGAATGGAGTGTGCGGTGAACACGATCGGCACGCCCTGGGGCCAGCGGCCGCGGCGGTATCCGCTCACTTCCTCGATGCGCTGGGCGTTGGCTTCGAGGAAGCGGGGATGGCCGTAGTACGCGTTCACGTAGCTCACGATCGGCCCGTCGCCGCGATTGGCTCTCACCGCCTCGGCCACGTCGAGCGCGTAGCGCTCCCAGCTCACCTCGGAGCGGTGCGCGGCGAGGATCACGCCGGCGGCGTGGCGGCGCCCATCGCGGGCCATGCGCGCCATCTCGTCCTTCAGGAACGGATCCCAGTTGCGCATGCCGCAATAGATGGGGAGGGCGCGCCCGCGATCCGCGAGCCAGCGCTCGACGCCCGCGCGCTGCCGCTCGGTCAGGGCGTTGTAGGGCGAGCGGCCGCCGACTTCCATGTAGTGGTGCTCGACCTCGACCAGACGCTCGTCGGGCACGCCGCGTCCGCGCGTCACGTGGCGCAGGAAGGGCATGATCTGCGACGGCTCGGTGGGGCCGCCGAAGCCCACGAACAAAACGGAATCGATGGCCGGCAGGGGAGTCGCCGGCCCGTAGCCCGCGCCCGCCGCCGACGCTGACAACCGTGTTTCGTTCATGTCTTCCGACTCATGTCGTGGACCCAGTGGACGAGCCGCGAGACGTTGTCCACCGGCGTCTCGGGCAGGATGCCGTGGCCGAGATTGAAGATGTGGCCGGGGCGTCCGGCGGCGCGCTGGAGGATGCGCCGCGTTTGATCGCGAATCACGTCTTCGGGAGCGAAGAGTACCACGGGATCGAGATTGCCCATGACCGGCCGGTCGTAGCCGATGCGACCCCAGGCCTCGTCGAGATCGACGCGCCAATCGAGGCCGATCACGTCGCCACCCGCCTGGCGCATGTCGCTGAGCAGAGTCGCTGTGCCGGTGCCGAAGTGAATGACCGGCACGTAGGGAACCACGCCCGCGATCACCTGCGCCGTGTACGGCTTCACGTACTGGCGGTAGTCGGCGGGGGAAAGACAGCCCACCCAGCTGTCGAAGAGCTGCACCACCGAGCAGCCAGCCCGGACCTGTCCGTTCAGCACGTCGATCAAGGCGGGCACCAGCTTGCCCATGAGCGCGCGCCACGCGCCGCCGTCGGCGTACAGGAAACGCTTGGTCTTCTCGAACGTGCGCGTCGAGCCGCCCTCGATGAGATACGAGGCGACGGTGAAAGGCGCGCCGGCGAAGCCGATGAGCGGCAGGTGGCTCGGGAGCGCCGCACGCGTGGCGCGCGCGGCCTCGAAGACATACGACAAAGCGCCGGGCTCGGCGGCGCGCACCCGGTCCACGTCGGCGGCCGTGTCGACCGTGGGTGTGATCACGGGGCCTTCGCCGCGTGCGAACTCGAGCGTGAAGCCGAGCGGCTCGACGACGAGCAGGAGATCCGCGAACAGGATGGCGGCGTCGACGCCGAGCTTCGCCGCCGCCTGTGTGGTCACCTGGGCGACCAGCTCGGGCGACTTGCACAGCTCCAGCATCGAGACCTTCTCGCGCAGGTCCCGGTACTCCTTCATGTAGCGGCCGGCTTGACGAAGAAGCCACACCGGCGTGAACGCCGTCGCCTCGCGGCGGCAGGCGCGCAGCATGGTCGAGTTCCAGGAAGGGTGGGACGAGGGCTGGAAGGCACCGTTCACGGGGCGGAAGGGCTCCGGTTGTTGACCCCGCTCGGGGTTCGATGGTGAGATGACCACGTCATCCGCGAGTCGAATCGCCCCGCCACTCTAGCAAGCTTTTGTCCGAGGCGCAGCGTGTCCAAGGTTCGTCCCATCGTCGCGATCACCCTCGTCTCTTTGACGCTCGCCTCTGCCTCCTTCGCCGCCGCGGCCCGCAAGACGACCGCCAAGCCCGCAGAAAAGCGCGCGCCCAGCGTGCCCACGGGCGACGCCGCCGTGGCCCAGGAGATCGAGAAGCTCGTCGTGCCCAGGAAGGGGGCTCCCGCCGATACCGACACGGTGCGCCTGTTCGTGCGCGAGGCGTACCGCAAGATGAGCTACCGGCCGGTGTGGACGAGCGAGGGGACGCTCCGCGCCACGGCCGACGAGCTCTTCACCGTGCTCTCCTCGGCCGGCTCGTACGGGCTCGACAAGACGGACTATCCCCTGCCGGAGCTCAAGGACGAAGCCGACGCGATCCGCGACGGCTCGGAAGGCAGCGTCGGCCGCTCCCCGGAGTCGGTCGCGCGCTGGGACGTCCGCATGTCGGAGACCTTCGTGCGCTTGGCCTCGCAGGTCGCGGGCGGACGCGTCAAGCCGCGCGACATGTACGCCGACTGGTACACGATCCCGCGCGGCGTCGACGGCGTCACCCTGCTCACGCGCGCCGCCGGCGAGGGCAACGTGCGCGATCTCTTGAGCGGGATCGAGCCGCAGAGTCCGGGTTACGTCCACCTCAAGAACGCCTACGCGCGCTACCTGGAGGTGGCCGCCCACGGCGGCTGGGGCGAGGTGGCGTACGGCGACTCGTTCGCGTGGAACAAGAAGGATGCGCGCGTGGCGGCCCTGCGCAAGCGGCTCGTCGCCTCTTCCGACTTGGCCAAGAGCAAGGCCGGGGGCACCAAGTACGACGCTTCCGTGCGCGACGCGGTCAGGCGCTTTCAGGCGCGCCACGGCCTGCCCGCCACCGGCCAGGTCGACTCGAACACGGTGGACGTGCTCAACGTGCCGGTGACCGAGCGCTTGCGCGAGATCCAGCTCAACCTCGAGCGCTGGCGCTGGCTGCCCGACGACTTCGGCCCCTTCTACGTGACCGTGAACATTCCCGAGTTCAAGCTCCGCGTCATCAATCAGGGCAAGATGGTGGACTCGATGCGCGTGGTCGTGGGCCGCTATTACCATCCCACGCCCGTGTTCTCGGATTCGATCAGCGCCATCGTGATCAATCCCGACTGGGCGGTCCCGGGCTCCATCGCGCGCGACGAGCTCTTGCCCATGATCCAGCGCGACTCGACGTACTTCCTGAAGCGCGGCATCCACGTCTACCGGGGGACGGGAGCGCGCATGGTCGAGATCGCCTCGGACACCGTGCAGTGGGCGAACATCGAGAAGTCCTCGTTTCCGTATTCGCTGCGCCAGGCGCCGGGGCCGGAGAATCCGCTGGGCAGGATCAAGTTCCTGCTGCCCAATCAGTTCGACGTCTATCTGCACGACACCCCGGCGACCGAGCTGTTCCTTCAGGATCAGCGCGACTTCAGTTACGGCTGCGTGCGCCTGCAAGCGCCCGTGCGCTTCGCCGAGGACTTGCTTGATCCACAGCAGTGGCCGCAATCACGCCTCGAGGAAAGGATCGCAACCGGCGAGCCGGACACGCTGCGCATCGAGCCGGCGGTCCCCATCTCCCTTCAATATTGGACGGCGTGGGTCGACGACGAGGGCCAGGTGCAGTTCCGAGACGACGTGTACCGCATGGATTACCGCCAGAACTGGGCCTGGAAGCAGCGCGACAAGGCGCTGGGCAAGGTGGCGACGGCGACGCCGGAAGATCAGTCCGCACCCGCCGGCGCCGCGAACCCGACGGGCGACATCGGGCCTTGAACCCGCTCTAGGGCAGGAGCAGCACCGGGCAGGGCAGGCCCTGTGTGATCTCGTCCACGGCGCTGGCCGTGAGACCGGCGTCCTGCGAGGGGATGATCAAGAAGCCCGCGTTGAGCTCGAGCAGGGCGCGGCGGATCACCGAGAACTCGCCGGACGTGAAGCGATGGATGCGGATGGGCGTGCCGTGGCCCGCGGCCCGCTCGCGCAGCCACTGCGTGAGCTTGGCGGCCCGCTCGGCGCTCTCGCCGATCAGGAACACTTCCAGCGCCGCGTCGATGCCCACGAGAAGCTTCAACGCGACGTCCACTGCCTCGTCGGCGGCCGGCGAGCCGTCGTAGATCATGACGATCGGGCCCTCGGCCTTCACGCCGGGGCGAAGCAGCAAGAGCGTGCGTCCGGCCTCACGGATCGCGTCGCGAATCGTACGGCTCGCGCTGGCGCGCAAGATCGATCGCGGCGCCGTCTCGGCCACGGCCACGAGGTCGGTGTCGAGCGCCGCCGCCGCCACCTCGCGCGAGGCGACGCCGCGCACCACCCGGAAGCT
>DATFWU010000182.1:0-3099 GCA_035259005.1 Candidatus Eiseniibacteriota bacterium
TCGAACGCTTTCCACATGCCGAGAAGCCCGGTACCGCCGCCCGTGGGATAGATCACGACGTCGGGCAGCCGCCACTCGAGATCCTCGGCGATCTCGTAGCCCAAAGTCTTCTTGCCCTCGACGCGGTAGGGCTCGCGGAGCGTCGAGAGATCGGTCCACTCCTCCCCGGCCCGCTCTCTCATGATGCGGCCGGCATCGGTGATCAGCCCGTCGACCAGCGTCACCTTGGCGCCCAGCGCCTTGCACTCGGTGGCGAAGGCGCGCGGCGTGTCGCGCGGCATGAACACCTGGGCTTGGGCGCCGAGGGCGGCGGCGTAGGCGGCGAGCGCCGAGCCCGCGTTGCCGGCCGATGGCACGGCGAGCTTGCTGCGCCCGAGGGCCACGGCGACACTGACCGCCGTCGCCATGCCGCGCGCCTTGAAGGAGCCGGTGGGATTGCCCGACTCGTCCTTGATCCACAAGTGCGCAAGTCCCAGCTCCCGGCCGAGCCTTCGCGAGGCCAGAAGCCCGGTGCCCCCCTCGCCGAGATCCGCCGTCGGGGTGCCAGGCGCGAGCGGCAGCACCTCGCGAAAGCGCCACAGGCCGCCGCGGCGCCGCCCGAGCGAGCCTTTCTTCCAGCTCTTCGCCAGGCGCTTCAAGTCGTAGCGCGCCGAAAGCGGCGAGCCGCAATCGCAGAGCCCGCGCCACGGCACAGGCTCGTGCTCGTGGCCGTGACGCTCGCACACCAGGCCGACGAGAGCGCGCGAGAGCTTCTGGCGCTCGCTGCTCGTGCGCCGAGGCGCGGCCTGGGCGCTCACGCCTCCACCTCTTCGGCCATCTCTTCGCGCAGACGCAGGAAGGACTCGTAGCGCTCGCGGGTCGCGCGCCCGCTCTCCACCGCCTCCAGCACGCCGCAGCCCGGCTCGTTCTTGTGGCTGCAGCGTGGGAAGCGGCAGCGGGTCGACGCCTCGGCCAGCTCGCGAAAGCTCATGACGATCTCCTCGGGCGACACCCCCCAGGGAGCGAAGGCGCGAAAGCCGGGCGTGTCCACGATCTCGGTGCCGTCCTTGAGGCGGCAGAGGAGTGCCGCGGTCGTGGTCTGACGGCCACGGCCGGTGACCGGGTTCACGGCCCCGATGCGAAGCCCGAGCGAGGGCTCGAAGGCGTTCAAGAGCGTGCTCTTGCCCACGCCCGAGTGGCCGATCACGAGCGTGCGCTTGCCCTGCAGCGTGGCGTAGATCTCGGGCACACCGATTCCCTGTTTGGCGCTCAGCGCGTGCACCGGATAGCCGATGTCCGTGTAGCGCCGCGCCGTGTCTTCGGCGGCGCCAGGCTCGGCGAGGTCGGTCTTGGAGAGGGCGAGCGCGAAGGGCACCTCCGCGATCTCGGCCGCCACCGAGACGCGGTCGATCAAGCCTTCCTTGAGCGCCGGCTCGGCCAGGGAGGCGACGAGGAGCACGCGGTCGAGGTTGGCGGCCAGCACCTGCTCGCGCGGCGGAAGCCCGGCGGCGCGGCGGCGGAAGAAATTGCGGCGCGGCAGGATCTCCTCGACCACCGGCGTGTCCTGCGCATCGGTGTCCCACTCGACCTCGTCGCCGGCGACGAGCGCGCCGCGCAGGCGCTTGGAGCGATCCATGAAGCGGGCGCGCAGCCGGCAGGCGATCTCGTTGCCCTCTTGGTCGAGAACGATGGCCTGGCGCAGATCGACGCGCGCCACGGTGGCGACGTTCACGAGGTCACGGGAGCCGGCGGCGTGGACGGCGGAAGCTTGGGGCGGGCTTGCGGCCCCCACATGCGCTTGAGCACGGACTGGAGCACGGCGGCGCCGGGCAGTGCCAAGAACGCGCCCACCGGACCTCCCAGGCTCGCCCCCGTCAGGGCGGCGAGAATGACCAGGAAGGGATGCAGCTGCAGGCTACGCGACTGGAAGCGCGGCGTGACGATGTAGTTCACGATCTGATTGCCCACCACGTAGCCGATCAGGCCGCGCAGCGCGAACGACATTCCTTGATCGACCCCGATAGTGAGCACGGAGAGGCTGACCACCACCGAGCCCAGATAAGGAATGGCCTCCGCGAGGCCGGCCAGGACGCCGAGCACGATGAAGTACGGCATGCCGAGCACGCCGAACACGACGGAGTAGAGGACCGACGCCGACAGGCACACCAGCGTCTGGCCGCGCACGTACGAGGAGAGCGCGACCGAGATGTCCTGCAAGAGATCGCGCGTCCCGTCGCGCCAGCGCGGCGGCAGCGCGTTCAAGAAATCGGACTGGATCGAAGCCCCGTCCGAGAGCACGTAGAAGGCGCCCACCGGAATCACGAGCAATCCCAGGAGTCCAATCAGGTTGCTGACGATCCCGAACGCGGTCTGGGCGGCCTCGTGCCCGAGCTGGGCCAGGAGGTTGGAGGCCTCCTTCTGGATGGCGGCCGCCATCTCGTCGGGCAAGAAGGTCATGCCGTTGGTGATCGAGCGGTACTCCTCGGCCGCCTTGGTCAGGTACGTGGGCAGGTTGGTGAGCAGCACCTTGGCCTGAGCCACGAGCAAAGGCGCGACGAGCCACACGATGACGCCGAGCGAGGCCAGAAAGACGACGATGATGGCACCCGCCGAGAAGCGGCGTCCGAGCGTCCAGCGCCAGACGCGCACGCGGGCGAGCTGGGCGACGGCGGGCTCGAGCAGCGCCGAGAGCAGCACCGAGCCGAGCACCACCGAGAGCACCGTCTGCACCTGCAGGAGGAGCCAGATGAACGCGGCCAGGAGCACCACCGTGCCGATGCCCCAGGCCGCGCCCGGAAGCTGGCTGCGGCGCCGCTCCGGCAAGCTGCCGTATGCGTCCTGGCTCATGGAAGTCTAGGCCGGCTCGCTGGCGCGCACGGGAAGCACGACGCGGAAGGTGGCGCCGCGACCGATCTCGCTCTCGGCCGTGATCTGGCCGCCGTGCAGCGAGATGATGCGGTAGCTGGTCGAAAGACCGAAGCCGTGCCCGGCCGGCTTGGTGGTGAAGCCGGGCTCGAAGATGCTCTGGATCGTCGCCTTGCTCATGCCGGGGCCGGTGTCGGCGATCGAAACCTCGATGACGTCCTCCTTGGGGCGCGCCTTGGAGACGACGCGGATCCG
>DATFWU010000183.1:0-13483 GCA_035259005.1 Candidatus Eiseniibacteriota bacterium
CACACGCCATGCACCGAGTCGTAGCGGAAGAGGTGCGCCAGCGTCTTGGCGTCGGTGAGATCGTTCACCGCCACGAACTCGACGTCTTTCAGGCCGCGCTTCACCGCCGCGCGCACCACGAGACGGCCGATGCGGCCGAAACCGTTCACCCCCACGCGAATGCTCATGCTCTCCCTTCCGGCCGCGCCGGCGCGCGCCGATCAGCCTTGCAGTGCCTGCACCACCTCGTAGAGCGAGGCGTCCACGGTCTTGAGCGAGGCCACGCCCGAGGCGATCGGGACCGAGACGATCTCGGTGCCGCGCAAGGAAACCATGTGCCCGAACGAGCCCTGGGCCACCAGGTCGGCGGCTGCGAAGCCGAAGCGGCTGCCGAGCACGCGGTCGAAGGCGCTGGGCGATCCGCCGCGCTGCACGTGACCGAGCACGACCGAGCGCGTCTCGGCACCGGTCGCCTTTTCGATGCGTTGGGCCAGGTCCTCGCCCACCCCGCCCAGGCGCACGTGGCCGAAGGCGTCGAGCGGCTTGCCCTGGCCCGCCACCTGCCCTTGGGGCAGCTCCACGCCCTCGGCCACCACGATCAGGCTGTAGCCCGCCCCCGAGTCCTTGCGCCGGCGCACGATGTCGCACACCGCGCCGACGTCGGGCGCGTACTCGGGCAGGAGCGTGGCGTGCGCGCCGGACGCGATGCCGACGTGCGCGGCGATCCACCCGGCGTGGCGTCCCATGACCTCGATGACGATCGTACGATGGTGCGACGCGGCCGTCGTGCGCACGCGGTCGACGCATTCCATGGCCACGTTCACCGCCGAGTCGAAGCCGAAGGTGTAGTCGGTGGCGGAGAGATCGTTGTCGATCGTCTTGGGGACGCCGACCACACGCCGCCCTTCCTGGGCGAAGCGGTTGGCCACGCCCAACGTGTCCTCGCCGCCCACGGCGACCAGCGCGTCGAGCCCCAGGCTCTGCCACTCACCACGCGCCTTTTCGAGATCTTCGGGCTTCGTGTAGGGATTGGTGCGCGAGGTGCCGAGCACCGTGCCGCCCACCGAGACCAGGTCGCGCACGTCCAAGGGCGTGAGCGCACGCACGCGGCCCTGGACGAGCCCCTTCCAACCGTCGAGCAGACCGACCACTTCGAAGTGGTGACGCTCCACGCCGCGGAGCACGAACGCGCGCAAGACGGCGTTGAGCCCGGGGCAGTCTCCTCCCCCGGTGAGAATCCCCACCTTCATGCGAAGCTCCTCGGGTCAGATGGCGTGAAAACGGGGTGGAATCGCCGCGAGACTAGGTGTCCGGCCGGCTCGCGGTCAAGCGCGGGAGTCAGTCGTTGGTATAGCGCAGGACGTAGTTGCCGTAGCCCTCTTCGTCGACGAACACGAAGATGCGCTTCATGGGATGGCGCGGCCCCAGGTTCTTGGCCGCGTCCCCGTGGGGATGGACGAGCAGATCGTAGGTCCAGATCTCGAAGGAGCGCATGTCGCCGCCGGCGCCGCGTCCCTTCAGGGGTACGGCCTCCTCGAAGCCGTTCTCGGCCGCCACGGCCTTGGCGATGTCGTCCACCTGAAGCCCGTTGGTGGGCATGACCTCGCGGCGGACCTCGTCGGGCTCGCCGTAGCGGATGTAGGTGCGGCCGCGGTCGGAGTCCATGCCCTTCTCGATGCCCGCGGTGCCAAAGTTGCGGTTGGCGTAATCGACGCGCTCGTAGAAGTGCTGGCGCTCCTCGTTCGCCGCCGTGCCCGGCGAGGGATCGCGCTCGGCCCAGAAGCGGTCGAGGTAGGCTTCCTGCTCACCCCCCGTGAGCTTGGCGAAGTCGTCTTCCTTCTCCTCGTCGTCGAGCAGCAAGTGAGCCTCGTCGAGCAGCTCGCGGGGATCGCCTTGCCAGCTGCCGGGCTTCCACGCCACGTTGAAGCGCGTCACGCGGAGCGCGGGGGTGCCGGCCAGCGCCACTTCGAGATCGTAAGCGCCGGCGGGCAACGTGCTCACGTCGAAGGCGACCTGGCCCCACTGGGCGCCGGCCGTCGCCGTATCGGGCTCGGCGGTGAGCAGCACCTTGCCTTTCAGGTCGAGGACGCGGGCCGTGATCACGAGCGGGGTGGTCCCTCCGCCGGGCGCCAGCTCGTAGTAGGCGCGCAGGGTCGAGGCGTAGAGCCCGTAGGTGCGAGAGGGATTGGGCAGCACGTTCACGTCGGCGCGGGCGAAGGGCCCCTGGCTCGGCCCCTTGCGAATCGACCACGCGGGCTCGATCTGCGACAACGACGCCCCGCTGGCGCTCCACTCGGGCACGAACACGGTGCCCTCGATCTTGCCTGTGTGGTGCGCCTTCTTGCCGACGTAGGCGAGGCCGTGCTTCTGCGAGCGCAAATCGGACATCTCGAGACGAATCTCGCACCAGCCCGCGGGCAGGGTCACGGGCAGGAGCACCACGGAGCCGAGACTGAAGCCTTTCGCGTCGTGCTCGGCCGCCGGCACGTCGAGGTCGCGCTCCAGCTCGAGCGCGGTCTTGCCGTGCGCGTTCTTGGCGCGCAGGCGGAGGTGAACCTGGGCCGTTCCCATCGTGGCGGCGCCGGTCGTCGAGTCGGCGTAGACCAGCTCGTCCCCGGGCAGGCGGAGATAGATCTCGCTGCGCGCCGGGCCGGGCCGGGCCGGGAAGGAAGCGATGTCGAAGTAGAACAACAGATCGCCAGTGCTGCGGGCCGGAAGCAAGACCGCCTGCTCGGCCCCGGCGCCCGAGCGCGCTTCGCGCCACGTGGCGCCGCTCGCCAGCGCGGCGATCAGCCCGCCTAGCACGAGGCCGCGCCCGAGAGAGACGGACGCGGCCCTTCTTGCCCTTGCCGAACCCACGATGCCGAGCCTCCTTGGAGGCCGAGAACTAGAACTTCAGGTTGAGGCTGACGCGGTGCACCTCGCCCAGGTCGCCCATGTCGGTGAACGCATAATCGAGGTTCGCCGTCGTGTGCAGCGTGCTCACCGGGAAGTGAACTCCGGCTCCCGCGGCGAGCCCCTCCGCGTCGTAGTTGATGTTGTACCCGCCGCGCAGGAAAAGGAAGTCCTTGTAGCCGTACTCGGCGCCCACGTTGGCCCGCTCCGAGTTGTCCGGCGGGTGCGAGAACTCGAACGACCCGATGAGGTGGTTCTGCTCGCTGTTCAGGACCTGAAAAGAAGTCCCCACCCGGAACACGGCCGGGATGCGCGCCTCGCGCTCGATGAACTGGACCTGGGAGCCGATGTTCTGGATCCCCATCCCGATCTTCATGCCCAGGGTGCCCACGTCGTAGAGCGTGCCCAGGTCGAAGGTGACGGTGCTCTCCTTGAACTCGGCGAGCCCGAGCTGCACCAGGTTCGCGTTCACGCCGACCGTGAACTTGTCGGTCAGCGAGCGCGCGTAGGTGAGCCCGAACGTCGAATAGCCGGCGTCGAAGGTGAGGCCCGTGCCGTCCGGACGGTACGCGGTGCGCTCCGGCTCCTGACTCATGGAGAGCGAGCGCGCGTGCAGCGCCACCGCGCCCGGGAGCCCTTTGACGTGGAACACGACCGTCCCCTGGTAGAACTTGAGGTCGGCCGGCCACGTGGCCACATTGCCGACCAGCTGCGTCTTGTCCTCCTCCAGACGCGCGATGCCGGCAGGGTTCCAGAAGACGGCGCTGGGGTCGTCCGCGACGGCGACGAAGGCGCCACCCATGCCTTCGGCCCTGGCGCCGATGCCGATCTTCAAGAACTGGCCGTCGAACGTCCCGACCTTCTCGAAGATCTCCGCCGCGTGCGCGCTGCCGCACGCGACCAAGAGGCCCGCCAGAACCCAACCCGAAACTCTTCTCACCATCTTTCCTCCTGGGCTTGTCACCGGATGACCGTGAACTTGCCCTGCGTCGTCTTGCCGCCCGACTCGACGCTGAATATATAGATTCCGCTCACGACATCCTGTCCGTTACGCGAAATCAGGTTCCAGCTCGCCTGCGAATCCGTCGGCGATTCGCGCTGAGGATGTCCGTTGGTCTGCGCGTCTCCCGGATGGAGGATCTGCACCAGGTCGCCGCTCACCGTGTAGATGCGCACCTGGGTCCAGTCCAGTGGCAAGTTGAAGAAATCGACGTGCGTGCCCGTGGGGTCGGTCGCATTGGGCGTCAGATCCCAATCGGCTCGTCCTCGGTACGGGTTGGGCACGACGTACGGCTTGCCCCCGTTGGTGTTCGCCGCGAAGGCGTTCTGCGGCACCACGCCGTCGCCTTCCACGGCGGCTTGCCGTCCCTCCTGCTTGGCCACGAGAGCCCCGCGGCCCGTGGAGTCGAACGCGGTCACGGAATAGAAGTACAAGAACCCGTTCAGGACGTTGTGATCCACATAGGTGTAGCGCCCGATCGGATAGCGCGTGACCAGGTACGGATCGATCGTCGAGTCCCGCCCCGTCGGGGTGAACGTGAACTTCTTGCCCGACGCGACGTCGCACACGCCCGGCGTCTTCTCCTGGCAAGGGATGTCGTTGGGGTACAGGATGTCGCCCGTTTCGCGGTTCAGGAACAGGCTCTGCGCCACGACGCTGTCCCGGCCGTCCGCGGTCTTGAGCTTCAGCGGGCTCAGGTCCTTGTCATAGAAGTAGTAGGTGGCGAGCAGCGACCACAGATCGTCGCCCGGCCCGCTCGAGCCCACCGGCCGCGTCCAGTTGGCGGCCTTCCAGATCTTGTAGCCCTTGAAGTCGAAGTCGCCCTGCACCGGATCGGTCGTGGCCTCGCTCTTGTTGTCCCACAAGAGCGTGATGCTCTTGTCGTGGGGCTCGAGCTTGAGATCCGGATTCGGCGGCGGCGCGGAAGCGGTCCAGCGCTTGAGGACGTAGCCCGGCACGCCGGTGCAGAAGTTGCAGTCCAGGTCGAACCACGTGCACTCGTTCTCGAGGAGCTGGCGCTGCGTCCCTTCCGGATCGCGGCAATCGGAGGACTGCGTCGGACCGCCCGGCACCTTCTTGAGGCAGGTCTCGCGCCCGAAATCCTCGGGACCCGGCACCTCGATCCCCTGCCGCAGCTCGTAGGACCCGCGGTAGGTGAGCTGCGCGTCCACCGCCATCTCGACCAGCTTGGGATAGCGCTTCTTCAGGTTGTCGCGCGGCGTCGTGTAGTCCACCTGCTGGGCGCCGAGGGCCCACGACAGGTCCACCGTCTCCCCGGGCTGCATGTGCAGGAACGGACCCACGGCGAAGAGGGACGAATAATCGTTGATCTCGTTCGCCTCGGGCGGCTGCTGCGTGATCAGCCCGGTCTGCGGATCGACGTTCTTCGAGCGCGACATGGCGTCGTAGCGCTCGGCGTCGTTCTGAGGCACGCCGCCCTGCGCGTAGGGCGTCCCGGGCGTGAAGTAGGTGTACATGTTGAAGCCGACGCGTCGTGGCGCCTTTTGCCCGGTCGGGTCGATGGTGTGCCCGAGCAGCAGGCACACGGAGGCTCCCGGCGTCTGGCCCTGGTCGCCATCGTCGTCGATCATGGTGAAGCCGTTGACGTAGGCGGTATCCAGGCTGCACAGACCGCCCTGGTACTCCACGTCGTTGATGTGCAGGTTGCCCGCCTTGTTGCGCGTCCGGATGTACGGATAGTTCGGGTTGTCCGGATTGTCGGGATCGCCCGCGATCGACGGATCGGGGCCCTGCGGAACCCGCGGCTCTGGCAAGTCGTCGGAGAAATAACGGTCGCGGATCACCGGGCCGACGTCCTGGTCGATGCGTACGCCGACGTAGACCGAGTCGAGCTCGTGGTTGGTGATGTTGGTCACCTCCCACTCGATGCTCACGAAGTCGTTGGCGCCGGGAACCGAGAACGCGTACACGCTCTGGCGCAGCTGCAGCCCGCGCGGCACGTGCTTCTCGGCGGCCGGCGTGTCGATTGCTTCCTTGGTGTCATCGCGCATCAGGCAGGTGAATTCCTGCTGCGAGATGGCGCCGTAATCCTCGTCGACCAGGCCGTCGCCGTCGTTGTCGTAGCCGTCGAGCGGGTCTTCGTCGATCTTGCCGTCGTTGTCGTCGTCGACCAGGCGCTGGCCACCCGGGTTGCCGTCGTAGGTCGTGTAGATCCGGTCTCTCTCGTCGAGCGTCGGCGGCCGCCACTCCGTGGTCTGGCTCACGCGGCGCTTGAGCGTCGGGTCGGTCTGCGTCGGATCGACCGCCCCCACCCAGATGCCGGCGAAGAACAGGTACTCGACGCCGGAGGCACCCGGCCATTGGCCCGAGGGATCGCTCGACGTGTTGGTGAACGGATTGCCCACGATCCCGATGTTCGTGACCTTCATCCACATGTTGCAGAAGGTGCTCACCTTGCCGGGGCCGAAGATCTCGGGCACCGCGTTGGGCCCGAGCCCGCCCGGCGTGCGGACGGTGCGTCCACTGGCATCGGGCTGGGCGTTCAGCTCGCCGGCCCACGCCGGGCCCGCCTGGGCGGACTTCGGCGGAAGGGCCACGGCGGCGAGCGCCGTGACCAGAAGAGCGATGGCGAAACCCGACTTGGTTGCGATGGCTTTCGGCATGCGTTGTGGCATCCGGCTCCATTCCTTCATGAAACGCTTACGCATCAGAAGCTCACGCCCACGCCCACGCGCACGTTGCGGCCTTCCTGCCAGACGCGCGGATCGTTCACGGGGACCCAGTCCTCGAGTCCGTCCCCGTTCGTGTCCTTCAGATAGGCGCCTCCCGGACGTCCCGTCTCCGTGTAGTAGATGAGGTACTCGTCGCCCACCTGGTTCACGTACGGGTCCGGGAACGCGCCGAAGGTGAGCTGATTGATGTTCTTCGAGTCGAGCAGGTTGCGCGCGTCGGCGAAGAACGTCACGTGCTGCCCCCAGATGTTGAAGAACTTGTCGGCCACCACCGAGAGCGTGCTCTGGCTCGGCAGGCGGCGCGAGTTCTCGAGCTTGGGATCGGGCTTGCGATCGTTGCGGAAGGTCGGCGTGTACGGCAGGCCCGAGCCGTAGGTCCACAGGAGATTCACGCCCCACTTGTTGGGGTCGCGGATCACCAGGCTGGTCGACAGCGTGTGGCGCTGGTCCCAGGCCAGGGGCTGCTCCGAGATCGGCAGGTAGAGCAGGTTTCCGTTGGCGAACTGGAGACCCTGGTTGGGATCCGAGGCGACGCCGGTGGCGATCGAGTAGGTGTAGTTGATCTCGCCCGAGAACTTGTGGCTGAAGCGCTTCACCAGGCTGGCCTCGAAGCCGCGCGAGGAAGCGTAGTCCTCGTTCACGTACACCGGCACCAGAAGGTTGGTGAGCTCGTCACGCACCTGGCGCACCGAGATGAGACCGAAGATGTCCTTGAAGAACACGGAGAACTGGCCCGACACGTCCTTGGAGAAGAGGTGCTGCACGCCGGCCTGGTAGGCGATGTTGGTCTCCGGCTGCAGGTCGGGGTTGCCGCGGATGGCCACATTCGACTGCGAGCCGCGGTTCTCGAACACGAAGTTGCGGGCCGGCGTCTGGAAGGTCCAGCCGTAGTGGAAGCTCAAGACGTCGCGGTCGGAGATGGGATAGGCGATGCCCAAACGCGGCGACATCTGGGTCTTCAGGCGCGAGCCCTGCTTGCCGGTCTGCGGATCGACCAGGTCGGCGGCCGAGATCTGGTCGCCGGGGCTGAAGAGGTCGTAGCGCAGTCCGGCGTTGAGCACGAGACCTTCGTACTCCCAGCGGTCCTGCAGGAACATCGAGCCTTCGGGGTTGTAGTTCACGAAGTCCGAGCGCTGGAGCCCCGGCAGGCCCTGCGACTCCTGGTTGGGGAAGAGGAGCGACACGTTGTGGAATTCGTTGTAGGCCGCCTCGAAGCCGGTCTTCAGCGTGTGGCCCTTCCAGTGCGTGGTCGTGTAGTCGCCCTTGCCCGAGTACACGACCGTCGTGCGGTCCGCCCACTGCGGATAGTCGCCGTGCGTGACGTAGAAAGAGTTGTCGTCCTGGTTGCCCGACCAGTAGAACGGCGAGCGGATGTCGTACTCCCACGGCTCCTTGTCGGCCACCGAAGTGTGATCGTGGAACTCGTTGCGCGCCATGCGGAACGTGTACACGTCGTGCTTGGACAGGTTCTGCGCCCACACCGCCTTGAGCTGGCGGAACGTGCTGGTGGTGGTCGGCACGTGGTCGGGGCCGTTGTAGAACCGGTAGGTCGAGTCCTCGGGGAAGAATGACCACTTGCCGTACTTCGGGGTCAGCACCGTCGAGCCGTTGGCCTCCGAGGTGTCATAGGTGACCGCGACGTAGCCCTGACGGCTCCACATATGATTGTAGGGCGTGCTGATCGTCTGGTTGCTCACGCCTTCCAGCGTGGCCTTCCACGCCCGGTGCGAGTAGGCCAGCTTGAGGTTCGAGTTGAGGGCGTTCGACTGGCGGTTGCCGAGATGGATGAAGTCGAGGAAGTTGTGACGCGTCTCGGTCTTCGTGGTCTGCAGATAGGTGTCGGTCCAGGTGCCTTCGAAGGTGCCGTAGTAGGTGAAGCCCGGCACCGGCGTGGGCCCACCGAGGCCGAAGGTGAAGCGATCGTAATTGTTGAACGTCTTGACGGTCTCGCCGTAGCGGTCGGTGTGCCACTGCACCTCGCCGCCGAACTTGGGCCCACCCTCGCGCGTCTGCACGTTGACGATGCCCGAAAGCGCGTTTCCGTACTCGGCGTCGAACCCGCCCGACAAGACGTCGGCGCTCGCCACCGCCAGGTTGGCCACGCTGGCGCCGCGTCCGAAGAGCGGATCGGAAACTTCGACGCCGTCGAGCTGGTACTTCACTTCACCGGCGCGCCCGCCGCGGAAGTGGAGATCGTCGCCGGTGGCGACGACGCCGGCCTTGAGGCCGATCGCCTGCTGGAGGTTCTCGACCGGCAGATCCTTGAGCGACTCGGAGGTGACCAGCTGCTTGGTGGACGAAGTCTTGGTGTCGATGAGCTTCTGCGCGGTGACCACGATCTCTTCGACCTGCTTGACCACCTTCTGGCCGCCGCCCAGGTCCACGGAGAAGGCCGCTGCCTGTCCGGAATTCACCGTCACCGTCTTGGTGACCGCGTCGTAGCCCATGCCGAGGACGCGCACCTGATAGGTGCCGGGCGGGACGTTGCGGATCGTGAACGTGCCGTCTTCCGCGGTCTGCGCGCCCTGCTTGGTGCCGAGCACGACGACGTTGGCGTAGCCGACGGGATCCTTGCCGCCCTTTTCCGTGATCTTGCCGGTGATCGAGCCCGTACCCGGAGTTTGCGCGAAGGTAGTGGCGGCAGATCCCAAGATGACCGCGAGGGCGAGAGCCAGGAAGCTCCGCCCGCCCGCCCGAAGGCGAGAACTCATGGTCCACCTCTCCCGCTGTGGAATGGGATAGTTCGAAGGACTCCTGTCCGTGGGGGATGGAGCCGGACTATAGGAGGCCATCTCGAATAGTGTCAACCACTTCTCCCCTTTTTCCCCTCCCGCTCGGGAGCCCGGTGAATCCGGACAGGGCGAGGAAAAAGAAAATCGCGCCGGGCAGCGGCGCGACGGGGGACGGACTTCGGCCGCTTGGCCCAAGCCCGGTCGAATCGAAGTATCGTTACGACCACCCTGGTTGTCAAGGGTCTGTCGCAGGATTCCGCGAACCGGTGCTAGGCGGGGGCGAATCAACTAGAAGAGTCGCCTCAGAGTGAACCCGAGCCCCGTGCCCGGGCCGCCCAGCTCCTGCGGATCGGGGTAATCGGTCCGCCACCATTCGTGGTAGCCGTAGCCCTCGATCGTCCACGGACGCCATCCGCCGTATTGCACGCCCGCCGTGGCCCGGTCGGCCACCAGCTCGTTCTGGGGCGTATTCGTGTCCTGGTCCTCGCTGTGGTGCCGGTACCCCGCCCTCACCACGATGTTCTTGTGGACCAGGTACTCGCCGCCGGCGCGCGCCTCCCAGCCGGTCGCCCGCGCGCTCACGAAGGTGCCGCTCAAGGCGTCGCGGAAGTGCCGGTACTCGGCGCCCACCGTGGCTTTCTTCTCGAGCAGGCGCAGCGAGGCGCCGCCGCCGAAGTCGATGCCACGGGTCTCGGTGATGCCGCTCTCCACCAGGGAAGGCGCCTGGATCGTGTCCGGGGCCACGCGCTCGAGGACGAAGGTGTTGAAATCGCTTGGTCGTCCTTCCATGCCCTGGATCTGGCTGTGGTCGAAGTGGACGCGGTAGGCCGCCCCGATGGTCAGCGGCGTCCCCTCGATGTCACTCTGCACGCGCAGGTTCAGGTAGTCGTGGCGCACGCCGCGCAAGAGACGCTCACCGCGACCGGTGAACGGGTTGTCGACCGAGCCGCCGGAAAGCGTGAAGTGGTAGTTCTCCTTGCTCGAGAACAGCTCTCGGCCGACCTCGGCTCCCACCTCGGTGCCCTTGCGCGGGCGTCCGGTGGCGGCCACGCCGTATCCCTGGATGTCTCGATTCTCGGTCGTGCCGTAGATCGAGCGCGCCGTCTCGAGCGAGGTCGAGACGTTCTCGCGCCGATAGTCGTAGTACGGACCGGCTTCCCACTTCTTGCTCTTGAACCAGCCGAGCGAGACCCCGATCCCGTAGATGGGCACCTGGATGTCGTCCGGCGTGAACAGGTTCGGCGGCGCGAGCTGCGAGCCCTGGGGCGTCAGCTTCACTTCGCCGTTCTTCACCTGGTCCTCCCAATCCTGGCGATGGGAAGTCTCCTTGCCGAGGATGCCACGCAGTCCCCAGTGGATCGGACCGCGCAGCCTTCCCGTGGCCACCGGAACGAAGATGGGCTGGTTGCCGTTGTTCGTCGTGTGCGACTGATCGCCGAACGGCTCGCCGCGGCGAAACGCGAACGATCCGGCATCGGCTCCCACCGCGAGAGAGCGCGTGCGCGAGCGCACCACGCCCTCGCCGGCGTACTGCGAATCGTGCTGGCGGTCGACGTCGTAGGAGACGCCGCCCGAGCGCTCGTCGAGGGTGCGCCCCACGCCGTTGATCCACAGGTCGAGGCTCGTCGAATCGCGCGCCGTGGCCAGACCAAGCGGCAGGCCGCCGAAATCCCAGAGATTGATCTGGTTGTAGGTGTCGCGCACCGCGAGGCCCAAGCCGCCCATGGCCTCGAGGCGGAACGAGGGCGGCTGAAAGCGCACGTCCTCCTCGAGCTCGGCGAGCGAGCGCACCCCGGGCTGGGCGCCGGCAACCGACGGGCCGAGGACGACGACAGTGACCGCAAGGGAAAGCAAGGCGCCACAGAGCGAGAATCGGAAGCAGCGAGTCGGGGGCTCGAAACGAATCACGCGGGGCTTTCCCTATCTGGGGGACCGTCGACGGAGCCCTCTTGACCACGGCTCCGGCTCACAAAAGCAAACCGCAACGCTCGGGCGAAGGAACGCTCGCCGGCGCCGCGGTCCACGAAGGCCGCATTCTAGAAACGGCGTTACGACGATGTCAACCGCTGATCGCGGGCTGAGGGCTCGGGGCGGACGCTGGATTTCGCTCGCCGGACCCTATCGGACCCCGAAGGCCCCGAGACGCACGGATGGCCGGACAAGAAGAGCCTCCAGGGGCGGTCGAGGCCGTGGCGAATTCCGACCCGGGGGCCGCGCGCGATCGCCGCCCTGAGGCTCCGGCCGCGTCCGATCCACAAGCGCCCGCCAACCAGATCCACACCGTCGTGCTCACGCCCCAGGCCCAAGCCCGCGCACACGCGGCCCGGCCCCGACAGCAAGTGCCGGTCGGCGAGACCGGGCCGTCGCTCGCGCAGCCGATCGATGCCCACCGTGGGCTCGAGGGCGCGGATCAGGACGGCGGCGGGAAAGCCGACTCGCTCCGTGACCACGTTCAAGCAATGGTGCATGCCGTAGGTGAAGTAGACGTAGGCGCACCCGGGCTCGCCCCACATCGAGGCGTTGCGCGCCGTGCGCCCGGCCACCGCGTGCGAGGCGGGATCGTCGGGGCCCACGTAGGCTTCGACCTCGACGATCCGTCCCCCCGTCGCACCGTTCTCGGCCTCGTGCACGAGCAGCCGCCCGAGCAGTGCCTCGGCGACGGCCAGCGTCGGCCGCGCGTAGAAGCGGCGAGAGAGACGGGCGGGTGCCATCAGTGTCCGCTCGCGGGCTCCGCCGACACGCCCTCGCGCTCGAGCGCGCCGTAGATTTCGTCCTGGATCGCCTCGAGCCGCTCCTTGGTCTTGGCCTCGAAGCGCAGGACGAGCACCGGCTGGGTGTTGGACGCGCGCACCAGCGCCCAGCCGTCGGGGAATTGCACGCGCGCGCCGTCGATGTCGATGACCGGGAAGCGGGCGCGGAAATGGTCGCGCACGCGGGCCACGATGGCGAATTTCTCCTCGTCGGTCGTGTCGAGGCGGATCTCCGGCGTCGACGTGTAATAAGGAATGGAATCGCGCAGCTCGGCCAGCGTCTTGCCCGAGCGGGTCACGATCTCGAGCAGCTTGAGCGAGCCGTAGATCGCGTCGTCGAACCCGTAGTAGCCGTGGGTGAAGAAGATGTGGCCCGAGAGCTCGCCGCCCAGGGGCGCGTTCAGCTCCTTGATCTTGGCCTTCATGATGGAGTGCCCGGTCTTCCACATGATCGGCTTGCCACCGTGGGCGCGGATGTCTTCCTCGAGCCCCTGCGAGCACTTCACGTCGTACACGATGGGCGCTCCCGGCACTTCGGCGAGCACGTCGCGGGCGAAGAGCGCGAGCAATTGATCGCCCCACAGGATGCGGCCCTGGCCGTCGACGGCGCCGATGCGGTCGGCATCGCCGTCATAGCCGATGCCGAAGTCGGCGCGCTCGGCGCGCACCGTGCGGATCAGGTCCTGCAGGTTCTTTTCCACCGTGGGATCGGGCGTGTGATTGGGATAGTTGCCGTCGGGCTCGCAGAAGAGCTCGATGACCTCCTGATCGAGCCGGCGGAAGACACCCGGCGCCACCGGTCCGGCGCTGCCGTTGCCGGCGTCGAGCACGACGCGCCGCCGTCCGGCGGGCTTCACCTTGCCGGCCAGCATGTCGCGATAGCGGTCGCCGGTGGGGTCCTCGCGCACCGAGCCCGCGCCCTTCTCGAAATCCTGGCGGCGGATGAGATCGAGCAAACCCTGGATGGCCTCGCCGTACACCGCCTGCACGCCTTCGCACAGCTTGAGCCCGTTGTACTCGATGGGATTGTGGCTGCCCGTCACCTGCAGGCCCCCGTCGGCGCCGAGGGCGACGATCGAGTAATAGAGACCGGGCGTCGGCACCTCGCCGACCAGCGAGACGTCGATGCCGGTCGACACCAAGCCTTCGGTCACCGCCTTCAGGATGCGCGGGCTCGAGAGGCGGAAATCGCGCCCCACCGCCAGCGTCTTCTTGCCGCGCCGCCTGAGGTAGGTGCCGAAGGCCTTGCCGATCGAACGCACGGCTTCGTCGGTGAGATCGCGCTCATGCAGTCCGCGAATGTCGTATTCGCGAAAGATCTGTGGGTTGACGATGTCGGCGCTCATGCTTCTCCCCGTGGAGGCGACGCGGGTCAGGCCCCCCGCTTCGCCTCCGGCTTGTGACGCAAATAGGCGTCGATGAAGAGATCGACGT
>DATFWU010000184.1:0-8128 GCA_035259005.1 Candidatus Eiseniibacteriota bacterium
CGTCCCTTCATCACGGTGGGCCAGGAGAACACGACGCCCATCGATCTCTATTACGAGGACCACGGCTCGGGGAAGCCGGTGGTCTTGATCCACGGCTGGCCGCTCTCCGGCGCTTCGTGGGAGAAACAGACGGCGGCCTTGCTCGCGGCCGGCTTCCGCGTCATCACCTACGATCGCCGCGGGTTCGGCAAGTCGAGCCAGCCGGCGACCGGTTACGAGTACGACACGCTCGCCGCCGATCTGAGCAAGATCCTGAACCTGCTCGATCTTCGCGATGTCACCCTGGTCGGGTTCTCGATGGGAGGGGGCGAAGTGGCGCGCTACCTCGGCACCTACGGCGCCGAGCGCGTGGCCAAGGCGGCTTTCGTCTCCGCCGTACCGCCTTTCCTGCTCAAGACCGCGGACAATCCGCAGGGCGTCGAGCAGTCCGTGTTCGACGGCATTCAGAAGGGAATCGCCGCCGACCGGCCGGGATTTCTGGCGCAGTTCCTCTCCAACTTCTATAACGCCGACGTTCTGGGCGGAAAGCTCATCAGCGACGAGGCGGTGAAGGCGAGCTGGACCGTGGCCGTCGGCGCTTCCGCCCAGGGCACGCACGATTGCGTGAAGGCGTGGTACACCGACTTCCGCAAGGACCTGCCCAAGATGGGCGTGCCTACACTCGTCATGCATGGCGAGGCCGACCGCATCGTGCCCTTCGCCATCTCGGGGGCGCTCACGGCCAAGGCGGTGCCGGGCGCCAAGCTCGTCGCCGTGAAGGACGGGCCGCACGGGCTCACCTGGACCCACGCCGAGCAGGTGAACGCGGAGCTCTTGAGCTTCCTTCGTTAGCTCGAGACCCGAACCAGCCGGGACGGCTTCTCTCTAGCCGTCTCCGTCTCCGTGAAGGTCGGAGACGCTCTGGCCGGCCAGCGTCCTTTGCCAGGCGCTCGTCTTCCAGTTGTCGAGGTGCTCCTGCTCTGGACTCCAGTCCGGCACCACGAGATGGAAGCGGCGCCCGAGCGCCAGCACGTAGGGCTCGTAGAAGCGGCGCAGCTCGGCGAGCCTCGTCTTGGCCTCCGTCGTCTCCCGCATCTCGAGACCCAGACGCCGCGCGTGCTCGCACATGCGGGCCAACGCTCCGTCGGGTAAACGGTCGCGCGCGCCTCCGTCCGGCTTGGCGTGGAAGATCTGCGAGAGATCGACCACGGCATGGCGCGCCATGGCGAAGGTGAGCCGCGCCTGGCGCGCGACCGAGCCGTCGAAGGTCGCCATGGTGAAAGCACTCGTGTCGAGGATGGTGGTGAGGGCGGCGAGCCACGACTGGTTCTGATGCTGCGAGCGGTAGTAGGCGAGCGTCGGATAGGAGAGATGGCTCTCCATGAGCTCGGCCGCCCAGCGCTCCCATTCGGCCAGCTGGCGCTCGAAGGCAGGCGAATCGTCGCCGTGGCGGCGAAACAGCATCTCGGCGGTGGGCGGCGAGCCGGCGCGCGCGTCGAGCAGCGAGATGGAGAGCTCGCGGCGCGAGAACGCCTGATAGAGCACGGGCAGGTAGCTGATGATCGCGGCCAAGAAGCCGAATCCCATGCCGGCCTCGATCACCGTGAGAAGGCGCGAGACAGTCGACTGGGGCGTGACGTCGCCCAGACCGAGGGTGAAGAAGTTCGTGCCGCTCATGTAGAGGTCGAGGAGGAAGTTCGTCTTCTCGCCGTGCAAGAGCTCGAGATGGGATCCGAAGCTCCATTGCAGGAGGGCGAAGCCCAAGATCAGGCACAAGGCCCAGAAGACGAAGAGCAGGAGGATGGAGAGCGGCCCGTAGACCGCGAGGAAGGCCTCGCGCCGCTTGCTCCGGTTCACCACCGTGCCGAGAGCGATCCACGGTCCCCAAGTCGCGATATAGAAGAGGCGCGCCAGCCGGACCGAGCGATTGGCCGTCTGCGGCAGGATCACGGCTTCGAAAGCGTCGCGCAGGACGACCGCGATCAGGAGCACTCCCGCTACGCCCGCGAGCACGTGGCTCATGAAGTCCCTCTGGGTTGTGGACGGCGCGCCGAGCCCGGGATCCAGATCCAGGCGCTCGCCGCCGCCAGGAGGGCCAGCATAGCCGATGCCCGCGCCACGAAGCGGAATCCGTCGGCGAACGATTCGAGAGCGGCCCGGTGAATCGGCTCGGCCGGAGACCCAGGCGGCGGCACGAGCGCGGCGAGCCTTTCCTTCTGCGCCATCACGGCGCTCGTCGTTTGCGGCGCCAGGCCGAGCGCGGCCAGGCGGCGCTCGAGCCCGCGATCGAAAGTCGTGGTGAGCAGAATGCCGAGGGCCGCGATCGCGATCAGCCCGGCGGCCCGGGACACGGCGTTGTTCACGCCCGAGGCGATGCCCGCGTTCTCTTCCGAGGCCGAGCCCATGACCGTGGTGGTGAGCGGCGCCACGCTCGCGGCCAGGCCGAATCCGAGAATGAGGAGCCCGGGGAGGAAGGTGCGCGCGTAGGCGCCTCCCACGCCGGGCAAGGAGAGCGCGCAGAACCCCGCGGCCGCGAGGGTCGGCCCCGCGATCAGGAGGACGCGCGGTCCGACGCGGTCCACCGCGGCGCCCGCCGCGCGCGAGAGCGCGAACAGAATGACGATCAGCGGCAGAATGGCCGCGCCGGCGGAGAAGGGCGTGTAGCCCTGGACTTCGATGAGGTCGAGGGGCAGGAACAGAAAGACGGTGGCCAGCGCTCCATAGAGAAAGAACGTGACCAGGTTGGCGCCAAGGAAGGCGCGCGAGCGAAAGAGCGCGAGCGGAAGCATGGGCGCGGGCAAGCGCGATTCCACGACCAAGAAGGCGACCAGCGCCGCGATCCCCAGGACGAGCGCGGCCACGACGGCCGGGTCACCGAAGCCGCGACGCGAAGACTCGATCAGCCCGTAAACGATGCCGCCGAGACCGAGCGTGGCGAGCCCGGCGCCGAACGGATCGAGAGCGCGCGCATGCGGGTTCTTGCTCTCCGGAACGCGGGTCAAGAGAAGGAGCACGACGAGCGCCAGCGGCAAGTTGAGAAGAAACGCCCAGCGCCATGAAAGAGAGACGAGCCAGCCTCCGACCAGAGGACCGAGCGCGGTCGTGATCCCGCTCCACGCCGACCACGTGCCGATGGCGCGTCCGCGCTCGCCCGCGTCGAACGACGCGGAGATCAAGGCCAGGCTTCCCGGCACGAGAAGAGCGCCGCCCACGCCTTGCGCGGCGCGGGCCAAGATCAGGAGAGCCATCGAAGGCGCGAGAGCGCAAGCGAGCGAGGCGAGCGCGAAGAGGGCGATGCCCGCGCCGAAGATGCGCTTGCGACCGAAGCGATCTCCCAGCGCTCCTCCCACGAGGAGGAGCGCCGAGAGAAAAAGCGAGTAGGCCTCGACCACCCATTGCAAGTCGGCCGCCGAGGCGCCCAGATCCTTGCCCATCGACGGCAGCGCGACCGAGACCACCGTGCCGTCGATGAACGCCATGCTCGAGCCGACGATGGTGGCGGCCAGGATCCAGACGCCGCGGCCCGCCGGGCGGTCGGCGGCGTGTCCGCTCTGGATCGCCGCTACGTCGCAGGGCAGCTGGAGGGCGTGGGACACGCGGCCTCAGGCGGTCAATTGCCGACCAGCGCCAGGATGTTGCCGTCCGGATCCTTGAACCAAGCGGCCTTCATGCCGTCCATCACGTGCACATCGCCACGGAGCGTGCTGTGCGGCATGTCGTAGTGCTCGAACGTGACGCCCTTCTCGCGCAACGACTGGACGACCTGCTCGAGATCGCGGGCCAGGCTCCAGGTCGCCGCGGTGGCGCGATTCGTCCCCGCGAAGGAAGAGCGGTAGAGGAGAAAGTCGCTGTCCCCGCTCCGATAGGTGACGGCCTCCGTGCCCTCTTCGCGCACCGGCCGGAATCCGAGCGTTTGCTCGTAGAACTTTCTGGCTTTGGGAAGGTCTTTGACGGCGATCGTCGCCGCCGTGTGATGGTCCGCCAGCATGGCGCTGTCCTCCGGCCGGGCGGGTCCGGCCCTTCGGGTCTCCTTGGGGCTCTTTCCCCATCCTACCGCCGCCGGGAAGGGGCGGGTTCAGTTGACCGTGACGAGCGCCGATAACCATAATGGCGGGGTTTCCCAGCAAGCCCGATCCTGCTTCGACTTCCGTGCTCGACTTCCCGAACGGGCCCCGACCCACTGTGTCGGCGCCATGGAGGCGCAGTGTCTCGCCCCACGCCCTCGTCCGCCTACGGCCGCCGCTTGCTTCTCGCCTTTGCCGCGCTGGTTCTCTCTCTCGCGCCCCGTGTCGCTCGCGCCGAGGAAGAGGAAGAGCGTGTGGGCCGCCTTCAGCCGCACATCGCCGGCGTCGTACAAGGCGTGCGGCTTCCCGAAGTGCGCGCCACGGTCGTCAACTTCTCCGAGCTGGCGCGCCTGGGTCTCGTGCGGCCGGGGCTCGCGCCCCCGGTGCGGCCGCTGGCCATGAAGGAGCTGCCGGAGCCGGAAGAGCCGCTCTCCGAGCTCTCGCCGGCCACGACCTTCGCTCCCATCCGGCCGTTCGTGGCCTCGCCTTCGCCCATCACCACCTACATGGGTCTCGACGACATTCCGATGGCGGATTCGAGCTACATCGTGATCCCGCCCGATTGCGGCGGCGCGGTGGGATCCACCCGCGTCATGCAGGGGCTCAACAACAACTACCGGATTCTCAACAAGGCCGACGGCTCGGTGATCAGCACGGTGGGTACGGCCACCTTCTGGGCGCCGACTGGCGAGACGGCGTTGAACGGCCTCACCGATCCGCGCACGCTTTACGATCCTTACAACAATCGCTGGATCGTCGAGATGCAGACGGTGACCACGGGGGCGGGGGACATCCTGATCGGCGTCTCGCAGACCTCCGATCCGAGCGGCGCGTGGAATCTCTTCAAGTTCCCGGCCGGGGCGACGATCGACTTCCCCATCGTGGGCTTCAACAAGAACTGGGTCGTGGTGACGATCAACAAGTACAGTAACGGCGGCGCCTTCCAGAACGGCATCTGTCTGGTTGCCAACTACGCACAGCTGCGTGCGGGCACGCTCTCGGGCACCCTGTTCACCCAGGCGGCGAACACGCACTTCTGCACCGCACCCTGCGCCACCTACTCGGCGACGTCGGACACTCTCTATCTCGTCACCCACCTGGCGAGCTCCGGCGCCACCTATGCGGTCGACCGGATCACGGGGACGGCGGCCTCGCCGGTGTACACGGCCGGCGGCTCGCTCGTCCGCACGGGCGGCGGCTGGGTGCAGCCGAGCGGCCAGATCCTGCCGCAGTCGGCACCCAACGCCGGTGTGAGCGTGTGCGGCGCGACGCCTTGCCCGGTCGAAACCCAGGACGCGCAGGTGCGCTCGGCGCCCGTGTTCCGCAACGGGCAGATCTTCTACACGCAGACGATCGGGCTCCCGACGCCGAGCATGACCCACACCGCGGTGCAATGGACCAAGCTCACGACGCCGGGAGGCGCCTTCGTCGATGGCGGGCGCATCGACGACGCCACGGCGACCTCGACCAACGGTGGCAAGTGGTATGCGTTCCCGCACATCGCGCTGAACGCGTCGGGGGATTTCATCGTTGGTTATTCGCAGTTCTCTTCCGCGCAGCACCCGTCGGCGGGCTACTCGGTGCATCAGGCGGCCGACGCCGCGGGGACGATCCGCGATCCCTTCATCTACAAGAGCGGCGAGGACTACTACCACAAGGACTTCGGCGCCGGACGCAATCGCTGGGGCGACTTCAGCCAGGCGCAGGTCGATCCCTCGGACGACCAGTCCTTGTGGGTGGTGGACGAATACGCGAAGAACCGCACCGGCGTGAGCGACACCACCACGGGCAAGAACTCGAGCCGCTGGTCCACGTACTGGGCCAAGGTTCCGTTCGCGGTGCCGCCGACCGTGACCATGGGCCCGGGCCCGAGCCAGAACGAAGGCAACTCGGGTACTTCGAGCTTCTTGTTCCCGGTGAACCTCTCGCAGACCTCGGCGTTGCCGGTCACCGTGCACTACCACACCTCGGACGGCACGGCGACCGTGGCCAATAACGATTACGTGGCGATCAACGACTCGATCACCATCGCGGCCGGGAACCTGAGCGGCAACATCTCGGTCACCGTGAACGGCGACACGACCTGCGAAGCGAACGAGACCTTCAGCGTGGTCATCACCTCGGCGACCAACGGCGTGATCGGCGCCCCCGCGAGCGCGACGGGCACCATCCTCGCCGACGACGCCAAGACGATCATGGCCACGGCCGGGGCCAATGGCACGATCGCGCCCTCGGGCCCGGTGAGCGTGACCTGCGGCGCCGGGCAGACGTTCACCATCACGCCGGCCGCCCACTACCACGTGGCCGATGTGCTGGTGGACGGATCGTCGGTGGGGGCGGTCACCAGCTATCCCTTCAGCAATGTGACCCAGCCGCACACGATCGACGCGAGCTTCGCCATCGACACGCACACGCTGACGGTCACCGTGGTGGGCCACGGCTCGGTGGCCAAGGCACCCGATCAGCCGAATTACGACTTTGGCTCGATCGTGAACCTGACCGCGACGCCCAACCCTGGTTACGCTCTCGCCGGGTGGAGCGGTGACGCCTCCGGCAACACGAATCCGCTGCCCGTGACCATGGACGGCGACAAGAACATCACGGCGACCTTCACCGACGTCGGGCTTCCGGTCGTGCTCGTGACCGCGCCCAACGGCGGCGAGACCGTGAGCGTGGGGGCCAATCTCGATCTCACCTGGACGGCGAGCGACAACGACAGCGTGAACGCGGTCGACCTTCTGCTCTCGCGCCACGGGCTCGGCGGACCGTACGAGTCGATCGCGTCCGGCGTGCCCAACTCCGGCCTCTACTCCTGGACCGTGACCGCCCCGGCCTCGGACAGCGCCTTGGTCAAGGTGGTGGCCCACGATCTCGCCTCGAACACGGGCGAGGACGTGAGCGACTCGTTGTTCACGATCACCGACCCGACGGCGGCGAACGGCAGGCCGGTGATCGCCCTCACGCTCGGACACGTGCGGCCGAACCCGACGACTTCGGGTGTCACCTTCGACTTCGCGCTGCCACACGACGCCGCGGCGCGCCTCGCCATCCACGACGTCCAGGGCCGCGAAGTCGCGGTCCTGGCGGCGGGCCTGCAATCGTCTGGGTGGCACGCCGCGAGCTGGTCGGGGAACACGACGCGCGGCCGCGCGGGAGCGGGGGTCTATTTCGTCGAGCTCACGAGCGAGGGGAAGCGGCTGGTCGAGCGCTTCGCCATGCTGCGTTAGAAAGGAAGAGCGGGCCGCAGCTGAGGCCGCGAGAAGGGGCGCCTTTCCTCGGGCGCCCTTTCTTTGCGGCTTTCCATGACAAGCATGCTTGACACGCCCCAGGGCCTGCGCTAATGTCAAGCTAGCTTGTCATGGACCCGGTCATTCGCAACAGAGTCAAGGAGCTTCGGGTCGCGCGCGGGTGGACGCAGCAAGAGCTCGCCGACGCGGTCGGCGTCTCGCGGCAGAGCATCAACTCCATCGAGCGCGACCGCTACGTGCCGAGCTTGCCGCTGGCGCTCGCGTTCTCGCGCGTATTCCGTTGTCCGACCGACGACATCTTTCACCTGGACGATCGACGATGAGTTTCCTCTCCAAGTTCGTGGACGAGCGCTTCCTCGAATACCGGCGGCGCTCGACGAGCCTCGCCGGGATGGCGGGCGCGGTGGTCGCCTGGGCGCTGTTCGAATACCGGTATTTCTTCCGTCACGAGTGGAGCTGGGACTTGCTCGCCGTCCTGCTCGCCATCGCGCTGGTCAAGCTAGGCCTCATGGTCTGGTGGTACTTCACCAAGTAGAAACGGAGCCCAACATGCTGTTTCGCCGTCCTCGCATCCTCATCCAGATCGGTCTTCTCTCGCTCGTGCTGGGAAATCTCTGGTCTCGTTTCGTGCCCGTCGGGCCCTCGTTGCCCGAGGGCACCAAGGACGCGGTGATGGGCTTCTTCTACGGCGTGGCCATCGCCGCCATGCTGCTCGGAATCTGGAAGGGGCGGAGGACCACGCCCGCCTGAGTGGGCTCGAGCGGGATCATCGTTACGGGGGCTCGAAGTTTCGCGCTCCTTACCACGCTCCGCCACGTCCCTTCGCCAATCCGATTC
>DATFWU010000185.1:0-8837 GCA_035259005.1 Candidatus Eiseniibacteriota bacterium
TCGAACGCCGGACAAGGCCCCCGCCTTCATGAAGCGAGCGGCGTGGGAGGAGAAGGAGATCAACACCGCGCTCGGCGCCTGGGTGGAGATGGTGAACCTGACATCGCCATTCACCAAGGATGCGAATGTCTACATGAGTGCTTCGCCCATGATGGATCGCTTCCACGGTTGGGTCGAGCCGTTTCCGAATTTCTACGCCAGGCTCGATTCGATGGTGGTCACGCTCGCGAATCGCCTCGCGGGCGCAGGGATGTTCGACGCCGTGGTCGCGAGCCGAGACAGGGTGATGGCGACGTTTCCGCCCGAAAAAGACCCGGCTCATCGAACCGAATCAGATTGGCGGAACAATCTGGCCCGTGACGAGGCCAAGATCCGAGTGACCCGCGATCTGTTCGACGAACTCTCGGAAATCCTGAAGCGCTGCCAGGCGATCTCCCGGCGCGAGCTGAGCGGCGAGGGCCAAACGATCGGAGATGGCGTCTTCCTCAAGTCGTTGCGCGAGCGTTTCAAGCGTCTCGCGTTCAACCGCTCGAACTCGGTCGAGGCCAGGGAGCCGATGGGCGTGGTGGCCGATCCCGCGACCGAGTACCAAAGCCACCAATGCTGGGAGGTGGCCACCGGCAAGCCCCACGCGCTCTACGTCGCCGTGCCGGATGGCGACCGGACCTTCGTCTGCCTCGGCGCCGTGTACAGCTACCACGAGTTCACGCGCCCCATGAACCAACGCCTCGATGACACGAACTGGCGCGCCATGCTGAAGCAGAGGGACGCCGACCTGCCACCGGCCTGGGGAGATTCACGCCCCGCGCTACGGCCCACGGAGCCCGTGCGGGCGTCGATGTACGGCGCGCGATGATTCCACGGGTTGCGCCTCGGGCCGCTTAGGCGCATCTTGGCGGGCAACAGGGAGGACTCATGTTCGAAGGCTTGACGGTGGCGATGGTGACGCCGTTTCGCGGCGGGCAGCTCGACGAGCCCGCCACCGAGCGGATGGTCGACTTCCTGGTGGCGTCCGCGGTGGACGGCATCGTGGTGGCCGGGAGCACGGGCGAGGGCGCCACGCTCACCACCCCGGAGCGCCGCCGCCTCTACGACGTCGTCAAGAGCACGACGGCTGGCCGCTGCAAGCTCATCGCCGGCACTGGCACCAACGACACCGCGGTCTCGATCGAGCGCACGCGCGAGGCCGAGCAGGCGGGCTACGACGGCGCCATGCTGGTGGTGCCGTACTACAACAAGCCCACGCCGGCCGGGCAGATCGCCCACTTCCAGACCGTCGCCGACGCGACGCGCCTCCCCATCGTTCTCTACAACGTGCCCGGCCGCACGGCCAGCACGATGCTCCCGGAGACGGTCGCCAAGCTGGCCGAGCATCCGCGCATCGTGGCGGTCAAGGAAGCCTCGGGCTCGCTCGACCAGATCAGCGCCATCCGCTGCCTCACCGACATGACCATTCTCTCGGGCGACGATTCGCTCACCTTGCCCATGCTGGCGGTGGGCGCCAAGGGCATCATCTCGGTGGTCGGCAACGTGGCCCCCAGAGAATTCCGCGAGATGCTCGTGCACTGGGAGAAGGGCCGCACCGACGAAGCCGAGGCCACGCACCGCCGGCTCTTCCCGCTCATGCGCGCGCTCTTCTTCGAATCGAATCCGGGCCCGGTCAAGTTCCTGCTCGCCTCGTGGGGGCTCATCGAGAACGAGCTGCGCCTGCCGCTCGTGCCCATCGAGAAGTCGACCGAGCCCAAGATCTTGGAGGCCGCGCGCCAGTCCAAGGTGAGCGGGCCCCGGCAACAGCAACAGGCGGGCGCCAAGGCTTGAGCGAAGCCGCCCGCTCGAGCGATTCGCCCATCCGCGTCGCCATCGCCGGGGCCGCGGGCCGCCTGGGCGGCGCCGTGCTGCGCCGCCTGGCCGGCGATCCGCGCTTCCACGTCGCCGCCTCCATGGTCCGCGACACGAGCCCGCTCGTCGGCCAGTCGGTGGCGCTCGATCTCTTGCAGGTTCCCGAGTTCAGCGCCGACACCGACGGTTGGCGCAACCCGCGCGTGCTCTTCGACGCGAGCCGCGCCGAGGCGGTGACCAAGCACGCGGAGCAAGCGGCGCGCGACGGGGTAGGAATGGTCGTCGCGGTGACCGGTCTCGCGCCACAAGCCATCCAGGCGCTGGACGCGGCCGCCAGGCGAGTGCCGGTCATCGTGAGCGCCAACCTGAGCCTCGGCGTGGCCGTGCTCGCCGCCCTCGTCCGCGAGGCGGCTCGCCGCCTGCCGGTCTACGACGTCGAGATCGTCGAGGCCCACCACGCCGCCAAGAAGGACGCGCCTTCGGGTACGGCGCTCTGGCTCGCGCAAGAAGCCGCGCGCGCCCGCGGCTGGCCGTGGCCCGAGTCGGCGCGCAAGGCCCGGGAAGGCGCGACCGGGCCCCGACCCCCGCGCGAGATCGGGATCGCCTCGATTCGCGCCGGCAGCGTCACCGGCGAGCACCGCGTGTGGCTGGGCGGGGCGGGGGAGCACCTCGAGCTCGTCCACGTGGCCGAAAGCCGCGATTGTTTCGCGTCCGGGGCCCTCGAAGCCCTGGCCTTTATAGCCGGGGCGTCTCCTGGCCGATACACTATGGAGGACGTCACCGGGTCGACTTGAGGACCAGTTCATGCCTGCGCGCGGGATGCGCCCCGCATTCCTTCCATTTCTCCATTACCTCGCCGCCACCCTCGCGATCGCGCTCTTGGCCGGACCCGCGGCCGGCCAGAACCTGGTGTTCGGCAAGAACAAGGTCCATTACGACAGCCGCGACTGGCACTCGCTGCGCACCGAGCACTGCGAGGTCTTCTTCTATCACGAGGAGGAGGGGCTGGCGCGCGAGGCGGCGGCCATCGCCGAATCGACCTGCTGCGAGTACGACACCACGTTCAAGCTCACGCTCAAGGATCGCATTCCGATCCTCATGTACTCGTCGCACCAGGCGTTCCAGCAGACCAACGCCGCGCAGGGCTTCATCTCCGAGGGCACGGGCGGTCTCACCGAGCTGATCAAGGGGCGCGTCCTCATCCCGCACACCGGCTCGCGCAGCCGGCTCGTGTGGGTGACGCGCCACGAGCTGACGCACGCCTATCAGCTCGCCAAGCTCGCGCGCATCAGCAAGGAGCACAAGAAATACCGCTACGCCATTCCGCCCTTGTGGTTCACGGAAGGCTTGGCCGAGTTCCTGGGCACGACCTGGGACACGCAGGCCGAGGGGCTCCTCCAGGACGCCGTGCTCTCGGGACGCGCGCTGCCGCTCACGCACTCCGAGGAGATCACGGGCACGGTCCAGATGTACAAGGAAGGCCAGAACTTCCTGCTGTGGCTCCGCGACCGCTACTCGAAGCGCCAGGTCATGGACATGTTCGAGAACTGGTACAAGGCCGAGACCTTCGAGCAGATCGTGAAGATGACCTTCGGCGAGTCGCTGGCCGATCTCGACCACGAGTGGTTCCAGGGCCTCAAGCGGCATTACTACCCGCGCATCGCCAACCGCGTGTGGGCCAACGAGGGCGCGCACCAGCTCACGCACGGCGAGTCGTTCGACCTGGCGCCCGCCGGCGTGCCGGTCACGCCCCAGGACTCGAGCTACCGCTTCGTCTATCTCGGCGCCGGCGAGTCGGGCGACCTCATGCTCGGCTCCATGAAGGACCACCATCTGGTGACCGAGCGCCTCCTGCGCGGTGGCTTCACCGCCAAGTTCGAATCGTTCCACTTCTTCCGCACCAAGCTCGGCGTGTCACAGCGCGGCAAGGTGGCGGTGGTGTCGCAGCGCGGCGGCCGCGACGTGCTGCACATCTACGACCTCCAGACGCGTCAGGTGATCGCGACCTGGGCGCCGCCGGGGATCGTCGGGCTCTCGTCGCCGTCGTGGCTGCCGGGCGACTCGGCGGTGGTGATCAGCGGGCAGCGTCCCGACGGACGCATCGATCTCTTCCGCCTGAACGTCGCCGACGGCATCTTCCGCTCGATCACCGACGACGTGTACGAGGAGCAGGATCCGTCGGTCCATCCCGACGGGCGCCACGTCGTGTTCTCCTCCGACCGCCTGGGCGGCCAGGAGGGCTGGCACCATCTCTACGATCTCGACCTTTCGACCGGTGCCCTGACCAACCTCACGAGCGGCAAGCACAACGACCGCGAGCCCGTGTGGTCGCCGGATGGCAAGACGATCGTCTTCCTCTCCGATCGCGCCGGCATCGACGATCTCTACCTGTGGCGCGACGGCCGTGTGCGCCGGCTCACCAACTTCATCGGTCCGGCCTACCAGCCGGCGTGGGCGGGCGACGGCAAGTCGGTCATCTGGTCGGGCGAGTCGCGCCTCACCTTCCATATCTATGACTACCCGGTGCCCGACACGCTGCTCGCCGGGCCCGAGGCGACCAATCCGGACTCCGGCTGGGTGAAGGAGCCGGTCGATGACGATCTCGAGCTCTGGCCGCCCATCGCCCGCGCCCTCGAGCCGGCCGAGGCCTACACGCGCCGCTTCGGCCTCGACATCGCCCAGAACGGCATCTCGCTCGACCCGGCGCTCGGCGCTTCGGGGGCGGGCCAGATCGCGTTCACCGATCTTCTCGGCGACGAGTCGATCTATCTCTTCATCGCCAACGACTCCGAGAACTTCGGAAACTTCCTGGAGGGATTCGAATTCGGCACCACGTACTTCAACCAGAAGCAGCGCTTCAACTACGGTCTCGGCTTCTTCCGCCTGACCCGCACCTACGACACCGATCTCGACGTGGTGCGTCGCGAGCCGCGTGTGGGCGGCAGCGCGCTGGCTTCGTATCCCTTGAGCAAGTTCACGCGCATCGACGGCTCGTTCGTGCTGCGCTTCGCCAAGCAGCACCTGCTGCGCGACGGCACCTTCGCCGACCTGTGGCTGGCCTCCAACTTCCTCTCCTTCGTGCACGATAACTCGCGCTGGAATTGGGACGGGCCGGTGGGCGGGATGCGCTTCAACCTCTCGGGCGGCTACACGCGCGACCTGAGCACGGGGGCGGGGGACTACTTCACGGTCACCACCGACTGGCGCGGCTACCTCGAGCCGGTGCACATGGTCGTGCTGGCCACGCGCTTCCTGGGCGAAAGCTCGTTCGGCGACGACGCCCAGAACTTCTATCTGGGCGGGCGCTACAGCCTGCGTGGCTGGCCCACGCGCACGCTGCGCGGCAAGAACGCGATGCTGCTCCAGGAGGAGCTGCGCTTCCCGCTCGTCCGCGGCTTGCGGCTCGGCTTCCCGACCTCGTGGCAATTCCCCAACATTCAGGGCGCGATCTTCGCCGACGGCGGCGCGGCGGGGGACTTCCACGAAGAGTTCCAGCGGCTGGGCACGATCGGCGCGGGCTTCTATCTGGGCGGCGGCGGCTACTTCCCGACTCTGCGCTGGGATTTCATGCGCCGCCACAACGGCGACAAGCTCGGCTCGGAGACCGTCGCCGAGTTCACCATCGGCTTCTTGTTCTAGGGGCCGGGATCGAGATCGACGGCCGACGGCCGGGTGAAGAGCCCGAGGCTCGTCAGCAGGGTGCCTTGGGCGTCGAAGTGCTGCAACGTTCCCGTGCCATCGCCCGCGTTCAGTGACGTCACCCAGATCTCGCCGTTGCGCGGATTGGCCACCACGCCGCGCGGCGCCTTGACCGAGAGCGTGGCGCGCTTCACGCCCGTCCGGTCGAAGGCCACCACCTCGTCGCCGGAAGCCTCCACGATCCATGCCAGGCCCGCCGTCGCGTCGAACGAGATGGTGAAGGGGCGCGCCAGATCTTCGATCCGGAAGCGCAGGGCGCCGGCGTTGTTCCGGCACTCCACCGCGCCCGCCTCCGTGTAGCTCACCCACACATCTCCGTTCGACGGGTCGCTGGCCAGTCGCCACGGCTTGTCGGGCACGGCCTCGTCGAAGTCGACCACGGCGGCCGACGTCATGTGGACGAGCCGCCGCCCGTCCCGATCGGCGACCCAGGCGCCGCCCGACACCGCCACCACGTCGCTCGGAAGGTCGAAGTCCGTCGCCGAGGCCGTGATGCCGGCGCCGGAGTTGAAGCGGTGCACGGCACCCGTCCGCTCGTCGGTCACCCAGGCGTCATTGGTCGTCGGAATGGGGGCCACCTTGCCGGGCGCGCCCAACGAGCCGTTCACGTCGATGAGGATGCCGTTCGGTGACCAGATGGCGATGATGCCCTGGTCTCGGCTCGTGGCCCAGACGCGGCCCTGCACCGGCTCCACGCCGACGAAGCTCGGCGTCTCGAGCCCGGGCAAGACGAACACACGGGCGCGGCCGTCGGGGGCCACGCGCGTGATGAAGCCGGTGCCCGCGTCGGCCACCCAGATCCGCGCCGTGCCAGGACGCGCCACCACGTCCGACGACGTGCCGCGCCGCCCGCCGACCAGGACGAAGCGCAGGCGGTACGCGTAGGTCGAGTCGTTCACGAGCAGGCTGTCCGAGAAGCTCGTCTCGTCGGCGGGAATGAGCGCCTTGACGAGCACGAATCCGGTGTCGCCCGGTCCCTGGCGGAAGAGCTCGTAGCCCAGGAGATGGTCCGAGACCACGAGGTCCCAGCTCAGGTCGATGCGGCCATCGCCGGCCACGCCCACGAATCCCGGCGGCCGCCCGCCGGTGTCGGGATTGCCCGGATCGAAGGGATTGTTGCGCAGGCGATTCGAGCAGCCGACGCCGACGACAAGAAGCGCGGCGAGGACCAGGAGCCGTCGGCGCATCAGAAGCGCACGGTGAGCGCGAGCCCGCCCGGCCCGGCCGGGGACGACGGGCGATAGCCCACGGCCACGCGGCGCTCGCTCGCGCCCGAACTCAAGCCCACGTCGCCCGAGCTCTTGGGATGCTTGATGAGCAGGAGGTAGAGCCCGGTGCCGATGGCCACCTGTCCGACGATCAGAGTCGCGCTGGCCAGCCGGTCGTAGCGCACGGCGTCATCGTACTGGCTCGACAACTCGGCGGGATCGGTCCCGTTCTGGTAAGCGTGATAGTGGTCGTCGGCCTTGTCGGCGAGCAGAAACGAGCTCACGTCGAGGGCTACGCCGCCCGCCACCAGGAGCCAGCCCAGGGTGTTGGACTGGGACTCTGCCGGAGAGGTTTCGACCTTCTGGGAGTATGATGGTGGGGACCATCGGAGCCCGTCCGCGCAAGCCGCCTGGGCGCCCCAGCACAGGAGCGTGGCCGCGGCGACCCACGGACGGGGAAGTCGAATCACGCGAAGCGCTTGGTCACGCTCACGGTGAGGCGGGACTTCTGTCGATCGGCGGTGCCGGACTTGAGTACACCCTTCTTGGCGGCGCGATCGAGAGTCGACACGGCATCGCGGAGCGCGGCCTGGGCCTCCTCGCGGGTCGAGGCCGTGCGGACCCGCTTGATGGCCCCGCGCACGCGCGATTTGTCTTCCACGTTGCGCAGGCGGCGAACCTCGTTGGTGCGGACCCTTTTCTTGGCCGACTTGTGGTGAGGCACGAATCCTCCTAGGGATGTAGGCAAAAGAGATTGAATCGTAAGAGGTTGCCCGCAATCTATCCAGGCCCTTCCTGCCCTGTCAAGTCGACGGTTGTGAGCCGCTCGTGCCCGTGATAGCCTCGTTTGTCGCGCCTTTTTCGCCGTTGCCCCGCGGCCGGGCGCGAGCGCTTCGAGGGGAGAGTACGCCTTGGCATCTTTGAGCCTGCGGGAAGCGGTGGATCGACTGCCGCCGCGGCCCGGGGTCTATCTGATGAAGGACTCGCGGGGCCGGGTCCTCTACGTCGGCAAAGCCAAGCGTCTCGACCATCGCGGCAGGAGTTATCTGCAGCCGCCCGCCGTGGAGCATCCCAAGACGGCGCGCCTGCTGCGTCTCGCGGCCGACGTCGATTTCATCGTCACCGAGAGCGAAGCCGAAGCTCTCATGCTGGAATCGACGCTCGTTCGGGAACATCGTCCTCACTTCAACATCCGGCTCAAGGACGACAAAACGTTTCCTTGGGTCAAGCTGTCGGTGGGGGAACCGGTTCCCCGTCTCTCGATCACCCGGAAGGTGGTGGAAGACGGCTCGCGCTATTTCGGTCCCTACACCGACGTCGGCGCCCTTCGCTCCACGCTGCGCGTTTTGCGCCGCGTGTTTCCGCTGCGCACGTGCGCGAATTTCGAGCAGTACCGGAAGGCCGACCGCCCGTGCCTGAACTACCACATCCGCCGCTGCGTCGGCCCGTGCTATTCGCGCGCCGGCGTGACCCCGGAAGCCTACGCCCGGCTGGTGGAAGGCATGACTCTGTTCCTCTCGGGCAAGCACGAGGACGTCCGCGCCTGGGCGACCGCCGAGATGCGGCGCGCGGCCGAAGCGCGCGAGTACGAGCGTGCGGCGCGCTGGCGCGACCAGCTCGGCCTGCTCGACCGCCTGGAGCAGAGCCAGCGCATGACCGGACCCGCCGGGCACGACGCCGACGCGCTGGGCGTGGCGTGGCAGGACAACGACGCCTGTGTGGCCGTGCTCCAGGTGCGTGAGGGCCGCGTCATGGGACGCGACACGCGCTTCCTGCGCGGCGCCGCCGGCTCCACGGCCGGCGATCTGTTGAGCGAGTTCGTGCTCCAGAACTATCTGCGCGCCGAGGTACCGCCCCGCGAGCTGTGGCTCCCGCAAGCGCTCGAAGAGGGGCCGGTGATCGAGGACGCGCTGGCGCGCTCGGGAAGAAAGATCAAGCTGCGCACGGCGGCGCGCGGTCGGGCCCGCCGCTTGACCGAGCTGGCGCAGGAAAACGCCACCGTGGCCCTCGAAGCGCGGCTCGCGCGCCAGGCCGGCCGGCGCGGCCGCTACACGCGCGATGTCTACGATCTGCAGCGCGCCCTCGGGCTCG
>DATFWU010000186.1:0-3185 GCA_035259005.1 Candidatus Eiseniibacteriota bacterium
CACCGCCTCGGGCACCAGCTCGTCGTCATCCTCGTCGTCCCCGCTCTCGGCCACGCGCTCGAGCGCCTCTTCGAGGCTGCCTGTGGCCTGAGCCTCGACGGGGGCCCGATCGCGCCAGAAGTCGGCCACGTGTCCGACCTCGCCCTCGGCGACGAACGGTGCGTGCACGCGCAAGGGTTCCGCCTTGCCCGCGGGAAGATAAAGCATGTCTCCCATCCCGAGGAGGTTTTCGGCTCCGTTCATGTCCAGGATCGTCCGGCTGTCCGTCTTGGACGAAACCTGGAAGGCGATCCGGGACGGGAAATTGGCCTTGATCACGCCGGTGAGCACGTCGACCGACGGGCGCTGGGTGGCGAGCACGAGATGGATGCCGACGGCGCGCGCCATCTGCGCCAGGCGTCCGATCGGCTCTTCCATCTCCACCGGCATGGTGAGCATGAGGTCGGCCAGCTCGTCGACCAGGATGACGATGTAAGGCAGCTTGGTGAGCGGCTCCCCATCCTGTCCCGTGGGCGGCCGCGAACCGGTTACCTTGTCGTTGAAGCCCTCGATGTTGCGCGCACCGCAGGTGGCCAGCATCCGGTAGCGACGCTCCATTTCGCCCACCGCCCAGCGCAGCGACTTGGCGGCTCGCTTGGCTTCGGTCACCACCGGCATCAAGAGGTGCGGGATGCCGTTGTAGGAGGTGAGCTCGATCATCTTGGGGTCGATCATCAGGAAGCGGAGCTCGTCCGGACCCTTACCAAAAAGAAGACTCGTGACGAGCACGTTCAAATAGACGCTCTTTCCCGATCCGGTCGCGCCCGCCACCAGGAGGTGCGGCATGCGCGTCAAGTCGGCGCCCACCGGATTGCCGTTCACGTCCACCCCGAGCGCGAACTTGAGATGGGCCTGGGGCCGGCGGTAACCCTCGGAGGTGAGCACCTCTCTCAGGTACACCTTGCGCGGGCTCCGGTTCGGGATTTCGACGCCCACCGTGCCCTTGCCGGGGATGGGCGCCATGATCCGGATGCGGCTCGCCTTCATGGCCAGGGCGAGGTCGTCCTCGCGGCTGGTGATCTGGTTGACCTTGATGCCGGGCGCGGGCTCGAATTCGAAGGTGGTGACCACGGGCCCCGGATGCACCTCGGTGACCGCACCGCGAATCCCGAAATCGGAGAGCTTCTGGCCCAGAAGCTGGGCCTCGGCCTTGAGCTCCGACTCCAGGATGCGCACCGCGGGGTCGCGAATCGGCTCGAGCAGATCGATGGGCGGAAGCCCGCCCGTATAGGGCACGCCCACCATCGCGGGGGCGGCGTCCGCCTTGGGATCGGCCTTGGCGGGCGGGCGCGGAGCGGGCTCGGGCTTGGCGGCCACGTCGTTCCTGGCTAGCGCTTCGACTTCACCCGCCAGAGGCTCGGCGCTCTCAGCCGCCGCGCGCGCCGCACTTTCCTTCGCCGCCTTGGCGGGCTTCACGCTCACGCGCTGGTCGTCCTTCTCGCCCTTCTCCTTCTTGTCGCGCGCCGGCTCGGGCAAGGTCTCCAGAGCCTGCGGGGTCACGATGCGCGGCGAGGTGGCGACGAGCGCCCGCGACGGCGGAACCGCGCCAGCCGGTTGCGTTCTCGGCCGCGTCGCCGCGCGCGCCGCCACGGGTGCCGCGGCCACGGCCTCGACTTCCTGCACGTCGGCCTTGCCGCGCCAGCGGTCCCACAAGGTTTGCGACGGCTCCTTGACGAACCACGACCAGAGGACGGAGAGCGCCGAGAAGCCGAGCTCGCTCGTGACCAAGAGGGTGACGACGAAGAGAGCGACGAGCGCGATGGCGCCGCCGGTGGCGCCGAGCGCGCCCTGGATGGCGCTCGCGAGCCCGACACCCACCGAGCCCGACCAAAGGACCGCGCGCGAGCCCGCGAGTCCGATGAGCGCCAGGCACTCGAGCACGAGCAGGCCGATGGCGACCGAGCGCACGACGATGGGCTTGGGAGGCGAGTTCTTGAGCCGGTTCCAGCCCGCGGCAACCAGAAGGATGGGAACGCCCCAGGCGGCGATCCGCCCCAGCCATCCCACGAGGAGATGCGCGAGCCAGGCCCCGACGGGGCCCGACGCGTTCGTTTCGGCCCACGGGCGCGCGCCGAGGACGGGCGGGCGGTAGCTCGACAGGCTCGCCGCCACCAAGCCCGTCAGAGCCACGAGCAGAACGCCCAGCACCTGCCGCTGCCGGCGCTCCGACAGCTGGGGCAACCAGGACATGGACCTCCGCCTCCTGCGGGGGCGAGGGTGTCTCTCTACCTTACGTTCCTTCGCTCCACGAGCCCAGGTACGCCTTCTGCTCGGGCGTGAGCGTGTCGATCGTGAGGCGCATGGCGGCGAGCTTCAGGCGCGCCACTTCGCGATCCACGTCGACCGGCACGGGGTGGACCTGAGGAGCGAGTCCGCCCGCGTGGCGGACCAGGTATTCCACCGACAGAGCCTGGTTGGCGAACGACATGTCCATGACCGAGGCGGGATGGCCCTCGGCGGCCGCGAGGTTGATGAGGCGCCCCTCGGCGAGCACGTAGACGCGGCGCCCGCCGGGCAGCACGTACTCGTCGACGAAGGGACGAGCCGTGCGCTTCTCGGTCGACATCTCGGACAAGGCCGGCAGGTCGAGCTCGACGTTGAAGTGACCCGAGTTGCACACCACGGCGCCATCCCTCATGCGATCGAAGTGCTCGCGGCGGATCACCGAGCGATTGCCAGTGAGGGTGACGAAGAGATCGCCGCGCGGCGCCGCCTCGGCCATGGTCACGACCTCGAAGCCGTCCATCGCCGCCTCGAGCGCCTTCACCGGATCGATCTCGGTCACCAGCACGATGGCGCCCATGCCGCGCGCGCGCGTGGCCACGCCGCGGCCGCACCAGCCGTAGCCCGCGATCACGACGGTCGAGCCTGCGAGCAGGAGGTTGGTGGCGCGCAGAATGCCGTCGAGCGTGCTTTGCCCGGTGCCATAGCGGTTGTCGAAGAGATGCTTGGTGTCGGCGTCGTTGATGGCGATGACCGCGTAGCGCAGCGCCTTGTCGGCGGCCATGGCGCGCAGCCGCGTCACGCCGGTCGTGGTCTCCTCGGTGCCGCCGATCACCGCCTTCACCAGATCCTGATGCTTGGCGTGCAGCGTGCTCACCAGATCGCAGCCGTCGTCCATGGTGATCGTCGGCGCAAAGGCGATG
>DATFWU010000187.1:0-5766 GCA_035259005.1 Candidatus Eiseniibacteriota bacterium
GCGAGTGTGATCGCGTAGACGCCGAGCGACGACATGGCGAAGAAGACGAGAAGTCCCACGTTCACGTCGGTGACCACGAACTGCGGCCCGATGGGGATCACGGTCAGGACGACGAACGCGGGCACGAGAGCCAGGATGGGCGCCAAGAAGAACAGCACGCGGTTGGCGCCCACCGGCACCACGTCTTCCTTGAACACGAGCTTGAGCACGTCGGCCGCGGGCTGCAAGAGCCCGAATGGGCCGACGCGGTTGGGGCCCGGGCGGAACTGCACGTGGCCCGCCACCTTGCGCTCGCCCCAGATCATGATGGGCAGCACACCGAGCACGCCGCCAATCAAGACCAGGGTCTTGATGATCGTCCAGACGAGCCAGGCTGCGTCCGGAGACAACCCGAAGCTCCAATCCACCCTGGCGGCCTCCTTGGCCTTGGCTAAACGGTCGCGGGCTCAGCCCGCCGCACGCGTTCCACGGACTCGCGCCGCTCGTTCACCAGGCAGCGCTTGGCCGTGAGGTGGTGATCGATCTCATCCGGGAACTTCTGCAAGACGCTCAGGATCGGCATGGCGGCCGCGTCGCCGAGCGCGCACAGCGAGCGGCCGAGGATCTGCTCGGCCACCGTCTTGAGCGTGCTCACGTCCTGCGTGCCGCCTTCGCCGTCTTCGATCTTGTGCAGCAGCATCTCCATCCAGTGCGTGCCCTCGCGGCAGGGAGTGCACTTACCGCAGGACTCGTGCCGGTAGAAGTGCGTGAGGTTGAGGAGCGCGTCGACCACGCACACGCCGTCGTCGATGAAGATGGCTCCGCCCGAGCCCAGGAGCGAGCCGGCCGCCGCGACCGAATCGAAATCGAGCTTGGTCTCGATCTGGTCGGGCGTGAGCCAGGGCACCGACGATCCGCCCGGGATCACCGCCTTGAGCTTGGCTCCCGATCGCATGCCGCCCGCGTACTTGTCGAGCAGCTGTGAGAGCGGCAGACCCATCTCGATCTCGTAGTTTCCCGGCTGGTTCACGAGCCCGCTCACCGAGAACACCTTGGTGCCCGGGCTCTTCTCCGGGCCCCACTTGCGGAACCAGTCGGCGCCGTTCTTCACGATGAAGGGCACCGATTGGATCGTCTCCACGTTGTTCACCACGGTCGGGCATTTGTACAAGCCCTCGACCGCCGGGAACGGCGGCTTGGTGCGCGGCTGTCCGCGCTTGCCCTCGAGCGAGTCGAGCAGCGCCGTCTCCTCGCCGCAGATGTAGGCGCCCGCGCCCAGGTGGAGTGTGATCTCGAGATCGAAGCCCGAGCCGCCGATGTTCTTGCCGAAGAGGCCGGCCGCCCGCGCGTCGTCGAGCGCCTGGGCGAGCAACGGCTCGAGAAACGCGAACTCGCCGCGCAGATAGACGAACGCGTGGTGCGACTGGATGGCGTACGAAGCGAGCAAGATGCCTTCGAGCAAGCGGTGCGGGCTCCGCGCCATGAGCTCGCGGTCCTTGAACGTGCCGGGCTCCGACTCGTCGGCGTTCACCACCAGGTACTTGGGCTTGGGCGAGCCCTTGGGCACGAAGCTCCACTTCATCCCGGTCGGGAAGCCGGCGCCGCCGCGGCCGCGCAGGCCCGACGCCTTCACGATCTCCGTGATCTCCTCGGGCTTGCGATTCTTGAGCGCGTCGAGCGCGGTTTGATATCCGCCCGCGCCGCGAAAGCCGTCGAGCGTCTCGACGCCGGCGGTGGCAAAATCACCGAAGAGAATCGGCTCCTTCATCCCGGCCGGCGTGACCACCGGCCCGTAGTTGCCGAGCGGATGCTTCATGGCAGGGACTCGATGAGCTTGTCGACCGAGGCGGGATCGAGCAGCTCCTGGAACACCTGCTCGTTCACCTGCAGGCAGGGCCCGGTGCCGCATGACGCCAGGCACTCGACCTTGCGCAGGGTGAACTTGCCGTCGGGCGTGGTCTCGCCGGGCTCGATGCCGAGCTTCTTCGACATGTGCGCGAGCAGCGCGTCGGCGCCCAGGAGCGAGCACGAGAGCGTCATGCAGACTTGCAGGATGTGACGTCCCGTGGGCGCCAAGTTGTACATCGAGTAGAAGGTCGCCACCCCGGCGACCTCGGGCTCGGGAATCTGCAGAGCTTCGGCCACCGCCGCCACCGCTTCCTTGGACAGGAAGCCGAAGCGCTTCTGCGCGAGCCACAGCGCGGGCATCACGGCCGAGCTCCGATCCGGATAGCGCGCCGCCATCTGCGCGATGGCGTCGCGATCGTCCTTCTCGAATGCGAGCGGCTTGCCGGCCGACTTGAGCTCGACGCCGATCGTGGCGCGGCTACCGGTCACTCCCATTCGAGCGCCCCCTTGCGCCATGCGTAGGCGAGGCCGAGCACCAGAATGGCCACGAAGATGAGCATCTCGACGAGGCCGACCATGCCCAAGGAGCGGAACGCCGCGGCCCACGGGAAGAGGAACACGACTTCGACGTCGAAGAGAATGAAGAGCACGGCCACGAGGTAGAACTTGATCGAGAAGCGCTCGCGCGCGTTGCCCACGGGCGGCACGCCGCTCTCGTAGGTCGCGCGCGAGGTGCGCGAGCCGCGCACGCGGCCGAGGAACGCCGTGCCACCCACGAGCACCAAGCCCAAGCCCAGGGCGATCAGCGTGCTGATGAGAATGGGAAGATAGTCGCGCAGCAAGACGTGTCTCCTACGATCCCACGCGCAGGCCCTTCAGGGCCTCGGTGAGCGCGGGAACGATCTCGAAGGCGTCGCCGACGATGCCATAGTCGGCGACCTTGAAGATGGGTGCTTCCGGATCCTTGTTGATGGCGACGATGCAGCGCGCCGACGACATGCCGGCCAGGTGCTGGATGGCGCCTGAGATCCCGACCGCGACATAGAGCTTGGGCGACACTGTCTTTCCGGTCTGGCCGACCTGCTCGGCGTGCGGGCGCCAGCCCGCGTCCACGACGGCGCGCGAGGCGCCCACCGTGCCGCCGAGCGCTTCGGCCAGCTCTTCGATGAGATGGAAGTTTTCCGGGCCGCGCAAGCCGCGCCCGCCGCTCACGATGATCTCGGCCTCGGTGAGGTCGACGCGCCCGCCTTCCGAAGCGCCCACCTCGATGGTGCGCACGCGAGCGCGCGAAGCGTCGAGTGTGATGCCGAGCACTTCGACCGCGGCCGACGTCCCGGGACGCCGCTCCATCTGCGGGAAGGCGCGCGGCCTCAAGCTCGCGAGCGCGGGCGAGCCCGCGATCTTCACGGTCGAGATGGCCTTGCCGGCGTAGACCGGTCGCGTGGCGACCAACGCGCCGCCCTGCCAGTCGAGTGCCGTGCAATCGCTCGCCAGGCCCGCGCCCAGCCGCCCGGCCACGCGCGGCGCGAGATCGCGCCCCATGGCCGAAGCCGGAAAGAGCACGACCTGCGCGCTCGCTTTCTTCACCGCCTCGAGCACGCAAGCGACGAACGACTCGGGCTGATAACGGGCCACCAGCTCGTGGTCGACCGTCCAGACACGATCCGCTCCGTACGCGCCGAGCGCGGCCGCGCCCTCGCCCTTGGAGCCGGGCACGACGGCGAACACCTCGCCCGGCGAGCCCTCGTCGGCGAGCCGGCGCGCCTCGCTCACCGCCTCGAGCGAATTGCTCTTGATCTTTCCGTCGCGTGCCTCGACGAAGACCAGGATGCTCACAGGACCTTGGCCTCCTCACGCAGCACGCGCACCAATTCGGGGACCGCGGCCGCCCCCTCGCCCACGATGCGACCGGCCTGCCGGGCGGGTGGCAGGGCCAGGGAGACGATCTCGACCTTCGCGGCGGCCGCCGAGGCTGCCTTCTCCTCCACCGGCTTCTTCTTCGCGGCCATGATGCCCTTGAGCGAGGCGTAGCGCGGCTCGTTCAGGCCTTTCTGCGCCGCGATCACGGCCGGGAGCGGCATTTCCACGATCTCGACCCCGCCTTCGATCTCGCGCGTGGCGCGCGCCTTGCCCTCGGTCAACTCGAGCTTCACCACGACCGTGGCGCAGGGCAGATCGAGCATCTCGGCGAGCATGGGGCCCACTTGGGCCGCGTCGTCGTCCACCGCCTGCTTGCCGCACAAGACGAGGTCGTAGCCCTTGCCGCCGATCTCGTCGGCGAGCAGGCGGGCCACAGCCAGGGCGTCGGGATCGGCGTCGGTCTTGAGCAAGACGGCCGAGTCGGCTCCGACGGCGAGCGCGTTCCGTAGGGCTGCGACCGCGCCCTGCCCGCCCGCCGAAAGGACGACCACCTCGCCCCCCTTGGCCTCCTTCAAGCGGATGGCTTCTTCGAGGGCGAACTCGTCGTAGGGATTGGTGACGAAGGTGACGCCCGCGGGGTCGATGCGCTTGCCGTCCGGCGCGATCTTGATGCGCGTGTCGGTGCTCGGCACCTGCTTCAGGCAGACGGCGATCTTCAAGAGGGTCCCCCGGCGAGACTTCGATTTGGCGGCCGAGGGAACGGCCGCCCGAAGGCGGCATATTGCGGCACGCTTGGGGGAGCGTCAAGTGCCACGGCCGCTGCGTCTTGGCACTTTTCACCACGGGCTCGGGCCGGTAGGGTGGAGCGCCATGAAGAATCTCTCGAGCACGCTTCCCCGCGATCCCCGGCCCGGCCCATCCGGCATGGCGGCCCGCGTGGCCACGCACCCGGACGCGCGAGCCGTGGTCGATCTCTATCTCGCCGCCTTGCGCGAGGCGCGCCGGCCCCATCGCGAGGACCTGGTCGACTGGGTCGCCCAGGCGGTTCTGCACGATCCTCTGCGCGGACTTCTCGTGATGGCCGAGAAGCCAGGTGAGGAGAGTCGAGCGCCCGTCGGTCTCTGTGCCTTCGAGTCCTCGGCCACCGCCGAGCACGGATGGTCGGGCCGGCTTGCGTGTCTCTACGTGGTCCCCGAGTGGCGGCACCATGGAGTCGGCAAGTGGCTGCTCGGCGAAGCCCTCGAATTCGCCCGCTATTACGGGCTCAACCACGTGGTTTTCGATGCCCGCCCGGAGGACGCGCGCGTGTCCTCGCTTCTCGCCTCGGCGGGGCTTCGGTCGCACCCGATCCACCACTACCGAATCGACCTCAAGCCCCTTTACGACGAGACCTAGGACCTAATTTTCCGGGGTTTTCTGCCGAAAACCGAAGCAGGGCGGCCGCCCCCCCGAGCCCTGGCCGCCCGGCCCCGGAGAGCCCCCGCATGCATCGGGTCGAAAGCCATCTCGAGAGTCAGCTCGGCCGGATCGAGCGTCACATGACGTGGATCTGGGCCCTGAGCGCGTTTCTCATGCTGGCTCTCGCGTGCACGCTCCTCGTGTACTACCTCATGGGGCTGCGCGAGCTGGGCAGCCTGTTCGGTATCATCGCGCCGCAGTCGCAAATCCCTCTCGGCGCCGGCCTGTGCGGCCTCACCGCGATCTTCTGTCTCTTCACGTACTCCCGGCAGCGCGCCAACCACCGGCTCACGCGCCAGCTCCTCGAGGCCCGCCTGCATGAGGATTCGCTGCGCGCCCGCATGTTCGAGCTGACCTCGCTCTTCGACATGGCCGGAGACGCGCACCTCCAGGAAGATGTCGACCCCCTGCTCGAGACGGTGAGCCGCCGTCTTCTCACCTGCCTCGAGGCCGACCGAACCTCCGTGTTCCTCGTCCGCTCCGAGTCGCGCGAGCTCACCTTCCGCGCTTCGGCGGGCGAGGGACGCGGTACCGCGCGCGACACGCGCTTGCCCGTCGGCGAGGGCATCGCGGGCTGGGTCTGCGCCAACAACGAGCCCCTCGTCTTGAACGACGACGACA
>DATFWU010000188.1:0-14914 GCA_035259005.1 Candidatus Eiseniibacteriota bacterium
TGGCACCCGTTCCCTTGCCGCGCGGCAACGGCACCGCGAGCCTCACGACGTCGCTCGATCTCGCCGCGATTCTCCTCTTCGGTCCGGCCGGCGCCTGCTGGGTGGCTTTGGGATCTCGCCTCGTGATGATTCTCGCCGAGCGGCGCCAGTCGCCGCTCGCCGGACTCCTGCGCGCCGGCACGAGCATCTTCGCGGTGGGCGCGGGCGGCATCGTCTATCTGGCGCTCGGTGGGCGGACCGGGGCCGAGCTCGCCCCCTCGCTCGCCCAGCTCGTCCCGGCGCTCGGCGCCGCCCTTGCGTACGTGAGCGTGAAGACCGGCATCGGCGCGGCCTCGGCCGCCCTCGGCGCGCCGCGACTTGCGGGTCAGGCCGGACTCGCCTACGTGCAGGAGAGCGCGCTGCCCGATCTCGCTCTCTTCCCGGTCGGCTACGTTCTCGCCTTGACGCAGGTGCGCGTGGGGCCCACGGGTCTCGCGCTCTTTCTCCTGCCGCTCCTTCTCGCGCGCTACTTCTTCCTGCACTGGATCGAGACCAAGCGCGCACACATCGACATGGTGCGCACGCTCATGACCGCGGTCGACGCCGCCGATCCGCTCACCTGGGGACACTCGTATCGCATCTCGAAGATGTGCGTGCGCGTGGGCCGGCACCTGGGAATGACCGAGCGCGATCTCGAGGAGCTGGAGTTTGCCGCCCTCCTGCACGACATCGGACGCACCGCGATCCGCCGCGACATCCTGGTCAAGCCGGGACGGCTCACCGAGCACGAGCAGTCACTCTTGCGCACTCATCCCAAGGTCGGCTACGAGATCCTCTCCGGCATGCGTCTCTATCGGAACGCGCCCGAGATCGTCTACGCGCACCACGAGCAGCCGGATGGCAAAGGCTATCCGCGCGGGCTCCAGGGCGAAGAGATTCCGCTCGGCAGCCGCATCATCATGACCGTGGGCGCCTTCGACGCCATGACCTCGGATCGGCCGTACCGTCGCGGCCTGTCGACAGAGGCGGCGATCGAGGAGCTCAAGTCGCACTCGGGAACGCAGTTCTTCCCCGATGTCGTGGACGCGCTGGTCGCGCTCTCGACCCAGGGCACGCTGTTCGACGAGCTGGAGCCCGAGCAGCTGGTGGCCTACGCCCAGGGTCTCGGCAGCTCGCGCGCCATCGACGAATGGCTCAAGACGAAGAAGCCGTCTCTCGGAGAGAGCGCAGGCCGGGGGCTTCCCGAAACGCCCGCGGTCGACGAGGATGCCGAGGAATCCGGGGCCGGGCGCGGTCTGCCGGTGATCGAGTTTCCGCTGTCCGAGGTGAGCCGCCGAGCCGATGGGAGGATCATCGCGTTGAACGCCAGGGGCGATTGGAAGCTCACCACCGCGGGCTTGAGCGACCTGGGCTGCCGCCGCACCAACAACGAAGATTCGTTCGGCATCTACGACTTCGCCGACGACACGCGCGGCTGCCTGCTCGTGCTGGCCGACGGCATGGGCGGCGCGGCGGGCGGCGAGGTGGCGAGCCGGCTCGCCGTCGAGGAGGTGCACGCGGCCTATCTGGAAGAGCGCGGTGCTACGCCGCGCGAGACCTTGGGGCGCGGCTTCGAGGCCGCGAACCGGACGATCCGCGAGCGCGCGCGCGCCGAGAAAGATCTCGACGGGATGGGGACGACGTGCACGGCGGTGAGCGTGGTGGGCCGCGACCTGGTCGTCGCCCACGTCGGCGACAGCCGCGCCTATCTTGTCGACACCCAGGCGATCCAGCAGCTCTCCGTCGACCACACGGTGGCGAGCGAGCTGGCGAAGATGGGGGCGGGGCGCGGAGCGGCGGCCAAGGCGGCGAGCCACGTGCTCACCCGTTCCTTGGGATCGCAGGACATCGTGCCCGTGGATCTGTCCTCGAGCGCCATCCGGCTCGAGGACGCCGCCGCCGTCGTGCTGTGCTCGGACGGCCTCTCCGGCATGGTGGGCGCCGAGGAGATCCACGACATCGTGCGCGAGGAGTCGCCGGAATCGGCCTGCCACACGCTCGTCGAGCTGGCGCGGGCCCGCGGCGGGCCCGACAACATCACGGTCGTGATCGCCAAGCTCGAGCGCGCATCGGCGTGAGCGGCCGCCCCGCGGCCAGAGCGGGCGCTAGGACGATTCCTTGAGCGAGGCCTGGAGAGCGGCGCTCAAGCCCGCTTGCCCGGAGACCAGGTCGCGCCACGCCAACTCCAGACCCTTCCTGCGGCCCTTCTCCATGAGGCGCAGACCCTCGGGGTCGATGATCAGCGTGTAAGGTTTCCCCTCGATCTGGATCTCGCGCTTCAGGGCTTTCTCGAGCTTGGTCGCCATGGCCGGGCTCCGTTGGGTGATAGGGGCCGCCGGCGGGATGCCCGCAGGCGGCGGGGGCCCGATCACGATACCTCAACTCCCGGCCGAAGGAATTCCCCGTTTTCGGCGTCGTCGGGGACCCCACCCGGTGGTAATCTCTTTCGCGTTCAGCTTCTCCCGCTCCGACGCCACGTACGTCCCCATTCCGCGCGTCCCTCCGGAGCGATGACGGCCCATCCCATCTTGGTGGAGGAAGTATGAAACATCGAATCGCCATCGCGGCGATTATCCTGTGTCTCTTTGGTGCCGGATCCGCCCAGGCTCAAGGCGGAGTCACGCTGCAAGGGTTCCTTCGCGGTTTGGTGACCAGCGTGCCGGTTCCCCATGAGTGGTCGGGAGTCTGGTCCACGATCGACACCACCTACGACTGCGATTTGAATTACAAGACCACAACCGCCGGCCAAGACACTTTGTGCACGGGACAGGAAGTGTTCCCTCCCGGCGGCCAGTCGTTCTCGATCGACTGCACGGGGACGGCGAACTCCACCTCGGTGCACATGCACTGCACGGGCTCCGGCGAGATCATCGCGGGCTGCACGGAGAACGTCGACATCACGATCGACGCGGAGCTGAGCGGCGATTCCTATTATGCGGTGACGGTGGACAACATCACGTTCACGGGTCCCTACTGTATCGGGCTCCCCAATCAGTGTCTGGTGAACCACTCGCACGGCACACGCACGTCGGCCGAGCCCGCGACCTGTGCGACGCCCGCACAACCCTCGACTTGGGGCAAGCTCAAGGCCAATTATCGGTGATGGGAAGGGCCGACTCATGAGGCGATTCCTTCTCACTCTGGGTGGGCTCGGGCTCGCTGCCATGACGCTCGCGGGGCCGAGGCTTTCGTATGCGAGCGGGGGCGCACCCGTGCCGCCCGAGTGGGTGGGAATCTGGACCTCGGTCGACTCGATCTACGACTGCACGACCGGGGCGCTGATGAAGGTCGTCGAGCGCACCGACACGCTGTGTGCCGGCCAGGAGATCGGCGACGACCCCAACGCGCCGCCGCACCTCTCGGCCACGTGCTCGGGCTCGGCCGACGCCGGCCACATTCAAGTGCATTGCGGCGCCAGCGGGCTCTGCGGCGAGGCCTGCACGTTCGATTACACGTCGGATCTCGACGAAACCCGCACGGGCGATACGGCGTTCGGGGAGCGGACCACGAAATCCGTCTCCAGCTGCGGCTCCACCATCTGCGAATGGTGCCTGTTCACCCGCACGCACAGTACGCGCGTCGGGCCCGGACCTTGCGGTCCGGTCCCCGCCACGCCCGCCACGTGGGGCAAGCTCAAAGCCGGCTATCGCTGATCTTGGGGGTCGATTTTTCCCCGTGCGCGCGAGGCGTGCGTCTGGCGTCCGGCCATGGTGCAACTCCCACAGAGCCCACGAGTTGGGGTAAAGTCAAAGCCGTTTATCTCTGACCCCGGCCCGGCGGCTCGCCACGACCACTCCGCCCGAACGGGGTGGTCGTCGTCTTTTCCTTTTCACCCGGAGTCCTCGCATTGATCGACAAGAAGCTCGGTCCCTACAAGATCACGGAAGAAATCGGCTCCGGCGGCATGGCCACGGTCTATCGCGCCTACCAGGCGAGCATGGACCGCCACGTCGCCGTAAAGGTCATCCGCACGAGCATCCTGCACGAGCCCACGCTCAAGGAGCGCTTCCGGCGCGAGGCTCGACTCATCGCGCGGCTCGAGCATCCGCATCTCCTCCCGGTGTACGACTTCGACGGCGATCACGAGCCGCCCTACATCGTGATGCGCTATCTCGAGGGCGGCACGCTCAAGCAAGTGCTGGCCCAGGGCGAGCTGCCGTATCCCGAGATGCTGTACACACTCAAGCAGGTGGCGGCGGCGCTCGACTACGCGCACCGTCAGGGCGTGGTGCACCGCGATCTCAAGCCCTCGAACATCATGATCGACCGCGAGGGCAACGCCTTCGTCACCGACTTCGGCATCGCGCGCACCGGCGGCAAGGAAGAGAACCTGACGGCGGCCGGCGATCTCATCGGCACGCCCGCCTACATGTCGCCCGAGCAGGCGCGCGGCGAAGGCGACGTGGACGGCGCCGCCGACGTCTACGCGCTGGGTGCCATGATCTTCGAGATGCTGACCGGCGGCACGCCGTACCAGCACGAGAGCAGTCTGGGCGTCCTCATGGCGCATCTGAACGAGCCGGTGCCGAGCGCCAAGAAGCGCAATTCGAAATTGCCCGATGCGGTGGACGCGGTGCTGGCCAAGGCGCTGGAGAAGGACCGCAGCAAGCGCTACGCGAGCGCCGAGACTCTGGTCGCTGATCTCGCCAAGGCGCTCAAGGCCAAGCAGGCGGACGCGCCTACCAAATTGCAGTCCTTGACCCAGACCCTGTCGGTCGAGCAGCTACGCGCTTTCCAGAAAGCCAATCAGACCTCGAAGAAGGAAACGCCGTCGGGCGCCACGCCCACCGAGCAGCAGCGCCAGATGACCACGCTCTACGTCGACGTGACCGAGCTGGCAGGCGCGCTCTACGAGCTGGGCCAGGACGCCGAGACGGTGCGCGCGCGCATGGAGAAGCTGTGGACGCGCTTCGACGAGATCGCGCGCGAAGAGGGCGGCGTCATCCAGAGCCGCACCGATGACGTCGGCTTGGCGCTCTGGGGTCGGGCGCGCATTCGCGAGGACGATCCCGAGCGCGCCATTCGCGCCGCGCTTCGCATGCAGGACGCGACGAAACAGGAAGCGCTCGTGATCTGGGGCCGCGACTGGACCCCTTCGGAGGACAATCCGCTGCCCTTCCAGGCCGGAATCACGACGGGGCCCGTGCTGCTCGAGCGCTCCGGCGACTCGGGCACCTACACGGCGAGCGGCGCCACGATCACGCTCGCGGGACGCATCAAGGACGCCGCGCCCTCGGGGACGATCCTCGTCGCCCACGACACGTTCTCGCAGGTCCTGGGCGTGTTCACGTCGCGGCCGCACGAGCCGATTCGAATACGCGGCCGCAAGGAGCCGATCGACGTTTACATGATCATCGCGGTCAAGCCGCGGGCGTTCCGTCTCAAGGCGCGCGGCATCGAGGGCGTCGAGACCAAGATGATCGGCCGCGAGATCGAGCTCCGCCTGCTGCAGGAGGCGTTCACGCTCACCATGGAGGACGGCGAGACGCAGGTCGTCACCGTGGTGGGGGAGGCCGGCGTCGGAAAATCACGCCTGCTGTTCGAGTTCGCCGCCTGGTCGGACCTGAACGAGCAGACTTTCTGGCAGTTCGAGGCGCGCGCCACGCAGCCCTCGATGCTGCAGCCCTACTCCCTGACCCGCGATCTCTTCTCGTTCCGCTTCCAGATCCTCGACTCGGATCCGCTCGAGGTCGTGCACGAGAAGTTCCTCCGCGGCGCCGCGGTGTTCCTGGGGGCGGGGAACGACGAGAAGGCCGAGCTCATCGGTCAGCTCGTGGGCTTCGATTTCTCGACTTTCCCCGTGGTGGCGGAAGCGCTCAAGGACACCGACGGCTTCCGCCGCCGCGCTCTCGAGCACCTGGGCGAGTTCTTCACCGCGGCGTCGAAGATCAATCCCGTGGTCATGCACGTCGAGGACATCCACTGGGCCGACGACCGCTCGCTCGACCTCCTCAACAATCTGGTGCGCGAGAACGAGAAGCTGCCGCTCTTCGTCATGTGCATGGCGCGGCCCTCGCTCTACGAGCGCCGGCCGCAGTGGGGCGAGGGCCAGCGCTTCCACGAGCGCATCCAGCTCGAGCCTTTGTCGCAGCTCTCGAGCCGGCGCCTGGTGCGCGAGCTGCTCAAGAAGATGCCCGAGGTGCCGACCGCCTTGCGCGACTTGATCGTCGATCGCGCCGACGGCAATCCCTTCTACATCGAGGAGCTGATCAAGACGCTCATCGATGATGGCGTGATCGTGAAGGGCGAGGAGAAATGGTCGGTGGATCAGACGCGCCTGTCCACCGTGCGCATCCCGACCACGCTCACCGGCGTCTTGCAGTCGCGTCTCGACGGCTTGCCGCTGCCGTTGCAGCAGCTCCTGCAGCGGGTCTCAGTCGCCGGCCGCACCTTCTGGGACGAGCTCGCGGTGGCGCTCAGCCGGGAAGCGAGTCTGACGGCGGACGACGTGCACGGCATGCTCGAGGAGCTGCGCCAGCGCGAGATGATCCTGCGCCGCGAGGAGAGCGGCTTTGCAGGCACCGTCGAATACGTATTCCGCCACGCCATCCTGCGCGACGTGACCTACGAGACCATCGTGCCGCGTCAGCGCCGCGCGCTGCACAAGCAAGTGGGCGACTGGCTGCTCTCCATGGGAGGCGAGCGCGCAGGCGAGTTGACCCTGCTGGTGGCCGAGCACTACGAGCGCGCCGGGGAGCCGGCGCTCGCGGCCGAGCGGCTGCGCGTGGCGGGCGAGGCGGCGCTCCGGGTCGGCGCTTACGAGGAAGCCTTGGCCACCTTGCAGAGGGCGCGCGATCTGGTGGCCGCGCCCGAACACCTGAGCGTGCGGGCCGAGGTGACCCTCAACATGGGCGAGGTGCTGGGACAGACCGGACGCTATCAGGAAGTGCAGGAGCTGCTCGGGGCCATTCTTCCCGAGCTTCGGCAGAGCGGCGACCTCAAGCATCTGGCTCGCACGCTCGGCCATCTGGGCCGCATCGGCATCTGGCAGGATGACCCGGGGCCGACCCGGGCTTATCTGGGCGAGGCGCTGGAAGTCGCGAGAAAGGTGGGCGACGAGCCCGCGCTCATGTTCCTGCTGCGTCAGCTCGGCAACATCTCCTTGCACGATCGCGAGAAGGGCGAGGAGTACTTCCAGGAGAGTCTCGTTCTGGCCAGACGCTTGGGAGACAAGATCGCGGAAGCGTCTGCGCTCAACGGAATAGGCAACTTGATGCAGGTCGCCGGCGACATGGCCGCATCCACGGAGTGGTATCGGAAGGGCCAAGCCGCGGCCAACGAGGTGAAGAATTCCTTCCTCAGCACCATGACCAACATCAACCTGGCCGAGAACCACATCTGGGAAGGCGATGTTTCCAAGGGGCGCGCCCTTCTGGTATCCGCCATCGAGCGCATCCACGAGCTCGGTGACGAGGGAATCCTGCCTGGCGTCATCATGGATCTGGGCTGGGCCGAGGTTCGCGCGGGAAACCTGGCCGAGGGGCGCAAGCTTCTGCTCGAAAGCGTGGCCCGCTACCGCGAGCAGGGAGTCGCTCCCCTGATCCCCCTCGCCCTGCTTGCCGTGCTCGAAGCGAAGAAGGGGAACCGGGAGACCGCGCTCGAGTGGATGGGCTTGGTCCGCGCCCAACCCACGCTGCAGCCCGCCGGACCGGAATTCTTCGTTCGCCCCGACTGGAACGAGATGATTGCCGGGTTGTCTCCCGCCCAGGTCGAGGCGGCGCTCGCCCGGGGATCGAAGCTGAGCCTGGGCGAGGTGCTCAAGCAGCTCGAGGGCCAGGGCGAAGAAGTCGGCGCCGCCGGCTCTTAGGAGCTTCGCCTCGACAAGCTCGCGCGTCCGGCGCTATCGTTTTCGCCACCCGCGGAAAACGGACGGAGTGATGTGACTCGGAGCGCGCCCGCATGGCCACCCGAAGGGAAGCCCCACCCGAGCGGATTCGATCCGGCGAAGAGTCCGATCGCCGCCTGACGGCCGAGTACGTCGCCGCCCGCGCGCTCGTCGAGTCGGGTACGCTCGCCGAGGCCATCCCCAAGATCCTGCAAGCCATCTGCGAAGCGCTCGACTGGGAGCATGGCGCGTTTTGGGAGATCGATCCCAAAGAGCGCGTGCTGCGCTGCATGGAGAGCTGGCACGCGCCCGGCGTGTCGTTCCCCGGCTTCGACGTGACCAGCCATCAGCTCACCTTCGCGTCCGGCGTCGGCTTGCCGGGCCGCGTGTGGGCGAGCGGGGAGCCGGCGTGGATCCCCGATCTCACCCACGACGCCAACTTCCCGCGCGCCGCCGTGGCCGCGCGCGAGGGTCTGCACGCCTGCCTCGGCTTCCCTCTGCGGCACGACGGCGCCGTGTGCGGCGTCATGGAGTTCTTCAGCCGCGAGATCCGCGAGCCCGACGAAGATCTCCTGCGCATGCTGGCCACGGTCGGCAACCAGATCGGTCTCTTCCTCGAGCGCAAGCGCGCCGAAGAAGAGCTGGACCGTTATTTCAACATGTCGCTCGATCTCCTGTGCATCGCGACCGTCGACGGCCACTTCAAGCGCCTGAACCCGGCCTGGGAAGCGACGCTCGGCTACACGCGCGAGGAGCTGCTGCGGAAGCACTATCTATCGTTCGTGCACCCGGAGGACAAGGCGGCCTCGGCGGAGGCGGCCTCGCATCTCGCCGAGGGCGTCGATCTCGTCCACTTCGAGAACCGCTATCGCTGCAAGGACGGCTCGTATCGTTGGCTCTTGTGGACGGCGGCCACGCAGCCCGAGCGCGACACCGTGTACGCCTCGGCCCGCGACATCACGGAGCGCAAGGAAGCCGAGGCCACCCTGGCGCGCTACGCGAGCGAGCTGGAGCGGGCGCGGCGCAGGCTCGAGGAGCACGCGGCCCGCCAGGCACAGCTCCTGAGGGAGCTGGAGATCGCCAAGCGCCACGCCGAGGACGCGGCCGAAGCCAAGAGCGAGTTCCTGGCCAACATGAGCCACGAGATCCGCACCCCCCTGAACGCCATCCTCGGCATGAGCGAGCTGGCGCTGCGCTCGCATCTCTCACCCGAGCAGCGTGAGTACTTGGGAGCGGTGAAGAGCTCGTCGCACGCGCTGCTCGCCCTGGTGAACGACATCCTCGACTTCTCGAAGATCGAAGCGCGTCGCCTCGATCTCGAGCAGACGCCGTTCGACGTGCGCGAGTGCGTCGAGGAGACGGCGCGCCTGTTCGCCTTCCGCGCCGAAGAGAAGGGGCTCGAGCTCCTGTGCCACATCGATGCCGGCGTGCCGCAGGAAGTGATCGGCGATCCGGGACGCCTGCGCCAGGTGCTGGTCAATCTGCTCGGCAACGCCCTCAAGTTCACCGACAAGGGCGAGATCGTGCTCGCCGTCGTGCGCGAGGGCAATGGTTCGGACGGCGTGACGCTGGGCTTTTCGGTGCGGGACACGGGTGTGGGCATCGCCGCCGGCAAGCAACGCGAGATCTTCGACGCCTTCGTACAGGCCGACGCCTCGACCACGCGCCGCTACGGCGGCACCGGGCTTGGCCTCACCATCGCCTCGCGCCTGGTCGAGCTCATGGGCGGGAGGATCGGGCTCGAGAGCGCCGAGTCGGTGGGCAGCACGTTCCATTTCACGGCACGCTTCGGACGGGTCGAGCAGGCGAGCGAGCCCCGCGGACCGCGTGCCGCGCTCGCCGGCCTGCGCGTGCTGGTGGTGGACGACCACGCGACCAACCGGCGGATCCTCGAGGAGATGCTGCACAGCTGGGGGCTGGTGGCGGAGGCGGTCGAGAGCGCGGCTTCGGCGCTCGAGCGCTTACGCGCCGGCGAGCCCTACGCGCTCCTCGTCACCGACTATCAGATGCCCGAGATGGACGGCCTCGAGCTGGCGCGTCGCGTGAGCAAGCTGCCGGCCGAGTCGCGGCCGAAAGTTGTCCTCCTCACCTCGGTCGGCCAATCGGAGATGGAGCCCCGGCGGCGCTCCACCGTGGCCGCCATCCTCACCAAGCCGGTCAAGCATTCGGATTTGCTCGATGCCATCGTGGCGGCGTGCGGCGAGGGAGCTTCCGCCGCTCCCGCTGCCTCGGGCCCCGCACGGTCGCCCAGGCGCGCCGCCCGCTCCCTGGCCGTTCTCGTGGCCGAGGACACGGCGGTGAACCGCAAGCTCGTGTCCGCCGTGCTCGGCCAGCGCGGTCACCGGGTGACCGCGGTCGAGAACGGCCGCGAGGCGGTGGAAGCCTTGGCGCGCGAGGCGTTCGATCTCGTGCTCATGGACGTGCAGATGCCGGAGATGGACGGCTTCGAGGCGGCGCGCGCCATCCGCGAGGCCGAGCGCGCGAGCGGCGCGCACGTGCCCATCGTGGCGTTGACAGCGCATGCGCTGAAGGGCGACCGCGAGCGCTGCCTCGAGGCGGGGATGGACGGCTATCTCGCCAAGCCGATCGATCTCGACCAGCTGGTGGCGGCGGTGGAAGGGCTGGGAGCGCCGGGGCCTTCCGGGGCCCCGGTGGCCGACGCGCAGTCGGAGGGCTTCGACGAGCGCTTCGCTCTCGCCCGCGTGGGTGGGGACCGCAAGCTCTTGGGCGAGGTCGTGCGGCTCTTTCGTGCCGACTATCCCAAAACGCTCAAGCGGATCGAGGCGGCCTTGCGGCGCAAGGACGGCGAGGAGCTTCGTCTCGCGGCCCACGCGCTCAAGGGGTCGGTGGCCACCTTCGGCGCGCGTCGGGCGCGCCAGGCCGCGCTCGCCATCGAGCAGCGGGGAAGTGCTCGGCGCTTCGCCGGCGCCGCGGCCGATCTCAAGACGCTCCGGGCCTGCTTGCGTCGATTGGAGAAGGACTTCGTCGACCTCCGGCTGGTGCGGAAAAAGGCGGCGGCAAAGAAGAGAGGGCGCGCGCGATGAACCGAATTCTGATCGCCGACGACGACCGGGCCACGCTTCATCTGCTCTCCGGCGTGCTCAAGAACGCGGGCTACGCGACCGAGATCGCCAAGGACGGCCTCGAGGCGCAAGAGCGTCTGCTGCGCGGGCGCTTCGACGTCGTCCTCCTCGACATCTGGATGCCGCGACTGAACGGACTCGAGCTTCTGGCCAGCCTGCGCAAGCGCAAGCGCGGTCCGCGCGTCGTCGTCATGACGTCGGACGACACCCCCGACACGCTCTTGAAGGCGATCCGCGAGCAGGCCTATCGCTACCTCCACAAGCCGGTCGATCCCAAGCAGCTGGTCGAGACCCTCGAACAGGTGCTCTTGACGGCGGCCGCGCCGGGCGAGATCGAGGTGGTCAGCGCGCGGCCCGAGTGGGTGGAGCTGATCGTGCCCTGCACGCGAGCGGCCGCGGCGCGCATCGAGGAAGTGATGGCTCATCTCGAGGCCGATCTCACGCCCGAGGTGCGCGAGTCCGTCTCCTCATCGTTTCGCGAGCTGCTGCTGAACGCGGTGGAGTGGGGCGGGCGGCTCGATCCCTCGCGCAAGGTGCGCATCGCCTACCTGCGCTTCGAGCGCATGCTGCTCTACCGGATCGCCGACCCCGGCCCCGGCTTCGATCCCGCGAAGCTCGAGCACGCCGCCGTCGGCCAGCCCGACGACGATCCCATCGCCCACGTCCAGGTGCGCGAGAAGAAGGGGATCCGTCCCGGCGGCTTCGGTCTCATGATGGTGAAAGCTCAGGTCGACGAGCTGATCTACAACGAGAGGCGCAACGAAGTCGTGTTCGTGAAGTACCTGGGCTGATCTCCGCCGCGCTCGCTCTCCCGCTGCCTTCGCCTTGCCGACTCGGTGTTGAGCGAGGTGGCCTCGATCGACCCAGCACATGCCGTGCGGCAGGTTCACGCAGCGGTTCAAGGAGCGGCCCCGGGGCGAGTCATTCACCGACCCCCGCAAGGCCGGGTGTCGACCCGAATGTTCCCCGGGGCACACGCTTCCATCGCTGGGCTTCTTGAATCGCTTGGCTTCCTCGAAAGCTTGGCCTAGTGACCCGGCGCGATGGTCACCGCGCCCTCGGCCGGCGCGTCCGGCTGGACGTCGGTCACGGCCTGCACGCGGGCGGGATCGCCGAGCAGAAGCGGGGCCAGCGCCTTGGCCACGCCACCCGAGAGCGCGTTCGCCTGCTCGAAGCTGCGCGCCGTGGCGGTGACCCGAACCGGCTGCTTCACGTTGGGCGACTGGTTGAGCCAGCTCGCCGCCTCGAGCACGAGCATCGGCGGGGGCGTCGCGCGACTGGGAGTGTCCGCGTTCCAGCCGCCGGTCTCCGAGGCCACGAGGTCATGACCCGAGAAGGCCAGAACCGGCCCCTGGGGCGTGTCCACGCGGTAGGTCGAGACCTGGAAGCCCTCGCCCACGAAGTTGCGCTTGTTGCCGGCGCGGTCGAATGCCTCGAGCACGTAGGAATAGGTGAGGCCCGGGACCACCGTGCTGCCGTCCTTGGCGTGTCCGTCCCACACCAGATCCTTCGGCGGCGTGCCCTTGCCACCAAACGAGGCCACCGTCTTGCCACGCGAGTCGGCGATCAACAGCGTCCAGCGCTCGACCTCCTTGAGATCGGGATGGAAGGTCGCCACCGGTCCGCTCTGGAAGCGGTCGAGCCACGGCCGCGCCAGATAAGGCGATCGCTGCTCGGCCGAGAGCGTGAGCAAGGGCGTCGTCAGATCGGGTACGGTGCGGTCGAGCACGTCGCGCGCCGAGCCGCCGTCGAGTCCAGGCGCGGTCGTGGGATCGAGATCGAGGTTCAGCGGTGGACGCTCGAATTCGATCTGGATCTTGTCCTCGCCCTCGACGGTCAGGCTACGAAACGCCGTTCCTTCCTGTCCGCCGTGGAGCACACGGGCGCTGTCCGTGGACGCGGCCGCCGTCGTGGTCGCGGTCTTGGTCGTGACCGCCGCGGTCGGCGCCGGCTTCGGCTTCGGCTTGGCCGCGCGCGACGGCGCCGCCCAGCACGGCGAGCCCGCGAGAAGCGCGGCGCACATCAGGGCCAAGGGACGCGATCTCATGATTCTTCTCCTTCTCTACCCGCTGTCACGCAGCCGGAAATGAAACGTGATGGTTCCCCATTGCTCGCCCGTGCGGCCCGCGCGCAGGGCCTCGAAGCGCCAGGTGCGCAGCGCGGTGCGCGCGTTCTCGTCGAAGTCCTGGAAGCCCGCCGTCTTCTGCACGAGCACGTTCTCTTTCACGCTGCCGTCGGGGCGCACCACGAAGTAGAGCGTGACCGAGCCCTCGACCGCTTCCTTCTTCGCCCAATCGGGATAGACAGGCGGCGTCATCTGCAAGATGGCGCGATCGGCGATGGGGCCGGCGAGCGAAGCGCCGGCGAGCTGGCGGCGCGCCGTTTCTTCACCGTGCGAGGGAGCCGCGGCCTCGGGGCGATCCGCGGCCGGGAGTCCGGTGGCCGCGAGGGCCGGAGACACCGCATGCCCGCCGCTTCCGCCACGCGTCAGCTCGAGCGAGGTGCCGCTGCCGCTTCCGCCGCGCGCGAGATTCATGGGGCCATGACCATCGCCGCCGATGGCTCCCGGCACGCCGGCCGCGCCCCAGGCCGGGGTCATGGTCGGCGAGACGCCAGGGCCGGCGGCCGGCACGAGCGCGTCGCGCTGCAGAGCCGCGAGCCGCGTGCGCAGACGATCCTCGGTGGCGCTCGGCGATTGCGGATCGGGCGCGATGTCGGCAGGGACCTTCTCGCGCTCGAAGCGCGAATCCTCCGTGTTCGAGGTCATGAGTCCGGGCGCGCTCCGCGGCGCGGCCGCCGGCGGACCCGAGGCCGCCGAGCCCTGGTCCAAGTCGCCGGGCTCGAGATAGGCGATCTCGGTGATCGCGGGCAAGGTTTGGTCGGCCACGGGATGGAGCACGATCCAGGCGATGAGCAGGAGATGAAGCACCAGGCTCGCCGCCATGGTACGGCGTGCGCGAGTGTGGCTCTCGCTCATGTCCAGCAGGGGATTGTAAGGCCTCACGGGCGGTCTCCCGCTTTCTGACGGGTGGCGATGGCGAGCCGTGTGGCGCCCGCGGCGCGCGCCTTCTCGAGCACGTCGCGCACCGAGGCGTAGGGCGCGCCCGAGTCGGCGCGCACCACGACCAGCACGTCGTTGTTGCCCTCTTTTTCGAGACGCGCGCGCACCGCCTGCGTGAGCAGGTCTTCGCTCGCCACCCGCGTCTCGTCCACCGCCAGCTCGCCGTGCGTGCCGAGCGTGATGCTGATGTTGCGCTCGTCTTCCGCCTCGCGCGTGGTGGCCTGGGGCAGGTCCACGGGGACGTCGGCCACCGAGAGCAGGGGGGCCGTGACCAGGAGGATGATGACGAGCACGAGGGCCACGTCGATGATGGGCGTGACGTTGACGCGCGTGATCAGATCGGAGCTTGCCGTCACTCGCCGGCGCACGCTACCTCCCCATGACCGCGAGACGCACGGCACCAGCGCGCCGCGCCGCGTCCAGCACCGCGACGAACGTGCCGTGCGACACGCGGTCGTCACAGCGCACCACGACCTGGCGCGTCGGGCTCTCCGCCACCAGGGGCGCGATCTCGGCCTCGAGCGCCGTCCGCCGCACGACCACGCGGTTCACACGCACGCTGTCCTCGCCCAGGATCGAGACTTCGATCCATTCGGCGCGCGAGCTCAGCTTGGCGGCCTTGCCCGAGGCGGCCGCCGTCTTGACCGCGATGCTCGACTGGAACGCCAGGGGCGTGGCGACCATGAGGATCACGACCAGCACCAGCGACACGTCGATGAGCGGCGTCATGTTGACGTCGAAGATGCCCTCGATCTTGGCCGAGCGCTTGCCATTACGCATCCGCCGATCCCGGCTACGCGGCGCGCGCCGCGGGGCGCGAGGCCGACGAGCGCTCGCGCTGCACCGCGAGCCTCAGGTTGCGGGCGTTGTTCTCGGCCACCGTGAGCATGACCGCGATGCGACGCACGAACTGGTTGTAGAGCATCA
>DATFWU010000189.1:0-3163 GCA_035259005.1 Candidatus Eiseniibacteriota bacterium
CGGCGCTCCGTTCTGGCTCATCGCCCTGGTGCTCCGACCGGCGCAAGGCATCCCGCGCGACTTCGACGTGTTCGCGCCGGCCGGCGTGGCGCTCGCCGTGGTCGTGGCGGCGCGCATGGCGCGCGTGTGGCACGTGGCACCCGGCGTGGGCCGGTACGCCACGGCGATCGTGGCCGGAACCCTCGCGCCTTTGCTGTGCGTGTTGATTCTGCAAGCCGATCTGGCGCGCGGCCTGGTGCGCGTGAACGCGCTTGCCGACGGGCCGCCCTTGCGCTCGGAGAGCGAGCGCGCCCGCTGGCGCGAGTATCTCGGCGCGCGCTATCACCGCGCGCGCCGCTATCGCGAGGCCGTCGCCGAGTTCGAGCAGGCGGCCGCCCTGGCGCCGAGCCCCAACATCCTCGCCGCCTGGGGGGTGGCGGCGCGCTGGGCGGGAGACCGGGCGTCCGAGGAGCGCGCCTTCACCATCCTCCTCGAGCGCGCGCCCCCAGACCGCATCGCGGTGCGCACCGCGGCCCTCACCGGGCTCGCGCGCATCGCCTACGAGCGCGGCGAGCGCGCCCGGGCCGACAGTCTGGTCACGCGGGCGCTGGCGCTCGATCCGCAGTCCGAGGACGCGCGGGCGCTGGCGCAGAGGATCGCCACGGGCGAGCCTTGATGCCGATTCCGAGCGTGTGGCATGGTGCGGCACCGTGGCTCGAAACACGATCTACCAGGGGGGTACGATCGTCGCCCTCGACGCCGCGAGCACGGTGCGCCGCGCCGACCTCCTGGTCGAAGACGGCGTCCTGCGCGCGCTCGGCGGCCCGTTCGACGGCCCCGCCTATCGCGAAGCCGAGCGTGTCGACTGCACGAACGCGCTCGTCCTGCCGGGTTTCGTCCAGGCCCACGTCCATCTGAGTCAGGCGCTGTTCCGCGGGCTCGCGGAAGAGGCCGATCTCCTGCCCTGGCTCGAGCGCAAGATCTGGCCGCTCGAGGCCGCGCACACCGCCGAGTCGCTTGCCGTCTCGGCGCGCCTGGGCCTCGCCGAGATGGTGCGCTCGGGCGCCACGACGATCTGCGACATGGGAGCGATGCGGCACGCCGAAGTCCTCGCGCGCACGGTCGAGGCTTCGGGTCTGCGCGCCGTGGTGTCGCGCTTGCTCATGGATCAGGGCGATCGGGTGCCGGCCGAGCTGGTCGAGCCGGGCGCGCGCGGGCTCGAAGACGCTCAGGCGATCGCGAAGCACTTTGACGGTACCGCCTCCGGGCGCCTGCGCTTCGCGCTCGCGCCGCGTTTCGTGCTTTCGTGCTCGCCCGATCTCTTACGTGAAGTGGCGGCGCGAAGCCAGGAGCACGGCTGGCTCGTGCACACGCACTTGAACGAGAGCAAAGGCGAGCTACGGGCCACCGAGAAGCTGCTCGGCCACGGCGCCGTCGCGCACTTCGACGAAATGGGACTCCTCTCGGAGCGCTTCGTGGCCGCGCATGGCGTGTGGTTCACGGTGGAAGAGCGCGAGCTGCTCGCTGAGCGAAAGGCGCGCATCACGCACTGCCCGAGCGCCAACCTCAAGCTCGGATCCGGCGTGTGCGACACCAGGGCGCTCCTCGACGAGGGAGTGACCGTGGCTCTCGGCGCCGACGGCCTGCCCTGCAACAATCGCGCGGACACCTTCGAGGAGATGCGTCTCGCCGGACTCCTGTCGCGACTCCTGCACAAGGGGAAGGCGCTGACCTCGGAGAGCGTCGTGCGCATGGCGACGATCGAAGGGGCGCGCGCCCTCGGCTTCGGCGATCGAACGGGCTCGATCGAGGTCGGAAAGCGCGCCGATCTCGTGGTGCTCGACGCCACGGGCACGAGTGGAAGCGTGCTCGAGGGCACGAGCGTCTACGACGCGGTCGTCTATCAGATGAACGCCGAGCATGTGCGCTCGGTGAGCGTGGATGGCAAGAGGCTCTACGAGCGTGGCCGGCTCCTCTTCGCTGACGAGTCCGAGATCGTGGCCCGAGCCCAGAGCGAGCGTGCCGCCCTCTTGCGCCGCGCTGCGCTCTAAGGGCGGCCTGCCGCTCGTGGCCCGCGTTTGCTATCTTTTGTGCGTGAGAAGAGCATCGAGGACTGCATGAATCTGGTTCCCCCGACGTCCGCCTCGCCCGAGCCGCTCATCGCGTATTTCTCGATGGAAGTGGCGCTCGAGAGCGGCATTCCGACTTACAGCGGCGGTCTCGGCGTCCTGGCCGGGGATACGCTGCGGAGCGCGGCCGATCTTGGATTGCCGATGATCGGCGTGACGCTCGTCCACCGGAAGGGCTACTTCGTCCAGGTTCTCGATGCCCAGGGCTGGCAGAGCGAGAAGCCGGCCGAGTGGTCGCCCGAGGGACGGCTCGAGGAAGTCGGCCGCACGTGTCAGCTCACGATCGGCGGCCGCACCGTGAGTCTCCGCGCCTGGCGCTATCGCATTCGCGGCGTCACCGGTCACACGGTCGATGTCCTTCTCCTGGATACCGACCTGCCGCAGAACCATCCCGACGACCGGCGCTTCACCGACTCTCTCTACGGCGGCGACGCCCACTACCGGCTGTGCCAGGAATTGATTCTCGGCGTGGGCGGCGTGCGCATGCTGCGGGCGCTCGGCTACCGCCGCCTCGGCCGCTATCACATGAACGAAGGCCACTCGGCGCTGCTCTCGCTCGACCTTTTCGCCGACGAGATGGACAAGGTGCCCGACGACGTCGAGCGCGCCACGGATGAAGTTCGGCGGCGCTGCGTGTTCACCACGCACACGCCGGTGTCGGCGGGGCACGACGAGTTCGCCTTCGATCTCGTGAAGAGCGTGCTCACGCCGACCCAGCTCGAGTCGCTGGCCAAGATCCAGCTGCCTTCGCGCGATCTCAACATGACGCAGCTGGCGCTCCATCTCAGCGGCTTCGTGAACGGCGTGACCAAGCGCCACGCCGCGCTCTCGCGCCAGCTCTTTCCGGGCTTTCCCTTCGAGTCGATCACCAACGGCGTCCACTCTGGCACCTGGACCGCACCCTCGCTCCAGAAGCTCTTCGACGAGCACGTGCCGGACTGGCGAAGCGACAATTTGGGGCTGCGGCACGCCTTCATCATTCCGACGGGCCAGATCTGGGAAGCGCACCGCACCGAGAAAAAGCGCCTGCTCGACGAAGTGAAGCGCCTGACCGG
>DATFWU010000190.1:0-11280 GCA_035259005.1 Candidatus Eiseniibacteriota bacterium
CCCGCCGATCCATCGATTCCCTCTCCCGCCTCGTGCGGGAGGTCACTCTTGGGGGCCCGGACGACGCCATTCGGCGACGGCCCGGCGGAGAGGCGCCCTCTCCTCAACCGCCAAACCCGAGGTCCGGACCCTTCGTTAGCGCATCAGGCCGCTTCGCTCGCCTCCTTTCCCGCCGCGCCGGCGACATCACCCAGAGAGAGCCCCTGACGGGCCAGGTACCAGAGCCCGAGGAGCGTGATGGGAAGGAACTGGCTCACGTGGTAGTAGAGCGAAAACGAGAACGCGCGGCTCTTGTCGACGCCGAACAGCGAGAGTCCCCACACGCAGGCCACCTGCATGGCACCGACGTAGCCCGGCGTCGGGGCCACGATGATGCCGAGCGAGGTCGAGACCAGGAGCACGATCGAGGCGTACCAGGGCACGTGGAACGAGAACGCGGCCAGCGCCGCCTGGATCGAAGCCAGCGTGAGCCCGTACATGAGAAGCGAGTAGACGACCACCCAGCCGATGGCCGGCCCCTGGCGCAGGACGCCGAGGCCGACGACGAAGTTGTCGAGCAGCGCGTGCACGCGGGCGCCGATCCGTCCCGGCAAATGCCCGCCCGCCCAGCGCGAGAAGGCGGACACGCGATCGGGATGGCGCTCGGCCCAGATCAGCACCACGAGCAGCACCAGGTTGGCGCCGAGCACGAGCCAGCCGGCGCGGCGCACCGACTCCGTGAACGGATGCAGCAAGAGCGCCAGGCCAAAGAAGACGAGGAGCGCGAACACGTCCACGATGCGCTCCACCACCACGGTGGCGAAGGCGGCCGAGCGCGAGATGCGCTCCGAGCGCCCGATGGCCCAGGCACGGATGAACTCGCCGAGACGGGCCGGCAAGAGGTTGTTGGCCGCGAAGCCGATCATGGTGGCGCTGAATAGATTGCTCGCCGGGATCGCCGTCTTCACCGTGCGCAGGAGCACGCCCCAGCGCACGGCGCGCACGTAGAAGGCGAGCAGCGTGAGCCCGATGATGGGCGCCAGGAGCCAATAGTTGGCGTGCGCGAGCGCGTCCCACAGGCGCGGGAAGTCGACCCCGCGCAGCGCCAGCAGGAAGAGCGCGATCCCCAGACCGACGCCGATCAAGAGCTGCCACGAGCGGCCCTTCACGCGCTCCTCCCCGGGCGCTCGGATGGATCCTCGCCCTCCCGCTCCTCGAGCTTGAGGCGAAGCAGCGCGGCTTCCTGGGCCAGCCGCCGCACCTCCTGGATGAGCGCGGTGAGCTTGACCGCGTAGTAGAGGAGCACCACCAGCACGAACAGGATGCCGAAGAAGAAGATGGTCGAGGTCTCGTACTTGGCCCCCAGCAAGTGCGTGATCCCGGTGAGGAGGCCGCCCCAGAAGGCGAGCATCGTCGCCCCCAGCGTCGCCAGCACCCAGAGGAGCGAGAAGTCCTCCGAGAGCCGGCGTCGCCGCACCAGCTCGAGCACGGCGAGGGCCACCAAGGCGGCGATGAGAGCGGCGATGAGCTGGGCGCGGGTCATGCGATCGGCTCCTCCTTGTGCGGCGCGCGCCAGCAGGCGAGCAGCGACGCGAGGAGCGTCTTGTACGGGTAATACGCCTTGCGCGTGAACGTGTAGAGCGAAGTGCCGGCGGTGCGCGGGCGCATGGTCACCGCGACCTCGGTCCAGCGCACGCCGTTCCGGGCGAGCCAGATGAGAAGCGGCGCGTCGGGGAAGTCCTGGGGAAAGTAGTCCAGGCAGAGCCACATCACGCGGCGGCCGTAGGCGCGGAAGCCCGAGGTGGTGTCGGTCAGGCGGCGGCCCACCGCGAGCGAGGTCAATCCCGAGAACAGCAGCATGCCGGCGCGGCGACTCAGCGTCGCTCGGTAGGCCGGGTCGGCGCTCACGAAGCGGGAGCCGATGGAGAGATCGGCCCGGCCCTCGAGCACGGGCGCCAGCACCCGGGGCAGATCGCGCGGATCGTGCTGGCCGTCGGCGTCGAACTGGACGACGGCGTCGTAGCCGCGCTCGAGCGCATAGCGGATGCCGGTCTGGAGCGCGCCCCCCACTCCCAGGTTCACGGGCAGGACGATCACTTTGACTCCGGCCTCGCGCGCCACGTGACGCGTGCGGTCACGCGAGCCATCGTCGACCACGACGACGTCCAGGCCGGGCGCTTCGCGCGCCAGCTCGCCCAGGGTGCGCGGCAAGCACTCTTCCTCGTTGTGGGCGGGCACGATGACGAGCGGGCGCACGTCAGCTTCCCTCCACGGTGGCGAGGGCGTCCGGGCGGCGCGCGCCCACGGCCCGCGACAGGCGCAGGCTCGCCGACACCAGCGCATCGCGCACCCGCCGCGCCCACGGCTTCTCGATGTCCATGCCGGCGGCGAGCGAGAGATCGTCCTCGGTCACCAGGTCGGCGACGAACACGCCGACGAGAAAGAGCGGCGTCCAGACCACAAGAGCGAAAACGACCGGGACCCAGACCGGAGCCGAAACGACCGCGAGGCCGCGCGCGCACAGGGCGGCGAGAGCGACGAGCACGCCGGTCTTGACCACCACGGCGGTGCGGCGCGATCCCTGGCCCAGCTCGCGCGCCAGGAAAAAGAGCGCGGCCGTGAGACAGAAGCCGGCGCCCAAGACCGCGGCCCAGGCCGCGCCGCGCAGCCCCCACCACGGCACGAGCGCGAAGATGGCGCCGATCTCGAGCCCCAGGCGTCCGACGCCGATGGCCAGCACGCGCCCGGTGTGGCGCAGCGCGTAGAACGCCATGGTAATGGGCTCGTGCGCGGTGCGCAGCCAGAGCACCACGGCGAGCACGCGCAACACGGGCACGGCCGGCAGGTACGCGGAGCCGCCGATCAGGCGCGTGAGCGGCTCGGCGCAGAGCGCGACCACGGTGGCCACGGCGCAGGCCGCGGTGGTGACCAGGCGGAAGCCCTTGTCGACCAGGCGGCCGAAGCGGGCGCGATCGCCGCGCGCCTCGAGCTGGGTGAGCGACGGCAGGATGGAAAACGGCAGGGCGTAGATGAACGTGGCGAAGCGCTCGATCATGGTGAGCGCGAACGAGTAGTAACCGAAGAGAACCGGGTGCATGAAGCTGCCGAGCACGGCGCGGCTCAGGTTCTGGCTCGCGAGATAGGCGGCGCGCGCGCCATAGAGCGGCATGGTGTAGCGGACGATGCCGGAGACGAGCGATCTCGCCTGCGGCAAGGGGCCGGCCGGCAGCGGCACGTCGATCTCGGGCGCGTCGGCCTCGGCCAGGGCCAAGGCGGCGGCCGAGCGGTCCGGGGCGATGGCGGCGCGACCGCGACGCACGAGGACGATGGCACAGACGGTGAGGGCGATGGCCTGCAGCCCGCCCACCAGGACCAGGGCGGCGGAGAGGTAGAGCATGCCCTTACCCTTCCACCACAGGAAGGTGACGGCGGCGATCTTGAGGACTTGCTGGCCGATCGAGATGGCGGCGATCCAGCCGAAGCGCTGCAATCCGAAGAGGACGGCGCGGCCGGTGACCGTCAGCCCCTCGAAGAACACGAGCAGACCGAGGAGCTGGATGACCTGAGTGAGCAGGTGGGTCTGCGTGACCACGCTCTGGTAGCTGAGCGCGATCGGGTTCGCGAAGGTGATGAGGGCCGTTCCCACGAGGATGCCGAGCGTGCACTTCATGAGCAACGCGAGCAGGTGCGCGCGCTGTAGCACCTGCATCTGGCCGCGCGCCTCGTACTCGGCCGAGAAGCGCTCGAGATAGAGCTCGAAATTCCCCGTGCCCATGGTGGCGAGCCCGACGATGGCGAGCCCGATCGAGAGCAGACCGTAGCTGCCCGGGCCGAGCCAGCGCACCACGATCACCGAGTACGCCACGCCTGCCACCAGGGCCGCCAGCTGCTCGGCCGTGAGGTAGAAGGACCCGCGCGAGACGTTCTTCAGGATCTGACCGGACATGCCACGGCCTGAATGGGGGGCTTCCGCAGGGTCACAGCGATCCTTCCCGATGAGGCGAGTTCCCTGGCGACCGGCGCGCGAGCTAGATACGCCGGTAGATCTGCTCCGGAATGTCGAAACGGCGGCGGTTCAGCACCACGCCGAGCACGGGGACGCCGGCCTTGGCGAGCGTGTCCACGGCGCGCTGCACGACGCCGCCCTTGGTGCTCGAGGCCCGGACCACGAGCAGGGTGGTGTCCACGACGCCGCCCAGCACCACGGTTTCCGGGGCTTCGAGCACGGGCGGCGCATCGAGAATGACGTAGTCGTACGTCGCCGCCAGGCGGCTCAAGAGAGCGCGCACCAGCGGCTGCGGGAACAGATGAGCGCCCGAGACCTCTTCGGGCAGCGTGGCCAGAACGTGCAGGTTCTCGCGTTCGACGGCGCGCAGCGAATCCTCGGGCCGCGCCTTGCCGGCGAGCGCCTGCGCGAGTCCGGCCACCGGAGCCAGGCCGAAGAAGAGCCCGACGCCTGGACGGCGCGCGTTGCCGTCGACCAGCAGCACGCGCTTCGACGGATCCTGAGCCAGCACGCGCGCCAGACACGAGGCCACGGTGGTCACGCCCTCCCCCTCCACCGAGCCCGTGACCAGGAGCACGCGGGGCTTGCGCCCGGCCAAAGCGGCGTCGACTTGAAGGCCGAGCCCCGCCAGCTCGCGGCGGAATTCCTCCGGCAGACCGGGTAAGGGCTCGCCGATCCACGCCGGCTCTTCGGCGGGTGCGGCGTCGAACGTCGTTTCGGCGGGGATCGTCTGGCTGGCGCGCGCCGGCTCCTCGGCCGGATAGGCATCGACACGCTGCCCCTCGTCGGCACGGGAGGAAGCAGGATCGGCGTCACGCTTGCGCAGGGCATCGAGAATACGGCTCATGCGTTGCTCCGAAGCAGGGTCATGGGTGCACTTTCACGGGGGAGATCAACGCTTCCGCTGGTCGCGCAGCGTGGCCAGGACGGGCAAGTCGAGCACCGTCTCGGCCTCGCGCGGCGTCTTCACGCTCGAGTCCATGCTGTCGACGAAGAACGCGAGCCCCAGCCCGACGATCAAGCTGAAGACCGGAGCCAGCGCGATCCGGATGTAGTCCTTCGTGTTCTTGGGATAAGGCTGCCCGGCCGGAGAGAGCAAGAGAACCGCGAGCGACGGCTCGGTGGCCGTGTTCACGCGCGCCTCTTGCGCCACCTTGACCAGATTGCCGTAGGCTTCCTTGAGCGCCGAGATGCGACGGTCCAGCTCGGCGAGGCGCGCGTCGGCGTCCGGATACGCGGCGACCTTGGCCGACGACTCCTGCAGCCGATCCTGGGCCGCGGCCAGCTGCGCCTGCTTGGCCTGCCAGGCCATCTGGGCGGCGCGCACGCGGCTCTTCACTTCGGTATCCAGCATCTTCTCCAGGTCGTCGATCTTGCCCCTGGCCGCCTGCACCTGGGGCACGCCGGGCTGGAAGACCTTGGCCACCTCGGTGTAGCGCATCTGGGCGACGATCAGCTCGCGCTTGATGTCCTGGATCACGGTCTCCCCCGACGTGCTGCTCGGAATCTCGGCGTCAGGGTTGTCCTGGATCCGCTTCCACATGTCGTATTCGGCGTGCAGCTGGGCTTCCTCGCGCGTCAGGTCGTCGACCACGAGGTGGTCGCCGCTGCGCACGGTGAGCATGGACGAAAGATCCATGCTCCCATCGGTGAGCCCGGAACGGTCGAGGAGCTGGCGACGCTCGTCCTGCAGGGTCAGCATCTCGTCGTGCGTGCGCGTGCTCTCGGCTTTGAAGAATTGCTCGGGATAGGGTTGCGTGTAGGCGTCGTGCCGGTAGTCGATGTAGGCCTGGATGATCGCGTCCGTCACCTCGACGCACACCGCCGGCTTGAGATCGCGATACGAGATCCCGATCACGTTCGACTCGCCCTGTACGGCGGCCTCGACGCGTACCGGATCGATCACGACCCGGGGCTTGTGGTCGTGGGCGCGCCTCTCGTCCATCATGGCCTGAGCCCGTTGCATGACCACCGTGCTCTTCGCCGTCTCGACCTCGGACGACAGGTCCTCGGCCCACGACAGCGTGCGCACGTAGCTGCCGTAGATGCTGTCCTTCACGCCGCGCTTGACCAGGATCTTGCCCGTGGACTCCCACACCGTGGGCCGCGTGAGCACGGTCGCGGCGGTGACCGTGGCCGTGATCGCGAACACGGACAGGATGATCCACTTGCGCCGGAAGATGATGGCGACGAAGTCGCGGATGCTGTTGCCGCGGCCGGCGGCGCCTTCGGTCGGCTTTCCGTTCATGGCTTCAAGCTCGATTGCGTCTGCTCGGGGAAGACGCGGTCGATGTTGACGATCGTCCATGCCTTGGCATACGCATCGCCGATCGTCATGATCGGCCTGAACACTTGCTCGACGAAATTGTTGATATCGGCGATCGCCGTGCGATTCACGTACACGACGTCGTAGCGGCGCAGCATGATGTCGGGATTGCCGCGTCGGTGCTGCAAGAACGCCTTCAAGTTGATGCGCTTGACGCCCAGGGTCGTCGGTCCGGCACGCCGGATGACCAGAATGTCCCCCGAGGCCGCTTCCTTGGTGAACCCTCCCGCGGCGGCCACCGCCTCGAGAATCGTCGTGTTGGGCTGAATGGGATACGAGCCCGGCCGTCCCACCTCGCCGAGCACGTGCACCAAGTTGCCCGCCACCTGGGACACCGCCGTGGTGATGCGCGCGTTGACGTAAACCTTCTCGTAGAGCTTGGCCAGGGTGGAGTCCATCTCGACCGTGGACTGCCCGCTGGCGCGCACTTCACCCACGTAGGGCAGGCTCACCATGCCGTCGGGACGCACGAGCGCGTTGGCCGTGATCTCGTGCCCTTCCAGGAAGATTCCGTAGTCGATGAACAGCTGGTCTCCGGGCGCGATGCGATACGGGTACGGGTCCAGGAAATACGAAACGCTGTCGGCGGCCGAGGGATGCGTCCACGAAGAATCGGGGATCATGGTGACCGGGGACTGCTTCGTGTTCGCGGCGAGAGCGGGAGAAGCCGTGGCGAGCGCAAGCAGGAGCCAAAGCCCCCTCGACCGCCGCGAAATCACCCAACCGAACACGTATGGCGACATGCACGACCTCCGGACGGCGCACGGCGCCGGACGCGTTTGTGGGGACGCGGCCGGACCTATGCGAAACCCCGAGCCACCGCTGCGTCAGGCAGCGGAAACCCGGGGGGGTCCACTCCTACGGAGCTCTGGCGCGAACGAAACACGCGGCTTTCGGCCTCGGACGGCCCGCGTGCGATCTGGAACGAAGATCCGCGAAGCGGGTGCAGGCCCGCGGATCGAGGCATTAGCAAGATGCGCCTGAGCTACCCTCCGTCCTTCAGTGCGTCTGGGTGGCTACACCCAGCACGACAATGGTAGGCGGTGGTTCTCCACGGTGTCAACCGCCTCTCGGACGGGAAGTTGGCCCGATCGGGAGGGATTTCCCGAATTCACAACTTAGCAATCGGCGTACCGGCCCGGGCCCACGCGGCGAGGACTGCCTCCCCGAGGAGCGGGAGAACGATTTCATGCTGCCCGACCAGCTCCAGGCCCTTGGCCCCGGGCGCTCGGGTGGGTCGCTCGAGCACGTTGACCCGCGGCCGGTAGTGGCGGATCTGGTCGAGGCTCACGGTGGTGAGACCCTCGAGCGACGCTCCCAGATTGACGGCCACGGTCAGCGCCTTGAGGAACACCTCGGGCAGGATCACGGCCGAGCCGAGATTGAGCACGACCGCGCCGCGTGCCTCGCCGAGCGTGTGCGCGAGGATGCGGAAGTCGCGCAGCGTCGCCTCCCCCACGCTCGCGCCGTCGGCGGACGGCAGCGCGTGCACCGTGTCGGTGCCGAGCGCCACGTGCACCGTGGCCGGCACGCCGGCACGCCACGCCACCGCGAGCAGGCTCTGGGCGGCGTGCGGCGCCCTGGCTTCATCGAGCTTTCGTCCCAGAGCCTCGCCCAGGCCCTCGCCGCGCTCGCGCGCCGCGCGCGCCGCGGCGAAGAAGAAGTCCCCGGTCTCGCGCACCAGGCCGAACGTGCCGCGATGCAAGTGCTCCTCGACGTCCTCCGATGTGCCGCCGAAGAGCGCGATCTCGACGTCGTGGATGGCGCCCGCACCGTGGAGCGCCAGATGCGTGACGATGCCGCGCTCGATCCAGGCCGCGAGGTACGGCGAGGCCCCCACCTTGATCACGTGCGCGCCCGCCAGCACCACCACCGGACGCCCCTTCGCGCGCGCCGCCACGATGGCTTGCACCGCTTCGCGCAGGCGCTCGGCGCCGAGCTGCTTCGGCATGCGGGCGAGCAGAGCCTCGGCTTCCATGCCATCCACTGAGGGCCGCGCGAAGTCCTTGACCGAAACCTTGGTCGGCCGCTCGGCGACCGAGATCAGGCGGAGCTGGGAGAGATCGGCTTCGGGATAGCGGCCCATGCGAATCCTTCGGTTGGGTCTAGAGACCGGCGCTCGATCCGGCCGCCGTCGAGGTCGTCGAGGTCGGCCCGCCGAGCGTGTAGGACTGGAGCACGGCGTCGACCGATCCCACCGGAACCTTGCTCTTCATGAGCACGGGCAGGTGACGGGCGTCGTCGGTCAGCCACACGGTGAGAGCCCCTTTGTTCTTGAACGGTCCGGCGTCACGCACCAGCGGCTCGACCACGACGCACGAGAAGGAGCCTGCGGGCACGTCGATCTTCTCCTTGCGCACCACGTGGACCTCGAGATAGAACGACTTGCGGTCCGAGTGGTGCGGGATGTAGATCGAGAGCCCGGGCGTGAGCTTCTCGATGCGCGCGCGATAGAAAGCACTCAGCACGTCGAGCGCATTCAGGGGCGCGTCGAGGGTGGCGCCGTCGGAGTAGCGCACGCGGCCTTTCACGGGATCGTAGACCGCCTTGTGCTCGGCGTGATAGCCGCCCTCGTTCTGCACCTTCTGATACTGGTAGGTGACGAAGCGCTGTGCGTCGACCATGGTGTCGATGCGGTCGCGCACGCGATAGATGGAGTCGAAGAAGGGCGCCGACTGCGCCGTGGAGGCGAGGTGGTAGCAAGTGCGGCCGCCGCGCTCGACCATGGGGAGCACTTCCATCGTGGCCGTGCCCGCCTTCACGGGACCGTATTCGATCGTGAAGCGGCAGCGCTCGCCGGGGCCGAAGGGCTGGCCGCGCGCGCGCAGATTGCCGCAGGCGAAGGAATCGGGCGCGCCGAGCGCGCGGGCCCCATCCGGCAAGCCCCACTCGCGGTCGTTGGAGGCGGCGGCGAGGGCCGCGGCCACGCCGACGACGAGCGCGCAGACGAGCGCGACGGCGGTCTTTGGCGAACGAGCCAAGCGGGCTTTCTCCGGTGTGAGCGGGGAGTGCCTTCCAGATGCCTCTGGCCGGCGGCTTCACATCCCCTTAAAATGTCGCCAGACACGTGAATCCGCGTCCCACCTTTATACACCGCAAGGAGCCCGCATGCTCAAGCCCTCCCAGCGCCTTCAGAACCTGGGTCCGTACTTGCTCGCCGAGGTCTTCGCCGAGCGCGATCGGGCACGAGCCCGCGGCGTCGACGTCATCGATCTGGGCGTGGGCAATCCCGACCGCCGCCCGGCGCCGCACGTCGTGCAGGCGCTCAAGGACGCGCTCGACGATCCGGCGCACCAGTACCATCGCTATCCCGGATTCGGCGGCATGCCGGAGCTGCGCGAGGCGATCGCGCGCTGGTACGAGCGCCGCTTCGGCGTGACGCTCGATCCCAAGACCGAAGTGCTGCCGCTCATTGGCTCCAAGGAAGGCATCGTCAAGTTCTTCCTCGCCCATCTCGATCCGGGCGACTCGGTGCTGCTCACGACGCCGTGCTATCCGGCCTATCTCGGGGCCGTATCCCTGGCGCAGGCCAAGCTCGTCAACGTGCCGCTCACCGCCGACCATCGCTTCCATCCCGTTCTTTCGGACGTCCCGGCGGCGGTCGCGGACCAAGCCAAGATTCTCACCATCAACTATCCGCACAACCCGACGGGCGGCACCGAGACGCCGGAGCTGTACGAAGAAGTGATGTCGTTCGCGCGCCGTCACGACCTGTGTGCCGTCTCCGACATCGCGTACTGCGACCTGAGCCTCGATCCCTCCTACCGCGCGCACTCGTTGCTCCAGTTCGACCGCGAGAAGAAGAACGTGGTCGAGTTCCACTCCTTCTCGAAGACCTTCTCCATGCAGGGCTGGCGCATCGGTTTCTGCGCCGGCAATCGCGAGCTGCTCGCCCACCTGGCGCGCATCAAGTCCAACATGGACTTCTCGATCTTCATGGCGGTGCAGAAGGCGGCCATCGCCGCGCTCGACGGCCCCACGGCCTATACGCAGGAGATGGCGGCCCTGTATCGCCGCCGCCGCGACGTGTTCCTCGCGGGCGTGGCGCCGCTCGGCTATCGCGTCGAGCCGCCCAAAGGCGGCATGTACGTGTGGCTGCCGATTCCGCCCGACGCCAAGGACTCGATCTCCTTCACCACCGATCTCCTGGCCCGCACGGGCGTGCTGGTGGCGCCGGGCTTGGGCTTCGGTCCCTCGGGCGAGGGCTACGTGCGCGTGGCACTCTGCGAGGAGGAAGACCGCCTGCGCGAGGCGTGCGCGCGCATGGCGAAAGCGGGAATCCGGGCGGAAAGCCTGGTCTGATCGGCTTGCCTCGGCGCGCGCTGTTCTTCTGGGCGGCGCTCGTCCCGCTCGCCTACGCCCCCTCGTTCGTTCTCGCGAACCGCCCCGGCGCTCTCGAGACTCTGCTGATCGCCGCGGCCGCCGCCATCGCCTTCGGCGCCGTCTTGGGTGCAGATCGTGTGGCGCCGCTCGAGGCGAAGCTCGGGCCGGCCATGCCGGTCGTGCTCGGCCTCTTCGCCGTCTTCTATACCGGCATCGCGACGGCGACCGCGCAGGCGCGGCTGCAGGCGGTCGGCGACTACTCCCAGTCGGCGCTCTTCGGCCAGTCGTTCTGGACGCTCCTCCACGGCCACCCCTTCGCCAACACGCACGAGACCCTGGACGGCACGCTCGGCAGCCACTTCGGCGTCCACTTCTCTCCCACGCTGCTGCTCTTGACCCCGTTTTACGCGTTGTGGCCGAGGCCCCTCGTCCTGCTCGCGTTCCAATCCCTTGCCATCGCCTTGATTCCGGTCCCGGTGTACGCGCTGCTTGGGCCGCGCACCGGCCGCGTGGCCGCGGCACTCTTCGGGCTCGCGGCCGTGGCGATGATCGGCTTGGTGTGGGCCGGTCCGATCGACTTCTTCGATGCCAACTTCCTGCCGGTGCTCGTCCTGGCGATGATCTGGGCGCTCGAGCGGCGACGCCG
>DATFWU010000191.1:0-2991 GCA_035259005.1 Candidatus Eiseniibacteriota bacterium
CGAATCGTCGTCGGCGACCACCGCGGGCGCGTTGAAGCGCTCTCCCGCCAGAACCCGGTCCACGAAGAACTGCGTCGTGCCTGTCTCGGTCCGCTGGACGACCGGCACGATACGACGATCGGTCCCGCCGAGCGCCGCCCACGAGACCAACTTCCCGGAGTAGATCTGGCGAAGATCGTCGAGCGCGATGCGATCGATCGGGTTCGACGGGTGAACCACGATCGCCAATCCGTCTCGCGCCCAGCGCGTCGCCTCGATCTCGATCTTGGCCTTGATCGCGGCTGCGCGCTCCTCGTCCGAGATCTCCCGGCCGATGACCGCGACCTGCGCCGTGGCGGCGAACAGCGCCCCCATGGCGTCGCGAGCGTCTCCCGCCTCCACCCGAACCCGGTGTCCGGGATAGAGCCGAACGTACTCGTCGGCGATGGCGCGGACGGTGGGCGCCATCGAAGGCTCGGCGACCACGACGACGGTGTCTCCCGCCGCCTGACTCCGGCCCCCCGCCCCCTCCTCGCCGCAGCCGAATCCGGCGAGGACGAGCAAGCTGACGACGAGGCCCGCGATCCACGGGCTCGCGCGCATTTCGCCGCTCAGTTTAGAAAGCTCCGCCGGGGTCCGTCAACGGCCCCGCGCAACCGGGAAACAGCCGAGCGCACGGGGGGCCGCTCAGGGCGTGAGCCGGTGCAGCATGCGCGGGAAGGGAATGGTCTCGCGCACGTGCTCGAGACCGCAGATCCAAGCCAGTGTGCGCTCGACGCCGATGCCGAAGCCAGCGTGGGGCACCGAGCCGTACTTGCGTAGATCCAGATACCACTCGAAGGCAGCCCGCGGCAGCCCGTGCTCCTGCAAGCGCTGCTCGAGGAGGGCCAGGCTCGCGGTGCGCTGGCCGCCGCCCGTGATCTCGCCGTAACCCTCGGGTGCCAGGCAGTCGACCGAGAGACAGGTCTCGGGCCGCGCGGCATCGGGCTCCATGTAGAACGCCTTGATCGCGGTCGGGAAGTGGTGCACGAACACCGGGCGGTCGAAGCTCTCGGCGATCGCTGTCTCGTCGGGCGAGCCGAAGTCCCCTCCCCACTCGAAGGCGAGCCCCTTGTCGTGCAGGAGCTTCACGGCGTCGTCGTAGTGCAGCCGCACGAAAGGAGCCTTCACCTGCGCGAGCTTCGTCGTGTCGCGCTCGAGCCGCTTGAGCTCCTCGGCGCGCTCGCTGAGCACGCGGCCCACCACCGACTCGAGCAGGCGCTCCTCCAGCGCCATCACGTCGTCGAGTGTCGCGTAAGCCATCTCGGGCTCGAGCATCCAGAACTCGATCAGGTGGCGGCGCGTCTTCGATTTCTCGGCGCGAAACGTGGGGCCGAAGCAATAGACGCGGCCCAGTGCCGCCGCCGCGGCCTCCATGTAGAGCTGGCCGCTCTGCGTGAGATACGCCTTCTCGCCGAAGTAGTCGGTCTCGAAGAGCGTGGTCGTTCCCTCGCACGCCGACGGCGTGAAGATGGGCGCGTCGACGAGCGTGAATCCGTTGCTGTCGAAGAACTCGCGCAGCGCGCGCACCAGGGTGGCGCGCACGCGAAGAATCGCGTGCTGCCGGGAGGAGCGCAGCCACAGGTGGCGGTGATCCATCAGGAACTCGACGCCGTGCTCCTTGGGCGAGATCGGATAGGGCTCGGCCTCGTGGCGGATGTCGGCGCCCTGCAGGGTCAGCTCGAAGCCGCCGGGGGCGCGCTTGTCCTCACGCACCACGCCGTGCACCACCAGGGCCGACTCCTGGGGCAGGGCGTCCAGGCGCTTGAAACTCTCCTCACCCAGGTCGGCCAGGCTGCCGACACACTGGATGGAGCCCGAGCCGTCGCGCACCACGAGGAAGAGCAGCTTGCCGCTCGAGCGGCGATGCGTGAGCCAGCCCTGAACGGCCACCGTCGCCCCGACGTGGCGTCCGGCGTCTTCGATTCGAATGGTTTCCAAGGCGCGCGTCCTCGGGGGTGGAAAGGCGGCCCGGGCAAGGCGGCCTGGGCACCAAACAAGAGCGGCACGAGGGGCCCGGAGGTGGCGCTCTTGGCCCTCAAGTGCCGGAGGCCACCGCCGATAACCGACTTGCGTTCTGCACGCAGCCGGCAGGTGGCAGCCGGACGCTAGCCGCCGCTTGGAGACCTGTCAAGGACGAGGCGAATGCCCAAGCTCGCTGCACCTTCACGATTTGCGATCGGGTTCGGATCCCGGACCGCTGCCTGCGTGCTGGCCGCGTCGTGCGCACTTACTCTGCCGGCGTTCGCGTACGCCGCACCGGGGAGCAATACGGCCGCCGCACGCCTGGTTCAGACCCAGACGCCGAGTCTGCCGCCTACGAACCGCAGCGACCTGACCGAGTGGCTCGAGTATCAGCGCGCGCTCGGCTCGCCGTCGCTTCCCGCCGTGGCCCAGCTCTTCTATCGCCGCGGCGTCGAGACGCTGCGCTCGGGAGCCGCCGAAGACGGCGTGCGCATGCTGCGCGGCGCCTGCCAGCTCGACCCCAGCTTCCTCGCGCCGCGCATGGCGCTGCTCTCGTACTTCAGCACGCGCGACGTGAGCCAGTCCCTCATGGAGCTGGCGCGGATCGTGGATTTGGCCAAGACCTACTTCCCATTCCAGCACTACCTCACGATCCAGCTCGCCTACCACATGACGCTGGTGCTCTTCCTCGCCACGCTGCTCACGGCGCTGTTCATCGCCTGGCATCGGCGCGAGGCCGTGCGTCACGCCTACGACGAGTTCTTGCGCCAGTTTCTGGGCGAGCGGCTGGCCTGGTTCAGCTCGTGGGCCCTGCTCGTGATCCCCTTCGTGGTGGGCATGGGGTTGGCGCTCCCGACTCTCTTCACGCTGGGCGCGGCGTGGACGTCCTTGCGCAAGAGCGAGCGCGCCGCGTGCCTGCTCTTGTTCGGCTTCCTGGTCGTCTTGCCCCTGGGTTACGCGAGCGTGGGGCCGCTGTGCTATCCGGATCATCCCGATCGCCCACCCTTC
>DATFWU010000192.1:0-27062 GCA_035259005.1 Candidatus Eiseniibacteriota bacterium
GGCGAGCGGGCAGGTGGAAGGCGTGGAGCGACTCTTCCTCACGGCGTCGGGCGGCCCGTTACGCCGCCATCCCGATTGGCGCCGGGCCAAGCCGGCCGAAGTGCTCAACCATCCCGTCTGGCGCATGGGTCAGCGCATCACCACCGACTCGGCCACGCTTCTCAACAAAGGCTTCGAGGTGATCGAAGCGCGCTGGCTCTTCGACGTCGAGCTGGATCGCATCGGGGTTCTCGTGCATCCCCAGGCCATCGTGCACGCCATCGTCGAGTGGAAGGACGGCTCGCAGATCGCTCAGCTTTCCGTGCCCGACATGAGGCTTCCCATCCAGGTCGCGCTCTCCTGGCCCGAGCGGCTCGAGGCCCCGATTCCGCGCCTCGATTTGGCCGGGCTCGGCCGTCTCGAGTTCGAGCCCGTCGATCCGGCACGCTTTCCGCTCTTCGGCGTGGCGCGCGAGGCGGCGACGGCCGGCGGCCTGGCGCCGGCGGTGCTCAACGCCGCCGACGAGGAGGCGGTGCGGCTGTTCCACGAGGAGCGCATCTCGCTGGGCGAGCTGGTCGACTTGTGCACGCGCGTCGTCGAGGCCCGTCCCTCGGGAGAGGCCGACTCGCTGGGCGCGATCGAGCAAGCCGATCGCTGGGCCCGCGAGGAGGTGCGGCGGGTCGCTGTCGGATCGTGAGCGAAGCTCGCAAGCGCATCCTGGTCATTCGCCGCCGCGCGCTCGGCGATCTTGTCTGCTCGCTGCCCGCGCTGGAAGACTTGCGCGCCGCCTTCCCCGACGCGGTGATCGACCTCGTCATGGATGCGCCCTGGGTGCAAGCGGCGCTCGCCTGGGCGGCCGTGGATCGCGTGCTCGTCGTGCCGCCGGGCCTTTTCGACCGCATACGCTTCGCGCTCGGGGTCCGACGGGCGGGCTACGATCTGGTGGTCGATCTCTTGTCGACGCCGCAGACCGCTCTTCTCAGCTGGCTCACGGGAGCGCGGCGCCGCGTCGGCCTCGATCTCCAAGGGCGCGCCTGGGCCTACACCGAGCGGGTGACTCGTCCGGGGAGTGCCGCGGATCGCGCCGGCCGGCCCACGTATGTGGGGGACGCCTTGCGCGCCGTCGTCGCCGCGGCACTTCCGTCGGCGCCCCGAGCGCAAACCAAGGCAGCCGCGTCGACGCGTCCCGTACACGTGCCGCCGCGCCTCGCCATCGCGCCCGGAGCGACCTGGAGTGCCAAGGCCTGGCCGGCGCCTGCCTACGCCGAGGTGGCGCGCCTGGCGCTCGCGCACGCGCACGCCGAGGTGACCGTGTTCTGGGGGCCGGGCGAGGAATCCCTGGCGCGCGAGATCTGTGCCGCGGCTCCGGGCTCCTCGCTCGCTCCCGGCGGCACCATCGTCGAGCTGGGGGAAAGGCTCCAGCACTTCGATCTCCTGGTCTCCGGCGATTCCGGCGTCCGCCATCTCGCGCACGCCTTGGGGCTCCGGACGGTGTCCGTCTTCGGTCCCACCGACCCGTGGACGCAAACGCCACCGGGCCCGGGCCACCGTTTCTTGCGCTATCCCATCGCCTGCGCGCCCTGCCAGCGCGCCGAATGTGCGCTCGCGCGCAACTATTGCCTGACCGAGATCACGGCCGAGCAGGTGTGGGAAGAGGCCGCCACCCTGCTGTCCTCGGTGGGCGCGGCGTGAGGATCGCGCACGTGGACAGCGGCCGCACTTGGCGCGGCGGCCAGGCCCAGGTGTGGGGCCTGTGCCGGGGCCTGGCGGCGCGCGGCCACGACCTCGTCGTCTTCTCGCCCCGGGGACCCTTGGCCGACCGTCTCGTGGCCCTGGGCCTGCCGTGGTCGCGCTTCGAATCGGCGAACGACCTCGACTTCGCGGCGAGCTTTCGTCTGGCGCGCGCCATCGCGCGCTTCGACCCCGACGTCGTGCACCTGCACTCGGGGCGGGCGCACGCCGTGGGCGCGCGCGCGGCCGGCTCGCGCCCGGTCGTGGTCTCGCGCCGCGTCGACTTCGACGTCTCGAGTGCCGTGTCGCGGCGCTTCAAGTACGGCAAGCACGTCGATCGCTTCCTCTGCATCTCCGAAGGCGTGCGGCGCGTCCTGGTGGCGGCCGGGGTCGAGCCTGCGAAGCTCGTCGTGGTGCCGAGCGGTATCGACGTGGAGCGCTGGAAGGCTCTGCCCGATTCGGCACCGCTCCGCCAGCGACTCGGCTTGGCACCCGATGCGCCGGTCCTCGGCACGGTGGCCGCGCTCGCCCCGCACAAGGATCTCTTCAATCTCCTGGCCGCCGCCGCGATCCTGCGCGCGAGCGTGCCCCGGGCGCGCTGGGTGGTGTTCGGCGAGGGCGAGCTTCGCGAGCGTCTCGAGCGCGATCGCGAGAAGCGCGGCCTCGAGGACGTGGTGCTCTTTCCCGGCTTCCTCGAGGACGTGGGCCAAGCCTTCGCGCTCATGGACGTGTTCGTTCTCTCTTCTTATCTTGAAGGCCTCGGGACGTCGGTGCTCGACGCGCAGGCGGCCGGCGTTGCGGTCGTGGCCACGCAGGTGGGCGGGGTGCCGGAGATGATCGATGGCGAGACCAACGGCTGGCTCGTAGCGGCCCGCGATCCCCAAGCGCTGGCGGTGGCGGTGGCCGAAGCCCTGCGCGATCGCGAGGAGGCGGCGCGTCGCGCCGCGCGGGCGCGGGACACGGTGCGCCGCTTCTCCCTCGACGCCACGGTCGAAGCCACCCTCGGCGTCTATCGCGACGTGGTGGCCGAGCGCGCGCGGAGAGCGTCGTGATGCGGGCGCGCTGGCGGGCGGCAGAGGGTGCCGTTCTCCTCGGCTTCGCGGCGGCGGTGTCCTTCTCGATCGCGCTCAGCGAGATCACCTTCCTGGCCGCGCTGGCTTCCCGCCTGGTGCGCGCCGCCACCGGCGAGCCGTTTCGTCCGCGGCCGCGCGTCGTGTGGATCACACTCCTCGTCTTGGCTTGCGCATGGCTTCTGGCGGGCGTTTTCGCGCCCGACCCAGCGTCCAGCGTGCAGCGCGTCACCCGTCTCTATCAGGTGGGTGTCGTGTTCCTGGTCGCCGAGTGGGCGGCCGACTCGCGCTGGGCCGAGCGTGCGGTCGGCCTCTACTTGTTCGGATCGGCGGTGGGCGCCGCCATCGGGCTTTGGGTGTGGATCGTGACCAACCGCGAGCGCATGCTGGGCGTCTTCTCGACCGGCATGACCTCGGGCAACTCGTCTTCCATGGCGCTCGTGGCAGCGGTCGCGGCCATCACCGCCTGGAGCGGGCGCCGGCGTGCCGCCGCAGGCATCGCCGGTGCGCTCGACGGACTCGCGCTCCTCGCCACCCAGACGCGCTCCTCGTGGATCGGCGCCGTGCTCGGCCTGGGCACGCTCGCGAGCCGCCCCGCCGCGCGCAAGTGGGTGGCCCTCACGCTCGTCCTTCTCACCCTCACGGTGATCGCCGTGCCGCGCTTTCGCGCCCGCAGCGAAAACCTGGCCAACCCCAACGAGCTGACCGCCCGGGGAAGGATCTCGCTGTGGCTCACAGGGTGGGAGGTGTTCAAGATGCGGCCGCTCCTGGGCTGGGGTCTCGCCGATCACACGGCCTTGATCGAAGCCCATCGCCGGCCCGACGCCACGTTCCACGCCGGACACTTTCATAACAATCTCGTGCAGGTCGCGGTCTCGACGGGCGTGATTGGCCTGCTTGCCTATCTGGGCTTTCACCTCGCGCTCCTGGCCTCGCTGTGGCCGCGCCGGGGCACACGGTGGGGGCTGGCCGGGCTCGCCGTCTGGATGGCCTTCCAGCTCTCCGGCCTCTTCGACTGGTCGTTCGGGGACGCCGAGGTGGCCTACGCTTTCTTTCTATGGATGGGCATGGGATGCGCCGAAAACCAGGAGGCGGGGCGCTCACGTTGACCGCTTGTAAGACTCGCTGTTAGTTTGGGGTAGCCAACCCCGCCGATGTCTCTCCCCGCTGGAAAGGAGAATGGATTGTCCGCTGTCCTTGCCCTCTCCGTGCCCGTCGCATTCGGGTTGGGCCAGCTCGTTCGCGACTGGGTCCCGGGCATCGTCGTCCTCAGCGTTTTGGTTCTCTTCCACGAGTTCGGACACTTCCTGGTCGCCAAGCGCCTCGGCGTTCCCGTGGCGCGCTTCGCGCTCGGCTTCGGGCCGCGCCTCTTCGGCGTGAAGCTTGGCGGGACGGACTACTGCGTGTGTCTGTTGCCGCTCGGCGGCTACGTCTCCATGGCTTCGGAAGAGAAGGCAGCGGACGGAACCATCAATCAGGTCGATCACTTCACCTTGCAGACCTGGTGGAAGCGCGCGCTCATCGCCGTGGCGGGTCCGGGAGCGAACCTGGTGGCGGGCTATACGGCGATGGTGGTGGTCGGGCTCGTGGGCATCACCTTCGACGACTACCGTCCCGAGATCGGCGTGGTCACGCCGGGAAGCCTGGCGGAGAAGATCGGCTTCGGGCGCGAGCAGTCGGTGGTGGACGTGAACGGCTCGCCTGTGACTTCGTGGAAGAAGTTCGTCGACGCGGTCAGCGACTCCAAGACGCCGGCCGAGGTGCGGGTGAAGGACGCGAGCGGTGCGGTACGCACGGTCGAAGTGCCCGTGGCCATGAAGGACTCCGTGCTCGGCGACGTGAATCCGCGCATCGAGCCCGTGGTTGGCACCGTTTCGGCCGGGCTGCCCGCCTACCCGGCGGGCATTCAGGTCGGCGATCGCGTGGTGGCCGTGAACGACCAGCCCGTGACCCTGTGGGAAGACCTGACGAGCGTCATTCATGCCTCTCCCGGCAAGCCGGTGAAGCTTCGCATCCGCCGCGGCACGCACGAGTTCGACGTCACGATCAAGCCCACGGCCCAGCAAATGGGCGACAAGACCATCGGCATCATCGGCATCTCGCCGCCCCGCCAGGGGAGCTACACCGTGCGCACCGGGCTCAAGGAGTCCCTGAGCAACGCGTTTCCCTTGACCGGCCGGCTCATCGACCAGACCTTCCGCGGACTGTGGATGCTGTTCTCGCGTCCCACGCAGGCCAAGGACCAGATGGGCGGCCCGCTTCTCATCATGCGGATGTCGAGCCAGCAGGCGCAGCGCGGCGTGGCCGACTTCCTCTTCCTGCTCGGCGTCATCTCGGTCGCCATCATGTCGTTCAATCTGCTGCCGCTGCCCATTCTCGACGGAGGGCATCTGGTTCTGGCGCTTCTCGAGGGCGTGCGACAGAAGCCGCTCGCCCAGGGATTCCTCACCGCTTACCAAAGACTGGGTCTCGCGCTCATCGGATCGCTGATCGTTTTCATCCTATTCAACGACGTGTGGCGTGAAGCGCAGCGGAATCGAGCCGACCGAGCCGAGCACGGCCAGGCAAATCCGATCGAAACCGACCGCTGATCGGGGCGGGTCCGCCCCGGACCTGCTCCCCGCGGCGCTCGCCTTGGTGCTCGCGCTGGCGCTCCCCGCGCCGGCCGCGGGCCAGACCGCGGGCACCGGCCTTCCGCGCGTGAATTCGGTGCACATCGAGGGCACGAAGCTCAAGGACGGACAGATCAAGAAGGTGCTCAAGACGCAGACGCGATCGTGGTTCGCGTTCTGGGCGTCGAAGCCGCTCTATCGCCAGGACTTCCTGCGCTCCGACATCGAGATCATCCGCCAGTTCGCCGCCCAGCACGGCTATCTCGACGCGGTCGTGAGCGGCGCCGCCCGTCCGGTCAAGGACGAGAACGAGATGGACGTCGTGTACCGCGTGGACGACGGGCCCCGTTCCAACGTGGACAGCCTGGCCGTGGCCGGCGTGCGCGCCCTGCCCAAGAGCGAGGTCGACAAGGCGGTCACCACCAAGGTCGGCCAGCCGTTCAACGCGCTGCGCCTGATCACGGACCGCCAGGCTCTCGCCAACGCCTATTCGGATCGCGGCTACTTTCCCGTGATCACGCCTTCCTGGGTGCGGCGCCCGGGGCCGGGCCCGGATTCCACGAAGACGGATTCGACCCACGTGGCCGTGCGCTTCGACGTCGTCGAGGGGCCGAGCTATCACGTGCGCGAGACCGGCGTCGAGGGAGTGACCGACGTCGACACCAACGTGGTGCGCCGCGAGCTCCTGCTCCAGCCCGGCGATCCCTTCAATCGCGATCGCCTGCAGCGCTCGAGCGAGCGCCTCTACAAGACGACGCTCTTCCAGTTCGTCGATTTCAAGCCGACGAGGATCGATACCGACTCCGCCCTGGTGTCGTTTCAGGTTCGCGTGCGCGAGCGCAAGCACCGCACGGTGGAGGGCGGCGTCGGCGTGGGCTCGGCCGACGGGCTCAGGCTCCTGGCCAACTGGAGTCACAACAACCTCTGGGGCAAGAACCGAAGGCTTCGGGTGGAGTCGCAAGTTTCCTTCGGAACCTTGAAGGGCTTCCACAACGCGGTGATCTACACCGAGCCCTGGCTCTTCGGGCTTCGTGTCTCCGGATCGGCCGGACCTTACTTCGACCAGAGCCAGGAGGCGTTCAAGGAAAAGCCATTTACGCAACGCCGGTGGGGCTTCAGCGCCTCGGCCACCCGCGAGCTGAGCCGCTTCGCCACCGGGACCCTGGGCTTCGACCAGCAATGGTCGATCGCCATCACCAATCCCGATTTGCCCGATTCGGAGCTGGTGGGCTTCGACCAGTCGCAATTCTCCACGAGCCGGGTCAGCGCTTCCTGGGTTTACGATCGTCGCGACGACGATTTCGATCCCCACAAGGGCGAGCTCTATCACGCGGTGGGGGAATTGGCCGGCACTCTCCTGGGTGGCCAGGGGCAGTTCACCAAGGGCACGGTGAGCGCGGCCCGATACTTGCCTACGGGAAAGGGCAGGACCCTCGCCGCCCGCGTCTCCCTGGGCGGAATCGCCCCCCTGGGGGAGGGGAGGGAGTTCACCCTGAGCAAGGTGCCGATCAACGACCTCTACACGACGGGCGGCGCCACCACGGTGCGCGGCTATCAGGAGCAGAGCATTCTGGGCGCCAGCGGAACCGGAGGCCTGATGCTCATCCTCACCAACATCGAGATGCGCTTCACGCTGAACCCGATCTTCGGAGCGGCCGTGTTCCTGGACGGCGGCAACGTGTGGTCGAGGCCGCGCGAATTCAAGTGGAACGATTTCTTCCCCGGCAAGGAGCCGATCGACGGCAACGATTATCGCTGGGGTGTGGGCGGCGGCGTGCGCCTGCGCACCCCGGTGGGTCCCGTGCGCTTCGATCTGGGGTATCGTTTGAATGACGAGCTCAAGATCGATGGCTCGTTGCGCAAGAAGGGTGTGAACTGGCACCTGAGCTTGGGGCAGGCGTACTGACATGTTCGGCAAGCGCAAGCAAACGGAGACCGGAGCGGACGCGGCCGCCACGGCGCCGCGGCGCTCGCGCCTCGTCACTTGGATCCGGCGGCTCGCGATCGCCGGCCTCGTGGTCGTCGCACTCGTCTCCGGGTTTCTCTTCTGGCTCATGGAATCTGCCGGTCGCGGCGATCTTTCCGACCGCCTGCTTCGGCTGAGCAACCGCATTCTCACGGGCTCCTCGAACCTGCGCGTGTACGCCGAGGCCATCCGCGTGCGCGGCGGCACGGTCGATCTGCAAACCCTGCAGGTCGACGTCAAGGAAGGCGGCCTTTGGTATCGCGTCCTCGACGCCAAGCGGGCGCACTTCAGCGCCGACGTGCAGGCTCTTCTCTGGCGGCGTCCCCAGGTGTTCGACTTGCGGCTCAGCTCGCCGGTCATCCACATCGTCACCGCGGCCGACGGAAAGATCGTGCTGCCGCAGTTCCAGTCGCGTGGCAAGGGCGGTGGCGGGGGTCTTGAGGACGGGCTCGTGGTCACCCTCGACGACGCCTACGTGCGCGCCCACGCCCGCGGCGACTCGGTGCAGTGGTGGGAGGACGGCGCTCTCGTGGCGCGGCTGCGGCCCGAGGGGCGCGGCTATGTGATCGGACTCGATCACTTGAAGGGCCGATGCCCGCCGCTCGGACTGGTTCTCCGCTCGGCGTCGGGAAGCGCGACCGCGGCCGCCGACACGGTGCGGCTCGCCACGCTCGTCGCCGAGACGGACGCCGGTCGTGTCCATCTCGCGGGAACCTTGGCGGGACACGCGATCGCGGGAGATTTCCAGGCCGACGACTGGCCCTGGGAGTTCTTCGGAGATCTGCTCGAGCAGCCCGCGCTCGACGTGCCCGGCGGCGTGTCGGTGCGTGGCCAAGTGGCGGGCACGGTCGAGCATCCCGAGTTCCGCACCCTGCTCGACGGGCATTGGCGAAGCGAGCCTTTCCGCGGCGCGATCGACGGGCGGATCCAAGGCGGCGGTCTGGCCGTGTCGCGCGCCGAGCTGAATTGGCGCAGCGCGCGCTTCGCAGGCACCGCCGATTTCAAGCCCGCCGGGCGCTGGCAGATCGCCGGCCGGGTGAGCGCCGTGGATCTCTCTCAGGTCGAGCATCTCTTCCCCGGCGTGAAGCTTCCCCACTCCGACTTGAACGGGCCGACTCGCATCGCCGGAGCCGAGGGAACGCTGGAGATCGCGAGCCAGAATCTCGCTGGCTCGGTGAACGGCCTGCCGCTCGCCGGCATCGACGGCTCGTGGCGCATTCGTGGTCATCAACATCAGGTCAGCGCCAAGGGGAACGTGGCCGGAGGCGGCATCGCGCTCGCCGGCGGATGGGACACGCGCACCATTTCCCTCTCCGGAACCGCGGGCCACGAAGACCTTTCGAAGCTGGGCACGTGGGTGCCGGCTCTCTCCCAGGGCAAGGGGACGCTCGAGGACACCCACTGGTCGGTGACCGGTCCGATGAGCGCGCCGCGCATTCGACTGGATGGCGCCGTCTCGAACGCCGAGCTTCCCCCCGCGAGCGCTTCCCGGATCGCGTTTCACTACGACGGTGCCTGGGGCAAGACGCCGGCCGGCGTGGGGACTCTGGAAGCCCAGGAGGTGGCGATCGAGGGCTGGCACGCGGACACGCTCTGGACCGAAGCCCGCCACGTCGGCCAGCACATGACCTTCTCGCCGCTCGAAGCGCAGCGAGGCGACACCACGCTCGTCTGCCACCTGGAGATCCAGCCGCGCGACCACGGCTACCGGCTGCTCGCCGACACGCTGCGGCTCGACTCGGAGCGCGGCTGGGTGGCGGCCGACGGCCCGCTCGATCTCGAGTCCGACCACGGCGAGTGGGTGATTCATCACGCCGCTCTTTCCGGATCGGCGGGACACTTGGAGCTCGCGGGGCACTTCAAGAACGAGAACGATCTCGATTTGCAGCTCACGGGGCGCGGGCTGGCCGCCGCCGAGCTGGCCTCGGTGATGAACTTGAAGGGCTGGGGGGGCGATCTGTCGCTCGACGCCCGCATGACCGCGGACCGCGAGCGCCGCCGACTGGATGTGGCTCTCGCCGCCTCGCGCCTGGTGTCCCCGGTGCTCGAGGCCGACAGCGCCGACGTCGCGCTCGAGCTACAAGAGAGCGCGGGAGCGCTCCACATCGACAAGCTGCACGCGGTCCTGGGCCACAGCGTGCTCGACGGCAGCGGTCAGGCCGAGCTGGCCCAGGGCACGTGGCCGCTCGATCCCGCGAAGTGGTCGGAGGCCCTGCGCCATTCGCGCGGGTGGCGAGGCGAGGTCACGCTCAAGGACTTCGACATCGCCCGCCTGACCTCCTTGTGGCCGAGCCTCGAAGGCTTGGAGGGACGGGCCACCGGAAGTCTCAAGCTGGGCGGGAGTCCCACGGCTCCCGAGGGCGGCAGCGAGGGGACGCTGACCAATCTCTTCTATCACGGCCATCCCGTCGAGCCGATCGAGTGGCACATGCGCTACGGCGACCGGGCTATCCATGTCGACGATCTGCGCATCGGTCTCGGAGACAGCGCGGCCGTGATGCGCGGCACGTTCCCGCTCGACCTGGCGCTCGACACCCCCCATGCCAAGCGCATCGGCTTTCGCCCCGTGGACCTCTCGTTCGATGCCAAGAAGGTTTCCCTCGGGGAGATCGGGACCTTCCTGCCGTTCATCGCCTACTCGGATGGCATCCTGGCGGCGCACCTGCATCTGGGCGGCGTACCCGGGCGCTGGCGTCCATCGGGCACCGTCGACGTCACCAAGGGTCGCGTGCGCTTCGCCGGCCGCGAGGAGCTCTACCGCGACGTGCAGGCGCACCTCGTCCTCGACAGCACGATCGTCCGGGTCGAGAACCTGAAAGCGGCTCAAGGCCGGGACAATGCCGGCACCATCACGGGAAGCGGGACGATCACGCTCGGCAAGGGGATCGAAAAGTACGATCTCAATCTCACGGCGACCAACGCGCTGGCTCTGGCGAGCGGAGAGTACGAGGCGCACTTCGACGGCAGCTTCCAAATCGGCACCGGGCCGCGCATCGCCGGCTCGTGGTTTCCGCTTCCCAGCGTAACCGGCAAGCTGACGGTGCGTGACGGCACCGTGCTCTACGACTTCGCCGATCCCACGAACCGCGTCTATTTCGCCGGACCCAAGCAGACGCCCGTCTTCGTCTACGACATCGACGTCTACGGCGAGCGCCAGATCTACTGGAAGACGCCCAATGCCAACATCGAGCTCAAGGTGGATCTCAACGTCGTGCAGACAGTGGATGATTGGCTGGCGCTCGGCACCGTGGAGGCTATCCGCGGCAGCTACTATTTCCTCACCAACAAGTTCCAGGTCGACTCGGGAACTCTCGTCTTCGATTCGGTCGAGCCGTTGAACCCCACCATCGTGGCCTCGGCCCATGCGGACGTCACGAGCACGAGTCCGGCGACGCGCGTGACCATCACGCTCAACGACCGCATCCAGGCGCCACAGATCACCATGACCGACGACCAGGGGGACAGTCAGGCCGACATCGTCACCATGCTGACTCTGGGCTACAAGCCGAACGCCTCGCAGCCCGGCGGGGCGGCGGCGGAGGCCGGCGTCACGGCCACCGCCCTGGGGAGCCAGTACCTTCTGCGCCAGCTGTCGCAGCAGTTCCCGGAGATCACGCCCATTCTGGGCGACGTCCGGATCTCGAACCAGATCGTCAACACCGGGGAAGGGGGCCGCAAGGAGGTCGTGCCGACGGTGGCCTTCCAGCGCGACCTGTCCAGCGCCTTGAGCCTGAATTACTCGCAGATCGTGGGGGCCCCGACCTCCACGGTCATGGACCTACAGGTCCGGGACTTCGGTGCCGAATACAGAATCAACCGGATCTTCTATCTCACGGGGGAGATCCTCGAGCGGCGGCCCGGAGCCTCGGGATCGACCACCAATACGCAGTCGCAATTCGAGTACAATTTGGACTTGCGGGCCCGCCACGAGTACTAGACCCAGCGGCGTCGTCGGTCCTCAGGCCGCGGGGGGCGTTCGGGGAGATCCATGAGGAAGTTCGGGCAGAGGGGAACGAGGACAGGCGGGTCAAAGCTCGCCACGCTCGTTCTCTGCCTCCTCGCTGCCTCGTGCGCCTGGACGGGTCCGGCGCGTGCCCAGTATTTCGGCCAGAACAAGGTTCAATACAAGCGCTTCCACTTCCAGGTCATCTCCTCGCCGCACTTCGACGTCTACTTCTACGAGGGCGGCGACAGCCTGGCGCTGCGCGTCCTCGATCTCGCCGAGAAGGCCAACCTCAAGCTGAAAGTGGATCTGGGCCATGTGCTCGAGCGCAAAGTGCCCATCATCCTCTACGACTCGCACAACGACTTCCAGCAGACCAACGTCATCCTCGAGGACATCGGCGAGGGCACCGGCGGCTTCACCGAGGTGCTGCGCAACCGCGTGGTGATTCCGTTTCCGGGCTCCTACGAGGAGCTGCGCCACGTCGTCGTGCACGAGCTGACCCACGCCTTCATGTTCGACATGCTCTACGGCGGCGGCATCGCCAACGCGATCACGCACCGCGGCTTCTTCGTCATCCCGCTGTGGTTCGCCGAGGGCCTGGCGGAGTGGGAGTCGCTGGGCTGGGACGCCAACGCCGAGATGTTCGTGCGCGACGGCACCATCTCCGGCTACTTGCCCCCGCTCGAGTACGGCGAGGGCTACCTGGTCTACAAGCAGGGCCAGGCGGCGATGCGCTACCTGGTCGAGCGCTTCGGCCCCGACCGTCTGCGCGACCTCATGCAGAAGATGAAGTTCCATCGCAGCTTCGACCGCGCCTTCGAGGCCTCGCTCGGCACCACCACAATGCACTTCAACCAGGACTTGAACGAGTGGCTCAAGCGCGCCTACTGGCCGCTGGTGGCCGACAAGTCGAGTCCGGAGCTGTTCGCGCGCCGCCTCACCGACCATCGCCACGACCGCTCGAACATCAACCTGGGGGCGGCCATCTCGCCCGCGGGCGACCGCATCGCCTACATCAGCGACCGCAAGCAGTTCACCGACGTGTTCGTGATGTCGGCGATCGACGGCCAGATCCTGAAGCGTCTGGTGCGCGGCGAGCGCAACGTGTCGTTCGAGGCGCTGCCCTCGTTCCGCACCTCGCTCACCTGGTCGCCGGACGGCAAGAAGGTGGCGCTGGTGGGCCAGAGTCAGACGCGTGACGTGCTCTACGAGGTCGACGCCGACAACGGCCACATCGTGAAGAAGTTCAAGCTCGACTTGGACGCCGTGAGCTATCCCGCCTGGAATCCCAAGCAGGACGAGCTGGCACTGGTGGGCATGAAGGACGGGCGCAGCGATCTCTACGTGCTCGACCCGGACGGCAAGCTCCGCCGCCTGACCGACGACGCCTGGGACGAGCGCCAGCCCTCGTGGACGCCGGACGGACAGTCGATCGTCTTCTCCTCGGATCGCGGCCAGCCCGTGATCCTCACCCCCGAGCGCCATCCGCACGGCTTCGGGGACTACGCCATCTATCAATTGAACGTGGCCAGCGGGGCGATCCACCGCGTGCTCGACACCTCGGGCGACGATTCCGATCCCGCGTGGTCGCCCGACGGCCGGCGGCTCGCTTTCGTGTCGGACCGCGGCGGCTCGCAGAATCTCTACCTGTACGACACCGCGGATTCCTCGTTCGTTCAGCTGACCGATCTGGTGGGGGGCGTGTTCTCGGTGTCGTGGGCGCGCGACACCGACCGGCTCGTCTTCTCGGCCTTGAACGAAGGCGGGTGGGACGTGTTCGAGAGCAAGGAGGAGCTGGGCCAGGACTCGGTGGTGACGCGCCTCAAGCGGCAGCGGCACGACTCGGTGCGCGACGCCATCGCCATGGAGGAACCCGTGCCCCTGGCGTCGGCCCCGCCGATCTCCGGAGGTCTGGGCGCTTTGGCGCCCGCCTGGCCCGACACCGTGGTCACGGCCAAGGGGCTCCTGGCCGAGCGTCCGACGCACGCGGGCCACGCCAAGCCGGACAGCGTCCTGCAGATGGGCGTGCACGCGAACGGAGTCACTTCGTTCGCGGGCGACCTGGGGACGCACGCGACAGTGGACAGCCTGCCGCCGGTCGGGCTCGTGAGCGTGATCGATTCGAGCCGGGCCGAGCAGCCCTTCGCGCTCCCCGAATCGCTCCTCACGCAGAAGCCGGGCAAGTACGAGCCGCAGTTCGCCGCCGACTTCGCGGGCGGCGGCTTCCAGTACAACTCGGGGTTCGGCTTCGCCGGCAGCACGCAGCTTTCGATCAGCGACTTCTTGGGCGACCGCAGGCTCCAGATCGGGGCCGACATCTTCTCGTCGTCGCTGCGTGAGATGAACCTGCTCGCGCTCTACAACTACCTGCCCGACCGCACCGACTACGGGGTCGGCGCCTACCACTTCAACAACTATTTCTTCTCGACCATCACGGCGCTGGGCGAGCGCTTCAGCCAGCCGCGCTACTTCAACGACGAGACCTTCGGCGTCCTGGGCACGGCGGCCTATCCCTTCGATCGCTTTCACCGGGTGGATCTCGCGTTCACGCAGATGATGGTGAACCGCACCTTCTTCGAGATCTCGGACGACGGCCTCACCACGCGCATCACGGGCAAGGAGCGTCGCCTGGTGACCGCGCCCTCGGCCACCCTGGTGCACGACAACACGGTCTTCGGCTACTACGGGCCGGTGAGCGGCACGCGCTCGTTCGTGAACTTCAGCCCCGCGCTCCCCGTGTTCAACAACAGCATGCAGTACGAGACCGCGATCGTGGACTATCGGCGCTATTTCAATCTCGGCGCCGACTACCAGTTCGCGGTGCGTGGCATGTCGGCGGCCTCCTTCGGGCGCGACGCCCAGGCATTCCAGATCGGCGGCGCGACCACGGTGCGCGGCTACGACGATTTCGAGCTCACCGGAACCCGCATCGCCTTCACCAACTTCGAGCTACGCTTCCCGTTCGTGAACGCGCTCGGCCTCGTGGGTCCGATCCCCCTCGGCTTCTTCAACCTGCGCGGCGTGGCCTTCGCCGACAATGCCGTCGCCCTGAGCGAGTTCCGCGACTTCCACTGGACGTACGTGGGCCCCGACGGCAAACGCCGGCTGCAGGATCTCCATTTCTCTTTCGGCGGCGGCGTGCGCTCGGTGATCGCCTTCCTCGTCGTCAAGGTCGACGTGGCCTGGAAGACCAACTTCCACGAGACCAGCTCGCCCGTATACCACTTCTCGCTCGGGCCCGAGTTCTAGGCTCCGTTTCCTTCCCGAAGCTGGTAGATTGGAAGCGACGCGAAGGCGCGTTCCTCGCCGCGCCCTCCATTCCGGTATCTCGGCCACCCCGCGAGCGATCTTGCGAATCGTGAGCGACTCCCAGACGCCGCTGTTCTCGGCTGCCCCCTCCGTGCCCGTGGAGCGCCTGCTCGCCGGGCTCAATCCGGAGCAGGCGGCCGCGGTCACCTTCGGCGACGGCGCCTGTCTCGTGCTCGCCGGCGCGGGCAGCGGCAAGACGCGCGTCCTCACGCACCGCGTGGCCTGGCTCCTCGCCGAGGGCCAGGTGCCGAGCGACTCGATCCTCGCCTTCACCTTCACCAACCGCGCGGCGCGCGAGATGAAGGAGCGCCTGCGCTCCCTGGTGGGCGCGGACTTCGAGCGGCTGTGGGTCGGCACGTTCCACGGCACCTGCCTGCGCATCCTCCGCCGCGAGGCCGGGCGTCTGCGCTTGCCGGCCGGCTTCACCGTGTTCGACCGCGAGGACCAGACGGCGCTCGTGTCGCGCGTGCTCAAGGAGCTCGATCTCGCGGGACGCGACCTGCGGCCGTCGTTTTTCCTGTCCCGCATCTCGGGAGCCAAGAACGCCCTGATCGATCCCGACACCTACGAGGCCAGCGCCGTGGCTCCGGCCGAGCGCCAGGCGGCGCGCGCCTACCGCGCTTACCAGGAGGGTCTGGCGCGCCAGGGCGCCCTCGACTTCGACGACTTGATCGCCCACAGCGTGGCCCTGCTCGAGCGCGATCCCGAGGCGCGCGCCCGCTACGCCGGGCGCTTCCGCCACGTGCTCGTCGACGAGTTCCAGGACACGAACCACGCCCAGTTCCGGCTCGTCGTCGCGCTCGCCTCGCGTCACGGCAACGTGCTGGCGGTGGGGGACGAGGATCAGAGCATCTACGGCTGGCGCGGCGCCGATCTCTCGAACGTGATGGACTTCGAGAGTCACTTCCCGGGCGCCTCCGTGCTTCGTCTCGAGCGCAACTACCGATCGAGCGGAGTCATCGTCGAGGCCGCCTCCTCGGTGATCGCGCAGAACCGCTGGCGGCGCGGCAAGCGCCTGTGGACCGATCGCGAGGCCGGGCCACCCATCCGGCTCTTGCTCTCGGGCGACGAGGAGACGGAAGCGGTGCGGCTGGCGGAAGAGGTGCGGCGCCAGACGCAAGCCGGGCGAAAGCGCAGCGAGTGCGTGGTGCTCTTCCGCACCAACGCGCAATCGCGCGCCCTCGAGCTGGCGTTTCGCCAGCGCGGCATTCCCTACGATCTCGTGGGCGGCGTGTCGTTCTACGAGCGCCGCGAGGTGAAGGATCTGCTCGCCTACTTGCGCCTCGCCGCCAATCCGCGCGACACGACGGCGCTCCTGCGCGTGCTCAACGTGCCCAAGCGCGGGCTCGGCGACCAGGCGCGCCAGAGGCTCGAAGCGCGCCTCGCCGAGCGCGGGGAGCCGGGCCCCGACGCCTTGCTCGCCCTGGCTCGCTCGGGCGAGATTCCGCGCGCCGGTGCGGCGGGCGCGGCGGCGCTGGGCGAGCTCCTCGCCGGGCTCGCCCCATCGGCGACCGAGCCGGTCGATCGCCTGCTCGAGCGCGTGGTCGAGGAGACGCGCTATCTCGATTATCTCGAGGAGTCGGATCCCGACGGCGCCGCCGATCGTCGCGAGAACGTGGAGGAGCTGGTGCACGCCGGTCGCCTGTTCGCGGCCGCGCATCCGGGCGCGGGGGTCGAGGAGTTCTTGAGCGAGGCGGCGCTCGTGGCCGACGTCGATCGCTGGACCGAATCGGAGGATCGCGCCGTGCTCATGACCGCGCACAACGCCAAGGGACTCGAGTTCCCGGTGGTGATGGTGGCCGGTCTCGAGGAAGGGGTGTTTCCGCATTGGTCGTCGCTCGAGGACGAGAAGGAGCTGGAGGAAGAGCGCAGGCTCTTCTACGTCGCCTTGACGCGTGCGCGCGAGGAAGTCATCGTGAGCGCCTCCGCGTTTCGGCGGCGCTTCGACGGCGGCTCGGGTGGCGAGCTCTCGCGCTTCGTGCGCGAGATCCCGCCCCACCTCTTGATCTCGGAATCGCCGCCCGGGCTCGGCTCGCGCCCGGCGGCCGGCCGCTCGGGCAGCGGCCGCGTCTACGAGGCGCCGCGCCCGCGCACCGATCACGAAGCGGTGGGGCGCACCGTCTATCATGAAAGCTTCGGCCGCGGCACCGTGCTCGAAGCCGAAGGCCAAGGTCCCGACACCAAGTTCACCGTGCGCTTCGCGCGCGCCGGGGTGAAGAAGGTGATCGGGCGCTTCCTCACGGCGGACGACGACGAGAGGCCTGGATGACCATCGACAAGGACACGGTGCGGCACGTGGCACTCCTGGCGCGCCTCGAGCTCTCCGAGGCCGAGCTGGAGCGCTACGCCCGCGAGCTCTCGGCGGTGCTCGACTACGTCGCTCAACTCGATGCGCTCGGCCTCGAGCACGAAGAACCGCTTGCCCAGGTGAACGACGAATTCGCCAAGGCCCGCGAGGACCGCGCGCGCCCGGCTCCGCTCTCGCGCGCGGAAGCGCTGTCGCAGGCGCCGGCCCAGGACGGGACGTATTTCCTCGTGCCGCCGGTCGTGGAGTACCTCGAGCCATGATCCCGCACTGGAAGCGCTCGGCCGCCGAGCTGGCGGGCGACGTCAGCGCGGGCCGCGCCGACGCGGTCGAGATCCTGGACGCCCACCGCGCCCAGGCGGCGCGCTGGGATCCGGCCGTGCACGCGCTTCTGGGGCGCGACGACGAGGCCGCGCGTCGCGTGGCTTCGTCGCGGCCACAGGGCCCGCTCGCCGGCGTGCCGTTCATCGCCAAGGACAATCTGTGCACGCGCGGGCTTCGGACGACGTGCGGCTCGCGCATCCTCGAGCCCTACGTGCCGCCGTACGACGCCACGGTGATCGCCCGGCTGCGCGCCGCGGGCGCCGTGCTCTACGCCAAAGCCAATTGCGACGAGTTCGCCATGGGCTCCTCCATGGAGAACTCGGCCTTCGGCCCGTCGCGCAATCCCTACGATCTCGAGCGCGTGCCGGGCGGGTCGAGCGGCGGCTCGGCCGTGGCCACGGCGACCGGCATGGGCACGTTCGCGCTCGGCTCGGAGACCGGCGGCTCGGTGCGCCAACCGGCGAGCTTCACCAACTTGGTCGGATTGAAGCCCACCTACGGCCGGCTCTCGCGCTACGGCCTCGTGGCCTTCGGCTCGTCGCTCGACCAGGTTGGTGTCTTCGCGCGCAGCGTGGCCGACTGCGCTTTGGTCTTCAGCGTGATGGCCGGGCCGGACGAAAACGACATGACGACCCGCCCCGACGGCGCCTTCTCGCTCGACGGCCTCGATGTCTCGGCCCGTGCGGGGAAGGGGCTCGCGATCGGCGTGCCGCGCAACATCCTGGCGGAGGGATTGCATCCCGAAGTCCAGGCGGCGCAGGCGCGCGCCGAGGAAGCGCTCGGTCGCGCCGGCGTGCGGGTCAAGGAAGTCCATCTCGTGCCGCCCGCCGCGTGCGTGGCCACTTATTACTTGTTGGCGACGGCGGAAGCCTCTTCGAACCTGGCGCGCTTCGATGGCGTGCGTTATGGCTTTCGAGCGCAACTGGCCGACGATCTCCTGAGCCTCTACACGAAGACGCGCGGCCAAGGTTTTGGCAGCGAGGTGAAGCGGCGCATTCTTCTCGGCACGTTCGCGCTCTCGGCCGGCTACTACGACGCCTATTACCGCAAAGCGCTCCAGGCCCGGCGGCGCATTCGCAGCGACCTGCACGCGGCCCTCTCGGGTGTCGATGCCTTGCTGCTTCCCACCGCACCCACGCCCGCGTTCCGTCTCGGCGAGAAAGCCACGGATCCGCTCGCCATGTACCTCTCCGACATCTTCACCATCGGTGCGAACCTGGCCGGCATTCCGGCGCTCAACGTGCCGTGTGGATTCACCGCGGACGGCCTCCCGGTCGGCATGCAGCTCGTGGGGCCGGCGCAAGGAGAAGGCACGCTCTTCCGGCTCGGCGCCGCCCTCGAGTCCGCACTCGGCGGCGAGCGGCGCTGGCCCGAGCTTGCGGTGGGGGCCGCCTCGTGACCGCGCCCGTGACCGGAAGGGAAAAGAGGGCGGTGCTCGCCTGGGAGCCCGTGATCGGCCTCGAGGTGCACATCCAGCTGCGCACCGAGAGCAAGCTCTTCTGCCCGTGCGCCAACCGCTTCGGAGCCGAGCCCAACACGCTCATCTGTCCGGTGTGCCTCGGGCTTCCCGGCTCGCTCCCGGTGATGAACGCGCGCGCCGTCGATTATGCCCTGCGGCTCGCCTCGGCTCTCGGCGCCCAGGTGCATCGCCGCTCGATCTTCGCGCGCAAGAATTATTTCTACCCCGACATGCCGAAGAACTATCAGATCTCGCAGTACGACGAGCCCATCGTCACCGGTGGCACGCTCGACATCGGCGAGCGCGGCGCGCCGCGCCCGGTGCCCATCCATCGCTGTCATCTCGAGGAAGACACGGGTAAGTCGTTCCATCCCGAGCGCCAGGGCGATCGCCGCGAGACGCGGGTCGATTTCAATCGCGCCGGGGTGCCGCTCATCGAGATGGTGAGCGAGCCCGCGCTGGCCTCGAGCGAGGAGGCCTACCGCTACCTGACGCGGCTTCGTCAGCTGGTCCGCGTGCTCGGCATCACCGACGGCGACATGGAGAAGGGGAGCCTGCGCTGCGATGCCAACGTGTCGCTGCGCCGCCCGGGCGATTCGGCGCTCGGGGTCAAGACCGAGATCAAGAACCTGAACTCGATCCGTGCCGTGGAGCGCGGCATCCAGGCCGAGATCCGACGCCAGGCGGCGATTCTGGACGGCGGTGGCAAGGTCGAGCAGTGCACGCTCCTCTACGACGTCGATCACGACGTGCTGCAGATCATGCGCAGCAAGGAATTCGCGCACGACTATCGTTATTTCCCGGAGCCCGACCTGCCGCCGCTCGAGGTCAGTGAATCGCAGATCGAAGACGCGCGGCGCACCCTGCCCGAGCTGCCCGCCCAGCGCGTCGAGCGCTTCGAGCACCAGCTCGGACTTCCGGCCTACGACGTCGACGTGCTGGTCGCCGACTACGACGTGGCCGACTACTTCGAGCGCGTCGTGGCCGCCGGAGCCGAGCCCAAGGCGGCCTCCAACTGGGTGATGGGCGAGGTGGCGCGGGCGACCAAGGAGCGCGGCGAATCGATCGACGAGTTCGCGAAGATCGTTCCCCCGGCGCGCCTCGCGGCCCTGGCCGATCTCGCCAAGCGCGGCTTGGTGAGCGGCCACCTGGCCAAGGAAGTGTTCGAGGCCATGCTCGTCGATCCGGGCGAGCCCGAGTCGGTGGCCCGCGCGCGCGGGCTCGTGCAGGAGAGCGATCCCGGCGCCCTTCGCGTCGTGGTCGAGCAGATCCTGGCGGCGAATCCGGGCCCGGCCGAGGAATTCCGTGGTGGCAAGGAGAAGGCCTTCGGCTTCTTGCTCGGCCAGCTCATGCGCGCCACCGGCGGCAAAGCCAATCCTCAGGTGGCGCGCGACCTCCTGCGCGAGGCGCTGGAGAAGACGCCGAGCCCGTGAGAGCGCCCACGGTCGAGCTCGGCTTGGGGGACGAACGGGTTTGCTTCACGCTCGTGCCCCAGGTGGAATGGGAGGTGGTGGAGCCCGCTTCGTCGCTCGAGGCGGGCTCTCCGCATCTGGCGCCGGTGCTCGAGACCGAGCTGCCCGACAAGCTCGGTGACCGAGACCGCGCCGTCTTCGTGGTGCCCGATCTCACGCGGCCGGCGCCGGTCGCCGAATCCTTGCCGGTCCTGGTCGAAGCCCTCGAGCGCCGCGGCGTGCCGCGCTCTCGCCAAACAGTCCTGGTTGCGGCTGGAACCCATTCTGCGCCGGCGGCCGGCGAATTCGCGCGCCTCTGGCAGGCGCCCGCCGGTGTCGAGATCGTGGTTCACGACGCGGCGGCACCGGGCACGAAGCGCGGAGAGACGAGGGCGGGCACGCCGGTGGAGGTCAACGACCGCTACGCGAGCGCGTCGTTTCGCATCACGCTGGGTGGTGTATCGCTCCACTATCTCGCGGGCTTTGGCGGCGGTCCCAAGATGGTGTTTCCGGGTGTAGCGAGCCGGGCGGGTGCCGCGGCCAACCACAAGCGCTCCCTCGGGCCGCTGCCGCCCGGCGGACTTCACCCCGGGTGCGGGCCGGGAGTGATCGAAGGCAATCCGGTCGCCCAGGACATCGCCGAAGCGGCGGCGCTCGACGCCGCCGAGGCGTGCGTTCAGGTGGTGAAGCACCACGGTGCCTGGCGCTACTTCGGCGGCACGAAAGGCTTGACCGAGGCGCGCGAGGCCGTACGGACCCGCGGAGCCGTGGGAGATCCCGTTGCCTACGATCTCGTGGTCGCCTCCCTGGGCGGAGCGCCGCGCGACATCGACGTGGTGCAGTCGCACAAAGCGCTGGCGCACGCGGCCCGCTACGCGCGGCCGGGTGCTGCGCTCGTGCTCTTCGCCGCCACGCCCGGCGGTCCCGGCTCGCCCAGCTTCGCGCGCTGGCTCGGCGTGCCGAGCCCCGACGAGCTCGAGCGGCAGGCGCGCGAGCAATACGATCTCAACGCCCAGACCGCTGTCTCGCTCAAGGGCTTGTGCCGCCGCCACACCGTGCTCTGGGTGGGAAGCAAGACCCCCGAGTGGGTGCGCATGGCGGGCGCGATCGGCCTCGAGCCGGGTGCCGACGTGGAGGCGGCGCTGGCCGGCGTGTCGGGGCGGGGGGCCGTGCTGCCGGCGGCCACGGAGGTGGTCCCACGGTCGCCCGCGGGTTAGTCTGGGTGCTCGAATCCGGAGGATCCTCGACGTGAGAGTGCTGGTACTGGGAAGCGGCGCGCGCGAGCACGCGCTCGCCTGGTCGCTTTCGCGCTCGCCCTCGGTGCGCGAAGTGTGGACCGCCCCGGGCAATCCCGGCACGGGCGCTCTCGGTCCGCGGCTGGCCAATCCCCCCGACGATCCGGCGCGGCTCGCCGATTGGATCGCCGCCATGCGCTTCGATCTCACGGTGGTGGGGCCGGAAGGTCCCCTGGTGGCCGGGCTCGCCGATCGCCTCGCGAAGAGGGACGTGCTGTGCTTCGGGCCCAGCGCCCAGGCGGCGCGCCTCGAGGGCAGCAAGGCCTTCGCCAAGACGATCCTCGCCGCGGCCGGCAGTCCGACGGCGCCATTCGTGGTCGCGCTCACGGTCGAGGAGGCGATGAGCGCGGTGGGCCGCCTCGGGCTTCCCATCGTCCTCAAGGCCGACGGGCTGGCGGCGGGAAAGGGTGTGCTGGTCGCCCACGACGAAGAAGAAGCACGCCGCTTCGCCTGGGAAGCGATCGAGAACGGGCGCTTCGCAGAAGCGGGACGCCGGCTCGTCGTGGAAGCGTTTCTCGAAGGCGAAGAAGTGTCGCTCTTTTTCTTGTGCGACGGCGCGCACGCCAAGCCCCTGATCCCGGCGCGCGACTACAAGCGGCTGGGCACGGGCGACGAGGGGCCGAATACCGGCGGCATGGGAGCCTACGCGCCGAGCGATGTGCCGGCGGGCTTCGCCGATCAGGTGATGGATCGGGTGGTCGAGCCCGTGCTCACGACCCTGGCGCGCCAAGGCACTCCGTATCGCGGACTTCTCTACGTCGGCCTCATGCGCACCGAGCGCGGGCCCGAGGTCCTCGAGTTCAACTGCCGCTTCGGTGATCCCGAGACGCAAGCGCTCCTGCCCTTGCTCACCAGCGATCTCGGAGAGCTTTTGCGCCAGGTGGCGGCGGGCTCGTTGAGCGACGAGCCGCGCTGGTCGGGTGAAAGTTGCGTGGCCGTCGTGCTGGCGGCCGACGGCTATCCGGAAAAGCCGCGCACCGGCGATCCCCTCGAGGGACTGGATCGTCTGCGCGCTTTCCCGGAGGTTCAGACCTTCCATGCGGGGACGCGCGAAGCGGGAGGGACGCTGGTGAGCGCCGGCGGCCGTGTGCTCACGCTCGCCGCGGCGGACCGCACCCGAGCCGAAGCCCGGCGCCGCGCCTACGAGGCGCTCGCCTGCGTGCGGCTCGAGGGCAGCCGTTGGCGCCGTGACATCGGCGAAGACATGGTGCGATCCAAGACGAATCTCCAGGAGAACCGATGAGCGCGAAAGCCAAAGGGTCGAAGGGATACGGGGTGCCGGACACGCGCGTCGGCATCCTCATGGGATCGGAGAGCGATCGCGCCGTGGTCGACGAGTGCGCGGCCGTGCTGCGCGAATTGGGCGTCGGCCACGAGGTCCTCGTGCGCTCCGCCCATCGCACGCCCGACGCCGTGCGCGACTACGTGCGCGGGGCGGAAGCCCGCGGCGTGCGCGTGCTCATCGCGGCCGCGGGCGGTGCTGCGCATCTCGCCGGGGCCGTCGCCGCGCACGGCATCCTGCCCGTGATCGGCATCCCGCTCGCGGCCACGCCGCTGGCCGGGCTCGACTCCCTGCTCGCCACCGTGCAGATGCCGGCGGGGGTTCCCGTGGCCACGGTGGCCATCGGTGCGCCGGGAGCGCGCAACGCCGGATACCTCGCCGCGCAGATGCTTGCCCTGAGCGATCGCGAGCTGGCCGAGCGGCTGCGCGGCCTACGCCGAGCCATGGCCGAGAAGGTGCTCGGCCCGGCCAAGGAAAGCGCGCGTGCCCGCTGACGTTCGCCCCGTCGATCCGGCACATCCCGATCGCCGGATCGTGGCCGAGGCCGCCGAGGCCATCCTTCGCGGCGGGGTGATTTCCTTTCCTACCGATACGTTCTACGGGCTCGGCTGCTCGCTCATGGATCCGGCCGCGGTCGACATGCTCTACCGTCTCAAGCGGCGGCCCCAGAACCTGGCCGTGATCTCTCTCATTTCCGACCCGGCCGAAGTGGAAGCACTCGCCGCCGACATCCCCGACGTGGCGGCGACGCTCATGAAACGCTTCTGGCCGGGGCCGCTCTCGATCGTGTTTCGCGCTTCGATCCTGGTGCCGGCGGCCTGCCGCGGTCCCAAGGAGACGATCGCGCTCCGCTTTCCGCAGCACCCCCTGTCGCTGGCCCTGGTGCGCGCGCTGGGCGGGCCGCTGGTCGCCTCGAGCGCCAATCTCAGCGGGCAGCCCCCGGCCAAGAGCGCCGAGGAGGTGATCCGGGCCTTCGGGAACCAGCTCGACCTGGTGCTGGACGGAGGTCCTTCGCAGGCCGTCCAGCCCTCGACGCTGATCGACGTGACCAGCGGCCGGGTGGAAGTGCTGCGGGCCGGCGCGGTGGACGTCCTGCCCTATGTCTCGCGCCGGGCATGAAACCGGTAACATGAGGAACCGGAACACGTTCGCCCGGCCGGCGTTTCTTGACAGCCGCGCCGGCCCAAGCCTACCCTGCCTCCTATGAACGCGGTCGTCCCGCTGTACCGCGTCCTCTTCGTCTGCGCCGGGAACACGTGCCGCAGTCCTTTAGCGGCCGCGGCCCTGGGTTTCGCCCTCGGTGACGAAGGACGTCGCGTGGAGATCCAGTCCGCCGGGGTGTACGCCAACCCGGCGGCACCCGCCGCGACGCCGGCCATCGAGGTCGCGAAAGCGAACGGACTGGACCTCTCCGCCCATCGCGCGCAGCGGGTTTCGATGCCGCTTCTCGAGCGCGCCGATCTCGTGCTGGCCTTGAGTCCGGGCGAGCTCGAAGTCGTCCGGCGCATGAGCCCCGACGCGGGCGCACGCGCTCACCTGCTGTCCGATTTCGATTCCGAACACCCGACCGGCGAAGGGATTCCGGATCCTTTCGGCGGGTCGCGGGAAGCCTACGAAGAGTGTCTCCGGCGCGTCACCGAGCACGTGCAGCGCGTGGCGGCGGTCGTGATCCGGGAAGTCAAAGCCCGACGGGAGGCGGAATCCGCCTCACGCGACAGGGGGGCGGCGTGAACACGGCGCAAGGCAAGTGGATTTGGATGGACGGCAAGTGGGTGGCGTGGGCGGACGCGCGCATTCACATCCTCTCGCACGTCGTGCACTACGGCACGAGCGTGTTCGAGGGCATTCGCTGCTACGATCATCCTGAGCTCGGGCCCTCGGTCTTTCGCCTGCAGGATCACCTGCGCCGCCTGTACGATTCGGCGCGCATCTACCGGATGGAGATCAAGTATCCCTTCGAGGAGCTGGAGAAAGTCCACTGCGAGGCCGTGGTCAAGAACGAGCTGGGCGCCTGCTATCTGCGCCCGGTCGTCTATCGCGGCTTCGACAACCTGGGCGTGAACCCGTTCGGCAAGCCGGTCGAAGTCGCGGTGGCGGCGTTTCCGTGGGGCAAGTACCTGGGCCCCGAGTCGATCGAGAAGGGGGTCGACGTCTGTGTCTCGTCGTGGCGTCGTACCGGCCCCCAGACCACGCCCGGCATGTCCAAGGCCGGCGGCCACTACATGAACGGCCAGCTCATGAAGATGGAGGCGGTGGTCAACGGCTACGCCGAAGGCATCGCTCTCGACACCCAGGGCTTCCTCTCCGAGGGCTCGGGCGAGAACGTGTTCCTGGTGCACAAGGGCATCTTGTACACGCCCTCGACCTCGTCCTCGATTCTCGTCGGCATCACGCGCGACTCGACGCTCACCCTGGCGCGCGAGCTGGGCATCGAGGTGCGCGAGCAGGCGCTGCCGCGCGACATGCTGTATCTCGCCGACGAGGTGTTCTTCAGCGGCACGGCGGTCGAGATCACGCCCATCGTCTCGGTGGACCGCATCGCGGTGGGCTCGGGCCAGCGCGGGCCGGTGACCAAGGCCCTTCAGGACGCCTTCTTCGGCGTGCTCGACGGACGGCGCCCGGACCGCTACGGCTGGCTCACGCCGGTGGCCGGCAAGAATCCGGCGGAGAAGGCGGGGGCGACGAGCGCGGCGCGCGCCACGGTGACGCCCGTGCCCGCGGGCGGGGGCACGCGCTCGACCCGCGAGGCCGAATGACGGACCCCGCCGCGGCTCTCCAGCGCGGCGACCCGGCCATCGCCGAGGCGATCCGCCACGAGGAAGAGCGCCAGCTCCGTACCCTCGAGCTGATCGCGAGCGAGAACTTCGCCTCGCCGGCCGTGCTCGCCGCCATGGCGACGCCTTTGAACAACAAGTATGCAGAAGGCTATCCGGGCAAGCGCTACTACGGCGGCTGCGAGTTCGTCGACGTGGTCGAGACCTTGGCGCGCGAGCGCTTGCTGCAGATCTTCGGCGGCGACCACGCCAACGTGCAGCCGCACTCGGGTGCCACCGCCAACATGACGGCGTATTTCTCCCTCGCCGAGCCGGGGGCGACGCTGCTCGGCATGAGCCTGGCGCACGGCGGCCACCTCACGCACGGACATCCGGTCTCGTTCTCCGGGCGCTTCTTCAAGGTCGTGCAATACGAGGTGCGCCGCGAGGACCAACGCATCGACTACGACCAGATGGACCGCCTGGCCGACGAGCACCGTCCGCAGATCATCGTGGCCGGGGCGAGCGCCTACTCGCGCGTCATCGACTTTCCCCGCTTCCGCCGGGCCGCCGACCGAGTCGGCGCCCGGCTCGTCGTCGACATGGCCCACATCGCGGGATTGGTCGCGACCGGTCTCCACCCGAGCCCGGTCGGCATCGCCGACATCACGACTTCGACCACCCACAAGACGCTGCGCGGCCCGCGCGGCGGGCTCGTCCTCAGCCAGGCCGAGCACGCGGCCGCCGTGGACAGGACCAATTTCCCGGGCATGCAGGGCGGGCCGCTCATGCACGTGATCGCGGCCAAGGCGGTGTGCTTCGGTGAGGCGCTCAGGCCTTCGTTCGCCGCCTACCAGCGCCAGGTGGTGGCCAACGCGCAGGCCCTGGCCCAGGCCCTGATCGGCCACGGATTCGAGATCGTCTCGGGCGGGACCGATAACCATCTCATGCTGGTCGACCTGCGCCCCAAGAACCTGACCGGCAAGGCGGCCGAGGCGGCGCTCGAGAAGGCGCGCATCACGGTGAACAAGAACGCGATTCCCTTCGACCCGCAGAAGCCGTTCGTCACGAGCGGCGTGCGTCTCGGCACGCCGGCCGTGACCACGCGCGGCATGAAAGAGGGCGAGATGCGGAGGATCGCCGGTCTGGTGGCGCGCGCCCTCGAGCGGCCGGAGGACGACGCGCATCTGGCCGATGTCCGGCGCCGGGTCGAGGATCTGACTTCGGGATTTCCGCTGCACGCCACGGAGGATTCGTTCGCCGCCCTCGGGCGTTCGGCGTAGCGCGATTCGACAGGGAGGAAGCGCGATGGCGGTGGACGCGACGAAGGTCCCCGAGCGGGTGGCCCGGGCGGGCGAGGTGGTGACGCGCATCCGCGCCGAGGTGGCGCGCGTGATCGTGGGCCAGGACTACATGGTGACGCGGCTCCTGGTGGCGCTCGTGGGCGACGGCCACGTGCTCCTCGAGGGCGTGCCCGGCCTGGCCAAGACGCTCGCCGTGCGCACCCTGGCGCAGTCGCTCAACCTGCGCTTCCACCGCATCCAGTTCACCCCCGACCTTCTGCCCGCCGACCTCACCGG
>DATFWU010000193.1:0-3666 GCA_035259005.1 Candidatus Eiseniibacteriota bacterium
GAACTCGCCGCGCGCTCCCTGATAGTCGCCGCGCGCATAGTGATACTCGGCCAGCTCGAAGAGAGCTGCCTCACCGGTGGGATGGCGCGGGAAACGGCCGGCCAGGCGTGCGTAACGCGCCGAGGCCGAATCCCCGCTCACGGTTTGCTGCGCTTCGAGCCAGTAGGCGGCCGGGGTTCCCGGCTTGGGTGGCGGAGGTGGTGCGGGAGGCGCGGCCTGCGCCCACGCGATTCCCGCCGCGACCACGGTGGCTCCGGCCCAACCGAGCAGCGCGGCGCGCACCCATCTACTCCGGCGCCCGGCCGAGCGCCGTGCCGTAGAGCGTGAGCCCCTCGGCGCGGTCGATCCGCGCCTCGACGAAGTCGCCGATCGCGTGCGGCGCATCCGGTAGCACGACGGTCTTGTTGTGGCCGCTCTTGCCGAGCCAGTTGCCGCGCTTGGCATCGCGCCCTTCGAGCATGACCTCGAGCGTGCGCCCGACGAAGCGCTGGTTGCGCTCGTGCGAGATGCGCTTCTGCGCTTCGAGCAAGGCCGCGAGCCGGCGCTGCTTCTCGTCGCCGGAAATGGCGTCCTCACGCGCGGCGGCCACCGTACCCGAGCGCGGCGAATACTTGAATCCGTACAGCGTGTCGTACCTCACTCGTTCGAGCAATCGCAGCGTCCCTTCGAAGTCTTCCTCCGTCTCTCCGGGGAACCCCACGATGATATCGGTGGTGAGGGACAGATCTTCGATGGCCTCGCGCGCCGCCTCGACGACGTCGAGGTAGTGCTCCAAAGAATAGTCGCGGTTCATCTCGGCGAGCACGCGCGTCGAGCCCGACTGCACGGGCAGATGGAGCCAGGGCTGAAGCCGCGGGGCGGTGCCCATGCGCGCGACGACATCGCGATTCATGTCGCGCGGATGCGAAGTGGTGAAGCGCAGGCGGCGCAAGCCGCTCACCGCCCCCACACGATGCAGAAGCTCCGGAAAATCGACACCACCCGATTCGTACGAGTTCACGTTCTGGCCGAGCAGCATGACCTCGACGGTTCCGGCCGCGACCAGATCCTCGACCTCGGCCACGATCTCTGCGGGCGTGCGGCTCACTTCCGGACCGCGGGTCGTGGGCACGATGCAGTAGGCGCAGCTCTTGTTGCAGCCGCGGATGATGGTCACGAAGCCCTTGAGGCGCGGCTCGGGTCCGCGCGCCGTGGGCGGCGGCAAGTAATGATCGAGCGTCTCGGGCCCGATGTAGGGCTCGTGCTTTCCCCCCCGGGCCCGCGCCTTCTCGGCCTCCGCGATGCCTTCCATCACGGCCGGCAATGCCTGCGACCCGACGACCAGATCGATGCGCGGCAGACGCCGCTTGATGTCCTTGCCCATGCGCTGCGCCATGCATCCGGTGACGCCGACCACCACCTCCGGTCGCTGGTCTTTGAGGCGCGTCAGCTCGGAGAGGCGGTTCAGCGCCCGCTCTTCGGCGTGCTCACGCACGCTGCACGTGTTCACGAGAACGACGTCGGCCTCGGCGGGGGTCTCGGTGCGCGCGTAGCCGCTCTCGACCAGGAGGCGCTCCATCCCCTCCGTGTCGTAGACGTTCATCTGGCAGCCGTAGTTTTCGAGGAAGAAACGCTTCATGGCCGGCGGATCGTACCATCCGGCGCTGGCTCGGGCTAGGCGGAGAGCGCGTCGCCTTCGAGCGCTGTGGGCCGCAAGAGCAAACGCGAGCCGGCCCGTGGGGCAGAGCCTTGCCCGCGGCTTCGCGCCGGCAAGAATCGCTCGGTGGTTCCGCGAACGATCCAGTCGCCGCCGGAGAATGCGACACTCTCCACCACGAGCTCGACATCACGTCCAACCTGCGTGTTCAGGAACTCCGCGTGCTTGCGTGCCAGCGCCGCGCGCAGCACCGCGCTCCGGCGGCGAATGACATCCGGCGCGACGTGGCCGTCGAGCGCGGCCGCCGGCGTTCCGGGGCGGTCCGAGTACGAAAACACGTGGCCGTACGTATAGGGCAGGCGCTCCACGAGATCCATCGTGCGGGCGAACGCCGCGTCATCCTCGCCCGGAAAGCCGACGATGAAATCGGCGCCGAGTGCCATCCCAGGGGAGGCCTCGCAGGCCGCCCGCGCCCGCTCTTCATAGGGCCGCGAGCGATACGCGCGGCGCATGCGCGCCAGGACGCCGTCGTCGCCGCTCTGCAGGGGCAGGTGCAGATGCGGGCACAGCCGCGGCTCCTCGGCAAGCAGGCGCAGCAGTCCCGGGCTCACGAAACGAGGCTCCAAAGAAGACAGCCGCACCCGCGCGGCAGGCGCCGCCTCGAGCACGGCTTCGATCAATTCGGGCAAAGCCACGCGCGGCGCGAGATCGTATCCATACGATCCCAGGTGCGCGCCGGTCAGCACGATCTCCTCGTGCCCGCGCGCCGCCAGGGCCCGTGCCTCGGCGCGCACGACGTCCAAGGGCACGCTGGCACTCGAACCCCGTACCGAGGGCAGCGTGCAGAACGTGCAGGTCTGGTTGCAGCCGTCCTGGACGCGCAGGTAGGCGCGCGCATGGCTCGACACGCCGCTCACTCGCAAGCCGTTCACGCGCGCGACCGGATCCGGAGTATCGACGGCGACGCCGGAAGACGACGAGGTAATCAGCTCAAAGAGTCGATCTTTGTGGCTGTTTCCCGCCACCAGCCGCAAGCCCAGCGCCTCGTAGGGCGCCGCATCGCGCTGCACCGAGCAGCCCGTGACCGCCACGCGCTCGGCGCCCAAACGCCCGGCTAGAGAACGCGCCAGGCGGCGTCCCTCTCGGTCCGCCGCCTGGGTCACGGTGCACGTATTCAGGATGACCAAGTCCGCCGTCTCGGGATTGTCGACCGTCTCGTGGCCAGAGGCGGCGAACCGCGCCGCCACCGCGTCGGTCTCGAACTGGTTGAGCCGGCAGCCGTGCGTCAGATAGGCGATGCGCACGTCGGACTCTCCCGAGTGCCTCTCGAAGCCTCCCTATTCCCCGTCTGCGGGCACGTCGAGATCGGCGTCGTCGAGCCCCTCGAGATCGGCCGGCAGCTCATCGGCTTCCGCCGTGGCCAGAGCCTCCTTGGAGCCCTTCTTTCCCTTCTTTTCTTCGCGCTCCTTCGCCTTCTCCGCCTCTTCGGCCTCGAGCTTGGCGGCCTCGGCGCGGGCGCGGTTCCGGTTCGCGGTCCACTCGGCCAGCGCCACGTCGTCCTGATCGCTGAGCCACGCCTTCACGGACAGAAGCAGGCGATGGTTCGGCACGTCGACGCGCGTGACCTTCATCTTGAGCTCTTCGTTGGGCAGGAAGGCCTCGGAAGGCTTCTTCAAGTCGTCCACGCCGAGCTGCGAGATGGGGATGAAGCCCTCGATGTGCTCGCCCACGTCGACGATGGCGCCGCGGTCGAACAAGCGAGTGATCTTTCCGGTGATCTCCGAGCCGGGCAAGAAGCGATCGGCCAGCGCCGGCCACGGATCGGCCTCGACTTGCTTGAGACCGAGCGAGATGCGGCGGTGCTCCTTGTCGATGGCGAGCACGGCGACCTCGATCACGTCGCCCTTCTTCACGACCTCGGACGGATGGGTCACGCGGCGCGTCCACGACATGTCGCTGACGTGGACGAGGCCGTCGATGCCCTCTTCCAGCTCCACGAAGGCGCCGAAGTTGGTCAGGTTCCGCACGCG
>DATFWU010000194.1:0-8458 GCA_035259005.1 Candidatus Eiseniibacteriota bacterium
ACGCTCGTGAACAGCCTGGTGCGGGCCCACGGGGGGACCGTCGAGGTGAAGAGCGATGGCCTGGGGAAGGGGAGCGAGTTCATCGTGCACCTGCCGCTGAGCGCGCCGCCGACTTCGGCCAAGGAAGAAACCCCGCGCGCCGGAGCCAAGAAGAAGCGGACCGCCCGCCGCATCCTCGTGGTCGACGACAATCGCGACCAGGCCGAGAGCCTGGGCATGCTGCTCGAGATCATGGGGCACCAGGTGCGGATCGCCTTCGACGGGAATCAGGCGGTCGAGATCGCCGAGGGCTTCCAGCCGCAGATGGTGCTGCTCGACATCGGACTGCCAGGCATGAACGGCTACGAACTGGCGCAGCGCCTGCGCGCCATGCCCACGCTCAAAGGCGCCCTGCTCGTCGCCCAGACGGGCTGGGGCGAGGATGCCGACCGCCAGCGCTCGACCGAGGCCGGCATCGACCGCCACCTGGTGAAGCCGGTCGACATCGAGGTCGTCGAGTCCCTGCTGGACCGCTTGAAAGACTGAGGGTATTCCCCGATTCCGGGATCCGTGGCTTGCCCCTCTTGACATGACCAATTAATGAGTGATTACTCACTCATAACCGAGGAGGCAGGAGCGAGCCCATGGCCCGGCCATCGACCATCACCACCGATCAGATCCTGGACGCGGCGCGCGAGGTGTTCCTCGAGCGCGGCTTCCGCGCCACCACGGCGCAGGTGGCCAAGCGCGCCCGGGTGGCCGAGGGCTCGCTGTTCAAGCGCTTTCCCACCAAGCACGCCCTGTTCTTCGCCGCCATGCAGCCCGCGATCCAGGATCCTCCGTTCCTTCGCGCCATCGAAGGGCGGGTGGGGAAGGGCGAGGTGCGCGAGAACCTGGTCGAGCTGGGAACCCAGCTGCTCGAGTTCTTGCGGCGCATGCTGCCGCTTCTCATGATGTCGTGGTCGCACGGCCGCGGCGAGTTGCCGCCGCATCTCGCGACCGCCGATCCGCCGCCCACGCGCGCGCTGCGCCGCACGGCCGAATACCTCGAGGCGGAGATGAAGCGCCGGCGTCTGCGCCGCCAGAACCCGGAGGTCCTGGCGCGGGCGCTCTTCGGCGGCGTGCAGAACTACGTCTTCCACGAATTGATCCGCAAAGGCCGGCACGGGGGGCGCAAGTCCTCCGAGGCCTACGTGCGCGCGCTGGTCTCGCTCTTGTGGGCGGGGGCGGCGCCGGTGCACCGCAAGGGAGAGGGAGGAAGGGGATGAAGCGGTGGCAAACGTGGGCCCTCCTGGCCCTCGTGACGGGAATGCCGCATGCGGCGGGCGCGGTCACGCTCGAGCATTGCTTGGAGCTCGCGCGCACGCACGCGCCGACTCTGGCGCAAGCCGACGCCGACGTGGCGCGCGCCCACGGCGCCATCCACGAGGCAGGCGCGGCGCGCAAGCCGACCTTGCGCTTCGACGCGTCGTACACGCAGAACAGCGAGCCCCAGGAGCAGGAGTTCTCGCTGCCCGGGTTGCCGCCTCAGACCATCAAGATCGGCGCCGCCAACCTGCTCGATTTGAAGACCGAGGCCCGCTACACGCTCTACTCGAGCGGCCTGAACCCGGCGCGCGTGCGCGCCGCGCAAGCCGGCGAGCGCGCCCAAATGAGCGCGCGCCAGCAAGCAGACGCCGATCTCACGCTGCGCGTCTCGCAGGCGTTCTACAGGGAGCTGGGGGCGCTGCGCCTGATCTACGCCGCGAACGAGGCGCTGACCTCGGCGCGCTCGCATCTGCGCGTGGCCAACGCCCGCGTGCAGGCCGGTGTCTCGCCCAAGCTCGATGCGCTGCGCGCCAACGTCGACGCCTCCGAGCGCGAAGTGCAGCTCGCGCGCGCCCAGGAGGCGCGCGCCGTGGCGCGCACCGAGCTCGAGACGGCGATCGGCATGGCACTCGATCCTGCCGACACGCTCGAAGCTCCGCCGGCGCCCGAGTCGGCGTTTCCGGATTCGGCGGCGGCCTTGCAGCAGGCGCTCGCCGCCCGGCCTGAGATCGCCTCCCTCGACCATCAGATCGCGCAGGCCCGCGAGCAGGCGTCGGCCGCGCACGCCGAGCACTTGCCGCAGGTGAGCCTCTCGGGCACGGCCGAGTACCGGGCGCCCAACAAGAACGACGCCTTCTTCAACTTCCAGGATGCCGGGCTCAAGACCTACAACCTGTTCGCGGGGGTGGCGCTCACCATGCCCATCTTCGACGGCGGCGTGAGCGGCGCGCGCGTGGAGCAATTTCAGGCGCAGCAAACCGCGCTCGAGGCGCGGCGCCGGGCGCAGACGCTTGACGTGCAGCTCGAGGTGGCGCAGGCGCTCTCCGACCTGCGCGTGGCCACGGTGCAGTGGCAGACCGTGGAATCGCGCCTGGCCTCGGCGATCGAGGCCGTGCGTCTGTCCGATGAAACCTACAAGGGAGGAACCGGAACCGCGACCGAGGTGCTGGATGCGGTGAGCGATCTCGCCGAGGCGCGCGTCGCCGAGGCACAGGCGCTCATCGGTTACTGGTCGGCGCGGGCCGAGCTGGATCACGCGACGGGGAAGGAGCGTTAGAACATGGCCGAGAATGGAAAGGCGTCGGGGGCGGCGCGCGTGCGCAAGATCCTCCGGCCCGTCCTCTTCCTCCTCGTCGTGGGCGGCATCGTCTACGCGTACTGGAGCTACAAACACCGCAACGAGGGCTATCGCGGCGGCGACATCAGCACCACGGGCACGGTCGAGGCGGTGAGCACGGACCTCGGCTTCAAGGTGGCCGGACGCATCGCCGACGTGCCCGTCTCCGAAGGCGACCGGGTGAAGCCGGGACAGCTCGTGGCGCGCCTCGAGACCCAGGACCTGGACGTGGCGCTGCAGTCGGCGCAATCGTCGCAGCTCGCGGCGCAAGCCGCGTTGATGTCGGCGCAAGCGACGCGCGACAAGACGGCGCGCGACTGGGCGCGCCAGAAGACGCTCATGGCGAGCGACGCCACGACCGAGCAGCAGGTCGACGCGGCCCGGGCGGCCGCCAACGTCGCCGTCGCTCAGGTCGCCTCCGCTCGCGCGCAGGTGGCGCAGGCCAAGACGATGCTCGAGCAGGCGCAGCTCAACCGCTCCTATGCCGACCTGTACACGGCGCAGTCGGGACAGGTGCTGGAGAAGGTGCACCGTCCCGGCGAGATGGTGATGGTGGGCGTGCCCGTGGTCACGGTCGCCGACCTCGACACGGTGAAGGTGCACGCCGCCGTCGACGAGACCAAGGTCGGCGCCGTGCGTGTCGGCGACAAGGTCACGGTGCGCGTCTACTCCTTCGACAACCGCACCTTCGAGGGCGTGGTGTCGGACATCCAGGCGGCCGGCGATTTCGCCACGCGCAAGGACTGGGGGGCGAGGCGGCGCGACATCCGCACCTTCAACGTGACCGCGCACGTGCTCAACCCCGAGCATCTCCTGAAGGACGGCATGACGGCCGAGGTCGTGATTCGGGTCGCGCCCTCGGTGGCGCGCGCCAGGGCGGGAAAATGAGCAAAGACATCGCCATCTCGGTCGAGCATTTGACCAAGAAGTTCGGCGACTTCACCGCCGACGAAGACTTGAGCTTCCAGGTCGAGCGCGACGAGATCTTCGGCATCTTGGGGCCCAACGGCGCCGGCAAGAGCACGCTCATCCGCATGCTGACCACGCTCCTCGTGCCGACTTCGGGACGCGCGCTCGTCATGGGGCACGATGTGGCCAAGGACACGAGCCGGGTGCGCCACGAGATCGGCGTCATCCCCCAGGCCAACACGGTGGACGGCGATCTCACGGCGTGGGAGAGCCTCGATCTCTACGGCCGCTTCTACGAGATGGCGAAGAAGGATCGACGCGAGCGCTCCACGGAGCTATTGCAAGCCGTAGGGCTCTGGGAGTGGCGCGACAAGGCGGCGGGGACGTACTCGGGCGGCATGCGCCGCCGGCTCGAGATCGCGCGCGGCCTCATCCACCGCCCGCGCGTCTTCTTCCTCGACGAGCCCACCACCGGGCTCGATCCGCAGAGCCGTCGCGTCATCTGGGAGCTGCTCGAGAAGCTGCGCGGCGAAGGCGATCTCACGATTCTCATCTGCACGCACTACATGGACGAGGCCGATCGGCTGTGCGACCGGCTGGCCATCGTCGACCACGGCAAGATCGCCGCCCTGGGTACGCCGCGCGAATTGAAGGCGAGCGTGCCGGGGCAGGACATCCTGACCGTGGAATACTTCCAGGAGGTGACCGACGAGCTGGTCCGTGCCCTCAAGGCGCTGCCCGACGTGCGCGAGGCGGCGCGCCAGGAGCCGCACACGGCGAAGCTCATCCTGTCGGGCGACGTGGTACCGCTCGAGGGCATCACCGAGACGGCGAAGACGACCGGCAACAAGGTGAAGAGCATGTCGCTCCTCGAGCCCACGCTCGAGGACGTGTTCATCCACTATACCGGCCGCGGCCTGCGCGATCAGGCAGCGGGCGAGTACCAGTATCAGATGCCGACGATCATGCGGTAGGAGAGCGATCATGTTCGAATTCAACATCCAGCGCATCCTGGCCGTGGCCGAGCGCGACCTCAGGCGCTTCGGCCGCAACACCAAGCTCATGATTCCGATGGCGCTCATGCCCATCATCTATCTCGTGATCCTGGGCAAGTCGATGGGGGGCGACCTTCACGACCTGCCCCTGGCGCTCGTGGTGCAGGATCGCGGGCGCGCGGCGGCGGCGGTGACCGACCGGCTCGTGACCATGGAGCAGAGCCGCAAGCTCTTCAAGCTCGCGAGCGAGCCCGATCCCGAAACCGCGGTCCAAAAGCTGCGCGAGGGCCATTACAAGGCGGTGGTCATCGTGCCGCCCACGTTCAGCGAGGACATCGCGCGCGGCGACCAAGGCGAGCTGGGCGTGGTGGTCGACAACACCGACAACACCTCGGCCAACGTGATCGAAGCCGAGGTCCGGCGCGCCTTCGCGAGCTTGTCGGGCGACGTGGCGGCGTCGGAGACGAAGAAAGTGGGCGTGGAGGTGCAGCGCGTCGACGTCTACGGGCACAAGGAGTTCATGCAGTACCTGGTGCCCGGGGTGATCGCTTTGGCGCTCTTCTTCGTCGCCATGCTGGCGGGCGGAATCATCCTGGTCGACGACCGTGCGCGCGGCATCCACGAGGGCTATTTCGTCACGCCTTTGACCGCGCTCGATATCGTGATCGGGCTCACGCTCTCGGCCACCACGCTGGCCATGATCATCGGCACCATCGTGCTGGGGGCGGCACTGACCATCGCTCAATTACCCGTGTTGAACGGAATCCGGACGATCCTGCTCACCGAGTCGGCGATTCTCCTGCTCGCCTTGGGGCTGATCCTATTCATGTTCACCTTGATGGCGCGCGTGTCGAATCCGCTCACGCCGCGAGCCCTGTTCGGCATCCTGAACGTGGTCACGTTCTTCCCGAGCGGAGCTCTCTATCCCACCGAGAGCTATCCGGCGTGGCTCAACGCGATCTCGGTGATCTTCCCCATGCGCTACGCCGTGCACGCGTTGCGCAACTTGCTCTTGAAGGGAGTGGGCTTCGGCTCGGTAGCGCCCGACTTCGCGGTCATGGGCGCCTTCGCGGGCATCATGCTCGTGCTCGCCTGCACCTTCTTCAAGCGGACGCTCTAGAGCGTGTAGATCCCGTCGTCGAGATTGGCGAAGCGGCTCGCGGCGCCAGCCCGGATGGCGTCGTCGAGGATGCGCTCCATCTCGGCCTCGGCCTTGTGGGAGGCGTCGCGCTGCTTCTTGCCGAGCTCGCGCTGCTTGGCGCCGAGGTCACGCTGCTTGTCGGCGAGAGGCTCCTGCTGGCGCCGCAGGTCTTCCATGTCCCGGCGCACCGACTCGCGCTCGTTCCTCAAATCGTCGGTGTCGCGCCCGTCGAGCTTGGCCACCACCTCGCGGGCCGAGATCGCTCCCATACGCGCCCCGAGAGCCCCCATCCGGGCGCCGATCTTGCCTTGCTCGGCGCCGAGCCGGCCCTGCTTGGCGCCCAGGCGGCCCTGCTCGCGCCCGAGATCCATCATGGGCTGTACCACCGTGTGGGCACGGCTCGTGTAGGTCGCCCCGCGCACCACGTACTCCTGCCCGTCGCGCTCGAACCACAGGACAGGCTCCTTGGCATCGCGCGCGAGGTCTTCGACCCGATCCGACCAGTTGCCGCACATGACCTGGTTCCCGCCATCGGTGCCGGGCTCGATGTAGGCGTACTGGAAGCGGTCGTCGTTGCCGAAGGAAATCGAGTTCGCCGCGAACGTGGCTCCGGCCGAAACGACCAGGAACGCGAGGACGGGCGACAAGTGCCAAAGCTTCATGGGGGTGCTCCTCCCGGGAGGACCGAGGGTCCGCTGGTTATCGACGAGCGAAGGAGCGGAAAGGTTGCTTCGGATGCCCGACCACGGCCGCGGAAGGCGTGATGGAGTCTGTTGAGGGTCTCCCCGCGGCCCACCGATGGCGAGTGGGTTATCCGCCCCGGGCGGATGCTCCTACCAAATCGGTTCGCAATGATCCAGGTCGAACGGGGCCTTGACCCTCTGAAAATGGGGGTCAACCCGTCTTGAAACGGGTACTCCTATCGACGCACTTCGGAATCCAATGTGCCAACCGACAACGAGCCGACCCGAACCGCGAGCATCGAGACCGACCCGCCGTCGATGCCCTCGACGGGGAAAGTGACCAGGTCGCCGGCCTGGCGAGCGCCGAGCACATAGAGAAGAGGCAGGTAGTGATCGGGGGTGGGGATCGAGAGAAGAGCATCCCGCCCCAGCGACTCGTAGTCGATGAGCTTCTGGTTCTCGCCGGTCAGGAGGAAGCCGCGGGCCTCCTGCTCGAAGCGGACCGCCCAGTCGTAGGGGTCCGGCGAGTGCGCACCCCAGGCATAAGCGTGAAGGTTGTGCACCAGGTTGCCGCTGCCGACGATCAGCACGCCTTCCGCGCGCAAGGGCGCGAGCTTCTGCCCGATGTCGTAGTGGAACGAAGCCGGCTGGGTCTCGTCGATGCTCAACTGGACGACGGGCACGTCGGCTTCGGGGTAGACGTGCTTGAGCACCGACCACGTGCCGTGATCGAGCCCCCACGAATCGTCGAGCACGACCGGCAAGGGCGCGAGCATCCGCTGCACGCGTCGGGCGAGCGCGGGATCGCCGGGCGCGGGATAGCGCACCGCGTACAGCTCGCGCGGAAAGCCCCCGAAGTCGTGGATCGTGCGCGGTGCGGTGCTCACCGTCACGCCCGTGCCCGGGACGTACCAGTGAGCCGAGATCGAGAGGATCGCCTGGGGGCGCGGCGTGCGCTCGCCCATCGCGCGCCAGGCTTTCGTATACATATTGGAAGAAACCGCGTTCATCGGATTGCCGTGCCCGAAGAAGATCGCAGGCCAGATGTCGCTCATGAGAGGAGCCTCTCTACGTCCCCGGCGCGGTCGGCAGGCGCCAGCCGCGGCGAATCGCCAGCAAGCGAAGGCCGAAACAGAGCGCGGCCCCGGCGCATGCCGCGATGGCCGAGGGCAACGCGAGCCCCAAGCCCAGCACGGTGATCGCCGCTCCCGCCAGGGCCGCGACGGCATAGAGGTCGGCGCGCAACACGACCGGCACTTCGCCCACCAGGAGATCGCGCGCGATCCCACCGCCGATGCCCGTGAGCATGCCGAGTAGGCAGGCCGAGACCGGATGCAGCCCGGCCGTCGTCGCCTTGAGCGCCCCCGCGACCGCGAAGAGCGCGAGCCCAGCCGCGTCGAAGATCAGGACCGAGTTGTGCATGCGGTCGACGAGCCCGTGCCAGAAGAAAGTGATGAGCCCGGCGGCCAAACAGGTCACGAGGTAACGCCAGTCGGCGATCGCGGGCGGCGGCGTGGCGCCGATCAACAGATCGCGCACGATGCCACCCGCCGTGGCGGCCGCGAAGGCGACGCCGAGCACGCCGAAGAGATCGAGCCGGTGCTTGACGCCCGCGAGCGCCCCGCTTAGCGCGAAGACGAACGTTCCACAGAGATCGAGAACGAACAGGAAGTGCGCGAGCAGGGCGCCCTCTTGCAAGGCGGACCTACGAAACGTCCTTGGGGTCGCGGCGCAGGAAGCTCCCGTTTTGCAGCTCGCGCAGCGTCTGCTCGATCTCGGCCCGCGTGTTCATGACGAAAGGACCGTAGCGCGCGATCGGCTCGTGCAACGGCCGCGCGGCAGCGAGCAGGAAGCGACCGCCCTCGGGGCCGGCCTCCGCCGTCACCTCTTCTCCATCGTCGAAGAGGACGAGCTGCGGGCCGTGCGCCGGCGTGCGCTCGGGGCCGAAGAAGATCTCGCCGTGATCCACGTAGGCGAACGCCGTGTGGCCGCCCGGCACCGTGTCGCGAAACGTGGTGCCCGGCGTGAGCGTCACCTCGACGAACTTGGGAGCCACCGCGAGCCCCTCGACCGGCCCCTTCACCTTGCCGTCCGAGGATTCGCCCGC
>DATFWU010000195.1:0-10356 GCA_035259005.1 Candidatus Eiseniibacteriota bacterium
GCGACGACTCCGGAATCGGAGTAACGGTGTGATGGCCTGGCGCGCTCCGGCCCGTTTTCTTGCCTAGCTGGGGATTTGTGCTGACGCTCGATTCGCGCAACCGGCGTTTGCGTCTGGAGCGCTGAGCCAGACGGTCTTCTCGACGAGCCCTCTGGGTGGAGGGCTTGCGCCCGGCTTGGGCCGGCCGTATATTTAACCACATGGTTAACTATGCTCCGCGCTCCCTGGACAAGGTCTTCGCCGCCCTCGCCGATCCGACGCGCCGCGCCATTCTCGCGCGGCTCGCCCGCGGGAGCGCGGGCGTGACCGAGGTCGCCGCGCCCTTCGCGATGTCGCTGCCGGCCGTCTCCAAGCATCTGCGCGTCCTGGAGAGCGCGGGGCTTCTCCGGCGGCAGCGGCAAGGAAGGGCGCACCGTCTGGAGATCGCAGCTCAGCCCCTCGGGAACGCTTCGCGGTGGATCGATTCCTACGCGAAGTTCTGGGGGGATCGTCTCGACGCGCTCGCCCGTTACGTGGAAGAGCCCGAACAGGAGGAAACATGGCGGAAGTCAGGACCAAGCAGGACACGACGCTCCGGATCGAAAGGATCCTCCGGGCGCGCCCCGAGAAAATCTTCGACGCCTGGACCAAGCAAGAGGCGCTGATCCGCTGGTTCGCGCCCGCCGACGAGTTCAAGACGCGAGTGCTTCAGCTGGACCTCCGTAAAGGAGGGAGCTATCGCATCGAGATGATCGATCCGAGCGGGACTGTCCACACCGCGATCGGAACCTATGAGGAAGTCACGCCTCCCCGTCGCCTTGTGTTCACCTGGAGCTGGGCGGAGAATCCGGCTGATGGCGAGAGCCGCGTGTCCATCGAGCTCTCGGTGGAAGGGGATGGGACGAAACTCGTGCTCGTCCACGAAGGGCTGCCCACCGTCGACTCGCGCGAGCAGCACACGCACGGCTGGAACGGCTGCCTCGACCGCCTGGCCCGGACTCTGGCCTGAGGAGGGGAGTGATGACTCAGCAGACGATGTCCGACATCGATGCCTTCAAGAATCAATTCGAGAAGGAGTACCAGACCACGCGTCGGCTCTTGCACGCCTACCCGGCCTCCAAGGGTGACCTACGACCTTCGGAGAAGCTCAAGACCGCGCAGGAGCTGGCCTGGATGCTGGCGCTCAATCAGATGGTGCTCGTGCCGGCGCTGGAAATGGCCGAGCTGACGGGCGCCGGGTTGCCCGGCCCGCCAGCGACATGGGCCGACGTCCTCGCCACATTCGACAAGGCCCACAAGGACACGACAGGACGGCTCAACCGGGTGACCGACGCCGAGTGGAGCAGCGAGCTCAGCATTCCGGTCGGCCCGAACCAGATGGGCAGCATGCAGCGCGGCCAGGCGATGTGGTTCTTCCTCTCCGACACCATCCATCACCGTGGCCAGTTCTCGGTGTACGCGCGCATGGCGGGCGCCAAAGTGCCATCGATCTACGGCCCGAGCGCGGACGAGCCCTGGCGCTAGCCGCCTCCTGAAACACAAGAGCGACGAGCTTGCGCTTCTTGTTCCTGAGGCGCAAGCTCGTTTCGCTTTCTGTCGAGTCGCGACAAGGAGGTAGACGGATGGCTCAGGAGACGATGTCCGAAATCGATGCCTATCGGGAGACGTTCGAGAGGGAGTACCAGACGACCCGAAAGCTTCTTCATGCGTTTCCGCCCGACAAAGCGGACCTCAAGCCCGCCGACAAGTCGAGAACGGCACGGGATCTGGCCTGGATGTTGGTCCGCACCCAGATGGTTCCCGCTTACGCCCTGGATTTGAACGAGCTCAAGGGCGCCGGAGGTCCCACGTCGCCGGAGAAATGGGACGAGATCCTGGCCGCCTTCGATCGAGCGCACCTGGAAACAGCCGCGCGTCTCGCCCGGGCGACGGAAGCCGAATGGAACAGCGAGTTCGGGATGCCCGTGGCCCCAGGCCAGACGGGCAATCTGCTGCGCGGGAAAGCGCTGTGGTTCTTCCTCTACGACGGCATCCATCATCGCGGCGAGTTCGTGGTGTACGCGCGCATGGCGGGGGCCAAGGTGCCCTCGATCTACGGACCGACGGCCGACGAACCCTGGCGGTAGTAGCCTCCTGAGGAGGTGTGCGGCGATGATCCAGAGTGAGTCGGCGATCCATATTTCGAAGCCAGTGGGCGACGTTTTCGAATTCGTCGATGACACATCGCAAGCTCCTCGCTGGCTCCAAGACTGCGTCGAGGTCAAACAAACTTCCTCGGGGCCCAAGGGCCTGGGATCGAAGCTTCACTACGTCCATGTGCAAGGTGGCAGAAGGGGTGAATTGGATGGCGAGGTGACGGCCTACGACAAGGATCGCCGGCTCGCCATGCACTACGCCGACAAGATGTTCGACGTGGCCATCGACTTTCGCTTTACCCCGGCCGGAGAGGGAACGCAGGTCACCCACTCGTGCACCATTTCTCCCAAGAGCATCATGGCAAAGATGATGTCTCCGATGGTTCGCTCTGCCAATCAGAAACAAGTGGCGGCGAATCTCGCGCGCCTCAAGTTCGTGATGGAGCGGGGGTCGATTCAACTGGAGACGCCCACGACCCTGCAGCATGTGGTCGACAATCGAGTGTTCTTGTTTGGTTTGGACGAGCTCTATCGCGAAGCCATGAAAGGCAACGAGGCCGGTGAGCTGCTTCCATGCGCACGTCGGGTTGGAGGCGTCCTTGGCCTTCGCCCCGCCCAGGTCCCCGTCGAGGGGTACTACAGCGAGCACCCGCATCTCGAGGAATACTTTCGCTGGATGCGTGCCCTGCAAGGGTTGGGGCGAGAGAAGGGCCCTGCCGTCGAGCACTTGGCCGAATTCCAGCGCCTCCATGACGTGGTCACTTCGCCGATATTCGGCTTCACTCATGACCCCGGAAAGCTTCTTCCCCCAGGGCGTGATTCGCTTTCCCAGGCGCTGTTCGATGAGGCTCCGAAGTGGATGTTGCCGCGGCTCGTGGAGGCCGCCGCGCGCATCGCCGAAGAGCGCGACGACTTCTCCCTGGTGGGGCTTGCGGCCCTCGTCCGTGACGAAGTCGTGCTGGCGGCGCTGCGCGAATCGGTCGTCTTGTACGCGGAAATGGTCCTAGGCTCCGCTTTCAGGCCCCCCGAGCCTGAGTACGTTTGGAAAGTGGACGAGGAGCTCACCCGTCGAGGCAAGAAGTTCGTTGACACGTTCAACAGTCTGTTCCAATCGCACCTGCCCGTGCCGTCTCCGCAAGCTGCCAAGATCTACTGGGATGCCGGCTCCCACAAGAGTATCCGGGGGCGATGCGTGCGCCTTGGATACGACGACCAAGTGTCTCCGATCCTCCATTACCATTGGGCAATCGAGGTCGATCGATTCGGGAAATACTGCGTCAAGGAGTTCTGGGACGAAGAGATTTGGACCACGGCTCGCTACAAAGCCAAGCTGACCCCTCGTCCCCACTTACTCGCGGAGAGAGAGGCCGAGGAAAAGGCGAGGTGATTGCTCGCGACGCTCTGGCCGGCGTAGGACAGGAGCTCTCGAAAGCCGGCATGGAATCGCCTCGAATCGAATCCGAGATCTTGCTCTCCGCCGTGCTCGGCATACTCGACCAGCCACGCGTGGAGTTGCTGCGTGCCGGTGATCGCGAGCTGAGCACCGCGCAGGCCCGGACGCTGGCTTCCCTGGTTCTTCGTCGACTGAGCGGCGAGCCCGTCCAGTACATCGTGCGCCGGGCCTGGTTTCGCGATCTCGTGCTGGAAGTCGGGCCCGGCGTTCTCATCCCCAGGCCGGAGACGGAAGTGCTGGCAGGAGAGGTGATCCAGTGGGTCGGGCAGCGGGCGGTGCGCGTTCTGGACATTGGAACCGGATCTGGCTGTATCGCGCTCGCCGTCGCGACCGAGTGTCCCCTGGCCGAGGTGACAGCTGTCGATGTCTCGCCGGAGGCACTTCACTATGCACGGTCGAACCGGGATCGCTATCCGGCGGCCGCCCATCGTGTGCAGATCTTGCAAGGGGATGGGCTGTCCTCCGGCCGGTTCGATGTGATCGTCAGCAACCCACCCTATATTGCCGAATCAGAAAGAACGAGCCTGCCTCGAGACGTGCGCGAGCATGAGCCGTCGGTGGCCTTGTTTGCCCCGGGCCGTGGCCTTGGCGTTCTCGAGAGGATCGTCGCCAGCGCGCCAGAGCGCCTCGTTTCCGGAGGCCTGCTTGCCTTGGAGGTCGGCGAAGGGCAGGCTCCCGTGGTCGTCGAGCGCATCGCTCGATCGGGATCGTATGGCGAGGCGCGCGTCGTGCCCGACCTGGCCGGACGAGCGCGTGTCGTCCTCGCCGAAAGGCGATAATTCCTTGGAGGTTGCGCCCCGCGTGCCGATAATGTCGAGGAAGCTCCCCATCTCGATTGTCGGAACGCACGGAGGCGCATGACCCTCGTCGACACGGACACCCAAACCCTTCCTTCCATGGACGCTCTGGTCATTCGAGGTGGTGCCCGGCTGAACGGAACCGTGCGCGTGAGCGGCGCCAAGAACGCCGCCCTCCCGCTCATGGCGGCGACCATTTTGGCGCCGGGCGAGCACGTGCTCGAGAACTGTCCCTCGCTCATGGACACGCGCACCATGGCGCGCGTGCTCGAGTACCTGGGTGCGAAGGTCCGCTTCGAGGATCACGTCTGTCGCATCGACACCTCTCCCGTGCGCTCGAGCGAGGCGCCGTACGAGCTGGTGAAAACGATGCGCGCTTCCATCTATGTGTTGGGTCCGCTCCTCGCCCGCTTCGGCGAGGTGCGGGTCTCGCTCCCCGGCGGCTGCGCCTGGGGGCCGCGCCCGGTCGACCTGCACATCAAGGCGATGGAAAAGCTGGGGGCCGAGGTCTCGATCGAATCGGGTTACATCGTCGCCCGCTCTCCCCGGGGTCTCACCGGCTGCCATTTCCCGTTCGAGTTCGTGAGCGTGGGGGCGACGGGCAATCTGCTCATGGCCGCGGTCCTCGCCAAGGGCGAGACGGTGATCGAGAATGCGGCCCTCGAGCCCGACATTACGCAGCTCGCCGAGTATCTCTTCCAGCTCGGCTCCGAGATCGAAGGCATCGGCACTTCGACGCTCCGCGTGCGCGGCGTCGACAAGCTGAGCCCGGGACGCGTGCGCATCGTGCCCGATCGCATCGAGGCCGCGACCTTCGTGGCGGCCGGGGCCATCGCCGGCGGACCGCTGCGGGTCGAGGGGGTGAAGCTCGAGGACTGCGAGGCGGCGGTGCGCAAGATCGAAGCGACGGGTGCGCAGATCACCGTCGAGGGGGACGCGATCACCGTGGACCGCCACGAGCGCCCCCGCGCCGTCGACGTGACCACGGCGCCCTTCCCTGGCTTCGCCACCGACATGCAGGCGCAGGTGATGGCGCTTCTTTCCATCGCTGACGGCACGAGCAAGATCACTGACACCATCTACCACGATCGCTTCACGCATGTGCCCGAGCTCGTGCGTCTGGGCGCCGACATCCGCCTCGACGGCAATTCCGCCATCATTCGCGGCGTGGACAAGCTCTCCGGCTGTCCGGTCATGGCCACCGATCTGCGCGCCAGTGCCGCGCTCGTGCTCGCCGCCCTCGTGGCCAAGGGCGAGACCCGCATCTCACGCATCTACCACCTCGACCGCGGCTACGAGCGGCTCGACGAGAAGCTCGCGGCCGCCGGAGCCCAGATCACGCGCATTCGAGAGTGACTCAGGCGTCGAAGAGCTCCCTGCAAACCGACCGGCTCGCGGTCATCGGCACCGCCGGCCACATCGATCACGGCAAGACGGCGCTCGTGCGCCGCCTCACCGGCATCGACACCGATCGCCTCCCCGAAGAAAAAGCCCGCGGCATCTCGATCGATCTCGGCTTCGCCAATCTGACCACGCCCGCCGGGCGCAAGGTCGGCATCGTCGACGTGCCCGGCCACGAGCGCTTCGTGCGCAACATGCTGGCGGGCGTGACCGGCATCGACCTCGTCCTGCTCGTGGTGGCGGCTGACGAGGGCGTGATGCCGCAGACGCGCGAGCACTTCGCCATCGTTTCGTTGCTCGGCGTGCCGCGCGGCATCGTGGTGCTCACCAAGTCCGATCTCGTGAGCGATCCGGATTGGCTCGGCCTGGTCGAGCGCGACGTGCGCGACCTGACGCGCGGTTCTTTCCTGGAGGGAGCCCCCATCGTGCGCTTCTCGGCCCCGACCGGGGCGGGTGCCGATGCCCTTCTGGTCGAGATCGATCGCGCCCTCGAAGAGAGCGAGAACCGGCCCACCCAGGAGCCCGCCCGGTTGCCCATCGATCGCGCCTTCGTGGTCGAGGGCTTCGGCACGGTGGTGACGGGCACTTTGTGGCGCGGACGCGTGCGCGTGGGCGATGCGCTCGAAGTGCTGCCGCGCGGTCACGAGACCCGCGTGCGCTCCGTGCAGGTGCACGGCGCGCAGGTGGAGGAAGCGCGCGCGGGGCAGCGCACGGCCATCGCGCTCCATCACGTCGAGCGTGAAGACGCCGCGCGTGGCCAGTGGCTCGTCGCGCCCGGGAGTCTCTCGCGCTCCCAGCTCCTCACCGTCCGTTTGTCGCTGCTCGCCGGTGCCGCGCGGCCGCTCAAGGACCGCACGCGCATTCGCTTCCACTTGGGCGCAGCCGAGATCCTGGGACGGGTGGCGCTCCTCGAGTCGGCCGATCTGGCGCCCGGCGCGAGCGCCTTGGCGCAGATCTCGCTCGAAGAGCCGACGGTGCCCGCGCGTGGCGATCGCTTCGTCGTCCGCTCGTACTCGCCCTCGGTGACGATAGGCGGCGGCTCCGTGCTCGAGCCCAACGCCGAGCGCCGCCGCCGCGGCGACGTGAGCCGGCTCGCCGTGGCCGAGCGCGGCAGCGAAGACGAGCGTTTGCTCGAAGCCATCAGGAACGCGGGCAAACCGCTCGATGGCGCCGCCCTCGCCAGGTCGCTTGGCGTCACGGCCGATCGGGCCGAAGCAGGAGCCAAGGCCGAGGCGGAGGCGGGGCGTCTGCGCGCGCTGCCCGACCGGCGCTGGGTGAGCCTCGAGGCGTGGGAGGGTGCGCGTGCCGCGGTCAAGGACGCCCTCGCCGATTTTGCGCGGCGCTACCCCGTGCGTTGGGGACGCGCCAAGGGTGAGCTCAAGAGCCAGCTCGGCAAATCGGTCGATGCCGGATTGTTCGACGCCGTGCTGGCGTCGCTGGTCGAGGAGGGCGCGATCGAGTCGCGCTCGGATCACTTGCGCGTGTCCGGCGCCGCCGCCTGGACGCCCGCCCTGCATGTGGCGCAGGATCGGGTCGTCGAAGCGCTCGCGCGCGGCGGTCACTCGGTGCCCGAGCTTTCGTCGCTCGCGGTGGCCGGGGTTCCGGACGCCTCCGAGCACGTACAGCGCCTGCTCTTCGAGGGCAAGGCGGTGCGCGTGAGCCAGGACTTCGTGTATACGAGAGCGCAGTGGTCCGAGGTCGAGAACGCGCTGCGCCGGCATTTTGCGAGCAAGGACGCGCTGCGCGTCGCCGACCTCAAGGATCTTCTCGGCGTGAGCCGCAAGCACGCCATCCCGCTGCTCGAATATTGTGATCGAGTCGGCCTCACGCTGCGCGTCGGAGACGAGCGCAAGAAGGGGCCGAGATTGTAGGAGGAGCTGCCCGTGTGCCGGAACATCCGCCCGCTTTTCAATTTCGAGCCGCCTGCCACCGATGACGAGATTCGCGCCGCCTCGCTCCAGTTCGTGCGCAAGCTGAGCGGATTCGCCAAGCCCTCGAAGGCCAACGAGGCGGCGTTCGACCGTGCCATCGAGGAGATCGCGGCCGCGGCGCGCACGCTCGTCGATTCCATGGAGACGTCGGCAACGCCGCGTAACCGCGAGGCCGAAGCCGAGAAGGCACGCCAGCGCAACCAGGAGCGCTTCGGCCGGGCCTGAAAAGACTTCCGCAATCCCCCCGCTGCGCACGACTCGCATTCGGTCTATCATGAGCCGGCCCACACCCGAGCACGGACCCCGGAAGCGAGCGTGCGAGCGTCCATGAGCCCCGCTGTCGCACAGGTCGGCGCCTCCCTCTATACGCGAGCGGAATTCGTGCGCCAGCGAGCCGCGATCCGCCGCGTGGAGAGCCGCGAAGGTCTCCTCCTCGCCACGGTCAGCGTGGCTCTCGGCATCGCGCAGATCGTGTTCCTGCGCTGGGCCGACCAGCATCTCCACCGCAAGCTCGAGATCTCGATCGCTGGTCCCGTGTTCCTTCTCTATCTCGTCGTGGTGGGCGTTCTGCTCTGGCGCTACGAGCGCAAGCGGCACGACGCGTTCCCGAAGTGTCCGCAGTGCGGCGTCACCCTCGCCGACATGTCGGCGCGCATCGCGGTGGCGACGGGTCGCTGCGACACCTGCGGAGGACAGGTCCTTGCCTGACCGGCCGGGGCCCGCGCACGGCAAGGAGGTGCACCACAGCGGGAGGATCGGGTGGTTGCGGGCCGCCGTTTTGGGCGCCAACGACGGCCTCATCTCGACCAGCAGCCTGGTGGTCGGCGTGGCGGCGGCGCAGCCGGATCGTCACGCCATCTTGCTCGCGGGCATCGCCGGGCTGGCGGCGGGATCGCTGTCCATGGCCGCGGGAGAGTACGTTTCGGTCAGCTCGCAGGCCGACACCGAGAAGGCGGATCTGGCGCGCGAGCGCGCCGAGCTTTCGGCCGCGCCCGAGGCCGAGCGCGAGGAGCTGGCGCAGATCTACGTCGGTCGCGGCGTCGAGCCCGGCCTCGCCCGCCAGGTCGCCGAGCAGATGATGGCGCACGACGCGCTGGGTGCGCATGCGCGCGACGAGCTGGGCATCCACGAGACGACGCGGGCGCGGCCTCTGCAAGCCGCGGTCGCCTCGGCCGCGAGCTTCACCGCCGGCGCGCTCGCGCCGGTGCTGCTCGCGGCCCTCGTGCCCGAGGGCGCGATCACGGTGGCGATCGTGGGCGTGACCCTCGTCCTCTTGGTCGGCCTGGGAAGCGCCGCCGCGTCTCTGGGCGGCGCCCCACGCCTGCGCGGCGCTTTGCGCGTCACCTTTTGGGGCATGATCGCGATGGCCTGTACGATCTTGATTGGCCGCTGGTTCGGAACCGTGGCCGGCTAGACGGGGGGAGGACGTCATGGCGAATGGAAATCAGAACACCGCGCTCCTCTTGATCGATTTGCAAAAGAACATGCTCGAGCCTGCCAACCCGGTCGTGGGAGCGGAAGGGCTGACCGAGCGATTGCAGAGCTTGCTGGGCCGGGCGCGCTCGGCCCACGCGCCCGTCCTGCTCGTCCGCAACTGCGGGGGCGACGGCGACCCCGATGTGAAGGGCACGCCGGGCTGGGAGCTGCACCCGCCCTTCGCTCCGGCTGCCGGCGAGCCGGTGCTCGACAAGACGACGTGTGACACGTTCGCGAGCACGGATCTCGACTCTCTGCTGCGGTCGCGCCACGTGGGGCGCGTGGTGATCGCGGGCCTCCAGTCCGATTGGTGCGTGCGCGAAACCACGCAGGGGGCGCTGGCCCACGGCTACGACGTCACGCTCGTGTCCGACGGCCATAGCACCTACGATGGGAAGACACGCAAGGCGGCCGAGACGGCTCAATCCGTGAACGACGAGTTCCGCGACCGCGTCGATCTCGTCGAGTCGCGGAACGTGCGCTTCTGAAATGGCCACGATCACGGTGACGCGGCGAGTCGAGGCTCCGGCCGACGTCGTGTTCCGCGCCGTGGCCGAGCCCAAGCGCTTCGCCGAGGCGATCGCAGGCGTGACCAAGCTCGAATTCCTCTCGGCCGAGACCTCCGGGGCCGGCACCCGCTATCGTCAGTCCCGCGTTCTCAACGGCAAGGAGAACGCGATGGAGTTCGAGGTGACCGAATGGGTTGACAACCAGCGCGTGCGCATCGTGAACGAGACGCACGGCACGGTCTGGGACTCGCTCTTCACCTTCGTTCCTTCGGGCGGGGCGACCGATCTCACGATGCGCATGGACACGCGCAGCAAGCCTGTGCTCGCCAAGATCATGATGCCGCTGGTCTGCGTCCTCATCCGTGGCGCCGTCGAGAAAGACCTGGATGCGGTGAAGTCGTACTGCGAGCGGTCCGCTCGCTAAACGAAGGAGATCGATGATGCCGTCTCGTCCCCTGATGCGGAGCTTCGTGGCGCTCTGGCTGACGACCGGAATCGTTCTGCTCATCGGGAGTCTGCGCACGGTCATCGATACCGGCAATCCGCACCTCGTCGCTCTTGGCTCGCTCGAGGCTCTCTCGGCGCTCCTGTTCCTGGTTCCGCGCACGATGAGATGGGGCGCCGTGGGCTTGCTCGTGACCATCGCGATCGCGTTCGTGGTGCACGCCGCGATGG
>DATFWU010000196.1:0-2120 GCA_035259005.1 Candidatus Eiseniibacteriota bacterium
ATCCCCTGGAACTTGTGGCGCCCGTCGCGGTGGGCCGTCATCAATTCTGCGAGGGACGCGAACTGCGCCAGATAGCCCAGTCCGTACTCGCCGGGCTCGGCCATCTTCATCTCGCCGGACAGATAGCGCCGGTAGCCCTCGCCCGGGAAGATCCAGAATCCCTCCGACGTCTCCTCGGTGAAGAGCCGTGGCTCCTGGCCGGCCGGCATCGGGCACAGGAAGAAGCGCGCGGTGAACCGGATCGGGCTCGACGTCGGCGTGATGAAGTGCGAGAGGTAGTGCAGCGGCCGCAGGTCGCAGAACCAGCCTTCGCGGGCGATCAGATCGGCGAAGGGCGCCTCGCCCGCCATGAGCGCCTTGCGGCAGCGCTCGATCCCGTCCTTCACGCGCGGCGTCGTCGGATCGAGAGCGCGCCCGGCCTCGTCGCACGCGAGCAAGATCCCGCTCTCCTCCAGAAGCTCGCGGACCGCGGTTATCCAGAACGCGAGGGCCGGCACGCCCTCGCGATCCGTCAAAAGCGCCTCGGCCGCGCCGGCTTCGACGCCGCGGCAGCGCGCGACCGCTGCGGGACCGCCATCGCCGGCATCGACCTTGCCGCCGGGGAACGCGTAGTACCCGCCGAGGAACTTCATGTTCCGATTGCGCCGGATCATGTACACCTCGAGCGGCTCGGGCGATCCGGGGGATGCGTCTCTGACGAGAACAACGGACGCCGCCGGCTTCGGCACCGCCGGCGTGGCGGGCGCACCGGGCCGAGTCGTACTCACGACCTAGGCACCGCAAGAACGAGCGGAGGCGGAAGAATCGAAGGAGTAAGCACGAGCGAATCAGTAAAGCGAGAGAGCCGGAGCGAGCGAGCCAAAGGCTCGCTCGACCCGCGAATCGGGGGGTCTGGGGGGGTGCGTCTCGTACCCCCCCAGCATCATAGATTTATAAGCTGCGCAACCCGCTCGCGATGGTACGTGGCGTCGCCGAACGTGAACTCGGACGATTTGGCGCGCTTGAAGTAGAGGTGCAGGTCGTGCTCCCAGGTGAAGCCGATGCCGCCGTGGAGCTGAATGCCGGCGCCGGCGACTTTTCTGTAGGCGTCGGTGACGTACGCCTTGGCCATCGAAGCCGCCAGCGGAGCCTCGGGCGAGTTCTCGTCGACCGCCCACGCCGCGTAGTACGTGAGCGACTTCGCGTTCTCGACGTCGACGAGCATGTCGGCGGCGCGGTGCTTGACGCCCTGGTAGGTACCGATCGGCTTGCCGAACGCGATGCGGATCTTCGCGTAGTCAGTGGTCATGTCGAGGACGCGCTGGGCGCCGCCGCACATCTCGGCGCAGAGGGCCACCGTCGCCCGCTCGACCACGCGCGTGATCGTCGGCCAGGCCTTGCCCTTGACACCCATCAGCGCATCGGCCGCCACGGCCGCGTCCTGAAAGGTGACCTCGCAGAGCTTGCGCGTCTGGTCCATCGTCGGCAGGAGCTTCACCGTCACCCCGCGCGTGCTCTTGGGAACCAGAAGGAGACTCACGCCGTCCTCGCCTTTGCCCTCGCTGGTGCGCGCGACCACGACGATCGCGTCCGCCAGGTGCGCGTCGGGCACGAACAGCTTGGTGCCGTTGAGGACGAAGCCGCCCTTGTCCTCGCGCGCCGTGCACGTGACGCCGGCCGCGTCCCAGCGGGCGCTCGGCTCGGTCCACGCGAGCGGGGCCTTGGCCTGCCCGCCCGCGATCTTCGTGAGCCACTCCTTCTTCTGCGCCGGAGAGCCCGCCTCGCGGATGGCGAGCCCGCCGAGCAGCACGGTGGAGAAGAACGGCCCGGGCATCACGACACGGCCCATCTCTTCCATCAGCACCGTGAGGTCGACGAAGCCGAGTGCGGAGCCGCCGAGCTCCTCGGGATAGATCAGGCCGAGCCAGCCCTGCTCGGCGAGCTTGGCCCAGAAGTCGTCGGTGACGCCGGCGGGTTCTTCCATCCGCGCGCGCACGAATCCGGAGGTGCACTCGTTCTCGAGGAATTTGCGCGCGGTCGAGCGAAGTAGCTCTTGCTCCTGGCTGAATCCGAAGTCCATGGGGCTAGTCCTTGGGAAGGCCGAGCACCCGCTCGGCGATGATGTTCTTCTGGATCTCGGT
>DATFWU010000197.1:0-8272 GCA_035259005.1 Candidatus Eiseniibacteriota bacterium
GGCGGTGCGCGAGGTGATCCTCGCCACCAATCCCACGGTGGCGGGGGAGAGCACGGCTCTCTATTTGTCGCGGCTCTTGAGCCCGCACGGCGTGGCCGTCACGCGCATCGCGCGCGGCGTTCCCGTGGGCTCCGACCTCGAGTACTCCGATCAAATGACGCTGGCGCGCGCCCTGGAAGGGCGCAAGGAAATGGACTAGAGCAGCGTTCCCTTCATGATCATGCGTGCCGTCGTGAAGTAGATGATCAACCCGGTCACGTCGACGAACGTGGCCACGAAGGGCGCCGAGGCGCTCGCCGGGTCGAAGCCCAGGCGCTTGAGCAAGAAGGGCAGCACCGATCCCGACAAGGTTCCCCACAGCACCACGCCCACCAGGCTCAGTCCCACCGTGATGGCGACGACGATGCCGTGGCTGCCATAAGTGTGGAAGATGGATTGCCACGTCACGATGCGCAGCACGCCGATCGTCCCCAGGATCAGCCCAAGACCCAGGCCCGAGAAGAACTCGCGCCGGATGACGCGCCACCAGTCGCGCAGACGCAGCTCACCGAGCGCCATGGCGCGGATGACCAGCGTCGTGGCCTGACTGCCCGAGTTGCCGCCGGACGAAATCACCAGCGGCACGAACAGCGCGAGCACGACCGCCTTGGCGATCTCGTTCTGGAAGTAGGTCATGGCGGTGGCGGTCAGCATCTCGCCCAGGAACAGAGCGGAAAGCCAGCCGGCGCGGCGGCGAATCATGCCTAGGATCCCGACCTGCAAGTAAGGCGCGCCGAGAACCGCGGTACCGCCGATCTTCTGGATGTCCTCGGTGGCTTCTTCGCGCACCACCTCGACGATGTCGTCGGCCGTGACCACGCCCTTCATGCGCCCGCGCTCGTCGAGCACCGGGATGGCGAGCAGGTGGTGGCGCGCGAACAGGCGGCTCACTTCCTCCTGATCCATGGTCTCGGGCACGGTGATCAGATCCGTACGCATGAGGTCGCGAATCTTCTGCTCGGGGGTCATGCCGAAGAGCTGGCGGAAGGAGACGACGCCGAGCAGGTGCTGATCGGCGTCGAGCACGTAGGCGTAGTTCAAGGAGCCGGGCTGCTCCTTGAGCTGGCGGCGGATGTAACTGATCGCCTCCTCGGCGCTCATCTCGGGGCGCACGCGCGCGTAGCGCGGGTTCATGAGGCCGCCGGCGTCGTCCTCGGCGTAGGCCAACAGAGCCCGCACGTCGTTCTGAGTCGCCTGATCGAGCTGAGCCAGCATCTCCGCCCGCTCCTCCTCAGGCACGTCCTGCAGGAGGTCGGCGGCGTCGTCGGGGGGCAGGATGCGGAGCCAGATGCGCCGCTCCCCGGCCGGCAGGTGGAGCACGAGGTCGCGCTGGTCGCGCGTGCTCAGGCTCAGGAAGAAGTCGTCGGCCTCGGCCGGATCGAGCGATCGGAATCCGAACACGCGATCCTCGGGGTCGAGCAGGAGCCAGGCGTCTCGCAAATCCTCGAGGGAGATGCGGGGGCGAGCCTCTGCGATGGGCGCTTCGGTCATGGAAACCTCCGTTGCGTCGACGTTACGGCCCGAAACTACGTGACGGCACCGTGCGCAGACCAGCGAATTGCGCGCTGCCTCGCGGCTCTGGCGAGCCCGCGTGCCCTCGGCTATTCTCCGGCGGTGAACGCCGTCGCCCTCGCGCTCGCCACCGGTCTTGGATCTGGTTTCTTCCCCTTAGCACCCGCCACCTTCGCCAGTGCCCTGGTCACGCTCGTGGTCTGGCTCGTGGTGCCGGTCTCGCCGGTGGTCGAAGGCTTGGTAGCCTTGGCGCTCGTGCCGGTGGCCGTCTGGAGCGCGCATCAGGCCGAGAAGCGTTTGGGCCACGACGCGCATCCGATTGTGGTCGACGAGGTCCTGGGACAATGGATCGCGCTCTGGGCCGTGCCGCGGAGCGCCCTCTGGATGGGAGCAGGGTTTCTCCTGTTCCGATTCTTCGACATCGCCAAGCCGCTCGGCGTCTACCGTCTGCAGAGCCTTCCGGGCGGCTGGGGCATCGTGGCTGACGACGCGCTCGCGGGCGTGTACGCGCGGCTCGTGCTCGGGGCGCTGATCTGGATCGTTCCTTTGCTGCGAGGAGTCTGATGAGCCTTCCCCTGGCCCCGCTCGCCTTGGCCGCTGCGGCCGGACTCGGCGCGGGCGTCCTTCATACATGGACGGGCCCCGATCACCTGGCGGCCTTGTCGCCTTTGGCGGTGTCGCGCGGGCGGCGCGCCTGGGGCCTCGGCGTGCGCTGGGGGATCGGCCATTCGGCGGGGGCTCTCGCCTTGGCTGGGCTCGGCCTGGTGGCGCGCGAGTCGCTCCGGCTCGAGATTGTGTCCAGCTGGGGCGAGCGCGTGGTCGGGGCGTCGTTGGTAGCGGTCGGGGCATGGGCGCTGTGGCGTGCGCGCCGCACCCACCTGCACAGCCATCGCCACGCTCACGGGGGGACCGAGCACGTGCACGTCCACGCGCACGCGCCGGGACGAGGACACGAGCCGGTCGCTCAGGCCCGCGCCCCCCACGTGCACGGCCACGCCGCTTTGGGCTTCGGCTTTCTTCATGGGTTGGCCGGCGGATCGCACCTGTGGGCCGCGCTCCCGGCTTTGGCCCTGCCGCTCGGCGGCGCGGTCGCGTATCTCTCGGGCTTTGCCGGCGGATGTATCGCCGCCATGGGCGCCTACACGGGCGTCCTGGGTGCGGCACTCGAGCGCTTTCCGGATCAGGCGGGTGCCACGCACCGGCGGGTTCTGACCGCCGCCGCCGGTCTGGCGATCGCCGTGGGGGCGTGGTGGCTCGCGGGCGGGGCGATCTGAAGGCGCGCGCCCAGGCCGCACCGGCCGGGAGCGCGTTCGCGGCTGAAGTCGTCACGGTCGGAAACGAGATCCTCTCCGGCCGCACCGTCGACACCAACTTCGCTCATCTGGCGCGGCTGCTCGAAGCCGCCGGCGCGCGCGTCCTGCACCACGAATCGGTCGCCGACGTGCCCGACGAGATCGCGGCCGCGATCCAGAGCGCCATGTCGCGCGTGCCTTTGGTGGTCGTGACGGGCGGGCTCGGTCCCACGCCCGACGACGTCACGCGCAAAGGCGTGTCGCAGGCTTTGGCGCGGCCTCTTTCCCTCGATGCCGACATCCTCGAAAACCTGCGCGCGCGCTGGCGGGGACGGGGTGGGCGCGATCCCATGCCCGCCAACAACGAGCTCCAGGCCATGGTGCCGCGCGGGGCGACCATCGTGCCCAATCCCGTAGGCTCCGCACCCGGGCTTCAGATCCAGCACGAAGCGAGCACGCTATTCGTCTTGCCGGGCGTGCCCATGGAGATGGAAGCCATGGCGGAGCAGACCATCGCGCCGTGGATCCGGGCCCGCGCCGCGCGCAGCGTGACCTACTTCACCTTGCGCACGCACGGCATCTGGGAATCGGTGCTGGCCGAGAAACTCCATGACCTGGCGTCGGCCCTGCCGGGATACGCCGTGGCCTACCTGCCGGGCGGAGGCGGCGTCGACGTGCGCGTGCGATTGCCGTTGGGCGATCCCGCGGGCTTGGACGAGCTGCGCGAGCGAGCGCGCCGCGTCTTGCTCGAACGCATCGGTGCTTATGCGTTCGGCGAGGACGACGAATCGCTCGAGAGCGTGGTCGGAAAATGGCTCGTGGCGCGCGGCTACCACTTGGCCATCGCCGAGTCGTGCACCGGCGGCTTGTTGGCCGGGCGCATCACCGATGTTCCCGGCAGCTCCACGTACTTCGACCGCGGAGTCGTGTGCTACAGTAACGCGGCCAAGGTGGCGCTCGCCGGTGTTCCGGCTTCGTTGATCGAGGAGCACGGCGCGGTGAGCGAGCCGGTGGCGCGCGCGCTGGCGAGTGGTGTGGCCAAGGTGAGCGGCACCGAAGTGGGCATCGGCGTGACCGGCATCGCCGGCCCCACGGGCGGCACGCCGGACAAGCCCGTGGGCACGGTCCACGTCGCGTGCTTCGCTCCCGAAGGCGAGTGGCATCGTCATCTTCGCCTCACCGGGTCGCGCGGCCTGATCCGCGATCGCAGCGTGACCGCCGCGCTCGACCTCGTGCGCCGCCTGCTGGCCGGGCTTCCCGAGCCGGTGCGCTGAGCCCTCGAAAGCCGTCGTCGTGCGTGTCTTCGTCGCCGTCTTTCCCCCGAACGGAATCCAGGATCGGTTGTTCGCCCTGATCGAGCGCGTCCGGCGCCCGGCCGACGGCATGTCCTGGGTGAAGCGCGACAACCTCCATTACACGCTGCGCTTCCTGGGCGAGCTGGAAGCGCCGCGGGCGGTCGCCGTGTGCCGGGCCGGGAACGAGGCGGTGCGGGGAATGGCCCCGTTTACGGCCCGTTTGGGCGCGGCCGGGGCCTTTCCCAATTTTCGTCAGCCCCGGGTGTTATGGATTGGCATGGCCGAAGGCGGCCCGGAGCTCGAGCTCATGGCCGCGAGTCTGGACGAGGCACTCCGCCGCGAGGGTTTCGGCGGCCCCGAGCGGCCATTCGCCCCGCATCTCACGCTGGGACGCGTGCGCGATCCAGGCGCCGGGAGCCGGGCGGCGGAGGCGCTTCGTGAAGAGGGCGTCGAAGGATCGTTTTCCATTGGCGCCATGACCGTGGTGCAGAGCAAGCTTCATCCCCGGGGGTCCATCTATACGCCCCTGGCCGAGTGCACGTTTCGACCGACGTCCCCCGGGACGCCCCCTGAGGAGAAAGCATGAATCCGACGTCCACGAACCTCTCCCTGAAGGAAAAGACCAAGGCCCTCGATATCGCCGTTCAGACGATCGAGAAACAGTTCGGCAAGGGGTCCATCATGAAGCTCGGGCAGGAGAGGGCCATGGTCCCCGTCGAAATCATCTCCACGGGATCGCTCGGGCTCGATCAGGCTCTCGGCGTGGGCGGCGTGCCGCGCGGCCGCATCATCGAGATCTATGGGCCCGAGTCCTCCGGCAAGACGACGCTGGCGCTGACCATCATCGCCAACGCGCAGCGCGCGGGCGGGAACGCGGTGTTCATCGACGCCGAGCACGCCTTGGACGCGGCCTACGCGGCCAAGCTCGGCGTGAACATCGACGAGCTGCACGTGGCTCAGCCCGACACCGGCGAAGAGGCTCTCGAGATCGCCGACCATCTCGTGCGCTCGGGCGCCATCGACGTGGTGGTGATCGACTCGGTGGCCGCCCTCGTGCCGCGCGCCGAGATCGAAGGCGAGATGGGCGAGTCGCACATGGGCCTGCAGGCGCGGCTCATGTCGCAGGCTCTGCGCAAGCTCACCGGCACCATCTCCAAGTCGCGCACCTGCGTCATCTTCATCAACCAGATCCGCATGCAGATCGGCGTCACCTTCGGCAATCCCGAGACCACGGCCGGCGGGCGCGCGCTGAAGTTCTATGCCTCGGTGCGCATGGACATCCGGCGCATCGCCTCGCTCAAGGAGAACGAGCGGGTGATCGGCAACCGCACGCGCGTCAAGGTGGTGAAGAACAAGGTGGCCGCTCCCTTCCGCGACGCCGAGTTCGACATCCTCTACAACGAGGGCATCTCGCGCGAAGGCGAGCTGCTCGACATCGGCGTCGACAAGGAGATGGTGCAGAAGCTCGGCACCTGGCTGTCGTTTGGCGACGAGCGGCTGGGTCAGGGACGCGAGAACGCGCGGCTCTATCTCAAGGAGCACGCCGACTCGCGCGCCAAGCTGGAGGCCAAGGTGCGGGAGTCGCTCGGCATGCCGCCCCGGCCGGCGGGTGCAGCACCCACGGGCGCGCCGGCTGTGGCCGCACCGAATGGCAACCGCGAGCTGGTGGGAGCTGGCGCGAGTTCTGGCTCGGGTTCAGGCAAGGGCGGGCCGCCGATCCGGCCGAAGCGGTAGGTCGGCGAGATGGCGTTGACCCCCTGAGAATGGGGGTCGACCCGTCTTGAAACGGGTACTCCTAGAACGGCGATAGGAATTGGGAGTCGCGATGAAGACTCTCGACGAGGAAGCGGTGCGAGGCGCGCAGGAGATCGCGCTGCGCGCGCTCGAGCGCACGCGCCGCACGCGACGCGAGCTGGAGCGCCGGCTGGCCGACCGCGACGTCGATCCCGATGCGGCGCGCGAGGCGCTAGCTCGGCTCGAGCGCGTGGGCTTGATCGACGACCTCGAATACGCCCGCGCCTTCTTGCGCGAGAAGCTGGGGCGGAGGGCCGTGGGCGCGCGCTTGCTCCGCGGACAGCTCGTGGCGCGTGGCGTGGCCGGCGCCATGGCCGATCAGGCGATGGAGGAGCTGGCGACGGCGGACGATGGTGGCGCGAGCGGCCGCACCGAATTCGATCGCGCGCGGCGCGCCGCTCTGCAATTCGTGCGTCGCTATGCGCGGCTGGATCCCCGAACCCGCCGCCAGAGGCTTTCGGCTGCTTTGGTGCGACGCGGCTTCGACTACGACACCGTGTCCGAGGCGCTGCGCTCGCTCGAAACCGAAGGCTCGCCCCCCGAAGAGGCATAGGCAGGCTGGTGCGGCTGGCGTGGATACCGCGCAACGAGCGTTCTTCTATCCGGGTGACGATTACTGGTCGAGGCTAGAACTTGGTTCGCTTTTCCAAGCGGGCGATCTTGAAGCGCGGGACGATGGGCGCCACGCCCTTCTCGACCGAGAAGAGCACGCGCGTGGGGCCGGCCACGTACCACGAGTCGGGCAGCGTGCGCTCCTCGACCGACATCTCGTGCACGCCGGGGGGCACGCCTTCGAACGCAGCGTCGCCGTTGCCGTCCGTGTAGCGCAGATCCTTGCCGTCGAGGGCGACGAGCACGCCTTCGACGCCGGTGCCGTCGGCGCGCTCGACGCGGACCGCCACCGCGCTTGCGTCGCGGCGCCGGGAAGCGGACGACACGCCCTCGTAGCGTGCCTGCTGCAAGTCGTAGGTGCTGGTGAGCTCGTAGCCTCCGTAATCGCCGCCCTGGCGCATCTCGACTTCCCACGTGTCGCGCGGCCGGGGGCGCAGCGTGATGGCGAGCGAAGCCTCGCTCACCCCCGGGTGGTAGTTGCCCGCGCGGTCGACCTCGAGGCGCAGACGCGCCGTGAGACGGGCTCCCGGCCAGGGCAGGGGACGATTGCCGCCGAGCCAGAGCCCGGCGCGGTCGAGCTTCTGCTCGCGCCACTCGGCGATGGGCTCGACCGAGACACGCGCGCCATCGCGGAGAGCGAAGTTCGTCTCCCCGGAGACTTCCCACGCCAGGTCAGAGCCCGGCGCGTACGTCTGCTGCACGCGCAAGAGCAGCGGAACGCCGCTGCCGCCGCTCCGGCCCGCGTACGTGTTGATCTGGCGCACGGTCTGGGGCGAGGCGCCCGGCAGGTTCCACGATGCGTGCCAGCCGGCGTACCACGCCGAGGGCCCGATCTGGCTCGAGCCGCCGATCTGCGTGGACTGCCAGTTGCGCGTCGAGTCGCCGCCCGCAAAACGCGCGAACGAAGAGTGCAGCTCGGCGCGGCTGTGCCAGAAGCGCGTCTGTCCGTCGGCGTTCAGCTCCTGGTGCGGCGCGTGATCGGCTTCTTCGCCGGTCAACACTCTCGTCTCCTCGCTGGCGCGCCGGACGCGCATCGAGAGCGCGTAGGTCGGGCGGAGCGTGCGCCAATCGACAGCGAGGGCCGCGGCGGAGCGCGCCGGACCGTCGAGGTCGTGGCGCTGCAGCGAAAAGGCGGTGCCGAAAGTTCCGCGCAGAAATGGCGTCTGCTGTCCGAGCGAAGCGGTCCACGCCGAGGAGCCGGCGAAGCGGCCGTCGGCCCAGTGAAAGCCCGATGCCACCGCGGTGAGGCGGCCCGAGTCCGTGCGCAGCTCGGTGCCCGACACCGAGACGAACTGCGCGCCGTCGCCCGTGGCCCAGGGCGAGGGAGCGCCCGCCGTGAAGGCGAGCACGCCGCCCTGTGGCAGGTCACGGCCCGCGAACACACCGCGCGAAGCGTGGAAGTTGAGCTCCGGAACCGGGGCGAAGGCGGGCAGATCGCCCAGATCGCCGAGCCAAGGGCCGCGCCGTCCCTCGGCGTGCAGATCACGCCAGCCCCAGATTCCCTGTCGCGCATACCCGTTGAGATCGAAGGTCAGCCGGTCCGTGTCGCCGTACATGCGCTCGAGGAGGATGTGGCCGTCGCCCGTGCTCGCATCGGATCCGAGTCCACGCCCCGACGCCTGCACGTACACGTGATCGAATCCGTTCTGGCGCGGCGGGGCGAGCCGCGTCTGGGCCACGCGGGGAACCGGCGGCCGGTAACGCGGGTTGACCGCGCGCCGGACGATG
>DATFWU010000198.1:0-2090 GCA_035259005.1 Candidatus Eiseniibacteriota bacterium
TACTTGGCCCAGCGGCCGGTGATCGGCGCCACGTTGGCGATCGGCGATTGGGGGGGCACCAAGATCCAATCGGGTCGCCGACCCGCGAGGACGTCCTGCCAGTCGGGCCGGAGTTCCATGACAGCCAGGTAGTCGTGCAGCACTTGATCGCCGAAGAAGCCGGCCCGCCCGTCGATCAAGACGTGATAGCGGCCGTCGGGCCGGGCCCACGAGATGTAACCGCCCCACAGATAACCGTTGAAGACATGCGGGCCGAGTCGGGCGCGATCCGCTGCCGCCAAGGCAGCTTCCGGGAAGCGCGCGGGCGAGAAGCCGCGCGCTACCTCGGGGAATGCCGGCGCCATGGCGGGCGCGAACGCCAAAGCCAGCACGGTCACAACGACCGGCCACACCATCGGCCGCACCTGCCTCTCGACCGGCGCCAGCGCGTCGCGCAGGCCGCGTAGCCCGCCCCAGGCGGCCAAGTCGGCCGCCACGAAGGGCGCCCAGGCAATGGCCGCGTAGGGCGCCATGCGCGCCGAGACGAGCGCCAAAACGAGCCAGCTCAGACCCCACGCCGTCTCCGCCACACCCAACGCGGGCCGCCCGCGCCGGGCCAGGAGCGAGATCAGCACGTAGGCCAAGAGCCCCCAGAACTTGGGCTCGCGGAAGCCCGGCGTACGCCACTCATCGATGCGCAGGAAGAAGCTCAGGTTCTGTCCGGAGGGCACGACGTCACGAAGCCAGCCGAAGCCCCAGGGCGTGGCGCCGAGGGCGAGAGCCGACAGAGCGGCGGACAAAGCGAGTGGCCGGCTGCGCCGCGCGATCGCCCAGTACGCGAGCACGCCTGTCGCCAGAAACGCCGAAGGATGCAGGTTGGCCCAGAGCGCGGTGAGAAGAGGCCCGAGGACGACGGCGCGACGTTCCCTGCCGACGAGCGCGCACACGCCCACGAACAAGGGCAAAGTGAAGACGACGGGCCGGGCCACGAGCTGCACCATGCTCGTTTGCGCCGCGAGGATGGTGACCAGCGCGGCGAACGGGGGATGGTCACTGGCCAGCGCCAGCTGCCGATAGAGCCACGCGAACGCGGCCGCGAACGCTGCCGTCGTGAGCAGCGCCACCGCCATGTAGCCGCCGTGACGATAAGCCCACGCGAACAGGATCTCGCCCAGCCACTGCGGGCTCGTCCACGGAACCCCCGCGCGCGTGAACGAGAGCGAATCAGGAATGGCGCGCACGCCGTGATCCAGGAACCACGATCCGGCCCATAGGTGCCAGGCGGTGTCGCCGTCGTAGAACAGGGTGGGATGGAGACGGGTGAAAAGTAGGCCGATGAAGAGGAAGTCCGTGATGCTGGGGAGCAGTCGTCGTGTCACGATCGGCGTCTCTCCGCTTGCCGGGGACCCGGAAGACCGACACAGTAGGGGCCGATTCGGAGCCCGTCAATCCGCGAAAGGAGTCGCCGCGTGCGCGCCGTGAATGTCACCCGCGATCGGGTGCTCGCCGACCAGATGGACTGGGCGGGGACGAGCGCTTCCCGCCGCAAGGGATTGCTCGGCCGCGACACCTTCGCGCGCGGCGAGGGCATCTACCTCGCGCCTTGCCAGTGGGTGCACATGTTCGGGATGAAGTTCGCGATCGACGTGGCTTTCCTGGCTCGCGACGGCCGTGTGCTCCACGTGCACCACGCCCTCAAGCCCGGAAAGATCTCCAAGCTCGTGTGGCGCGCCGACGGGGCGCTCGAGCTGCCGGCGGGGACGCTGGCCGAAAGCGGGACCGTGGTCGGTGATCGCGTGGAGCTCGTGGAAAGCTGAGGCTCTCTTCTACCCCGTCCACATGGCGGCGCGCTTGCCGGTGGTGGCGCGCTCGCGGCTCAGAGCGAGGATCGCGGCCAGGAAGCTCGCCCGATCGAGGTCCGACTCGCCGAATAGCGCGCCCTCCGTCTTGTTGCTGAAGTTGAGCACGCCATGCAGCACGTCGTTGTGGACCACGGGCACGGAGAGGAACGAATCGGAGTTGTAGGCCGCGCCGCCCGTCTGCGGCACCGCGCTCTCTTCCTTGGCGCGCACGAGCAGGGCCTTGCGGTTGTGCGCCACCCAGCCCGAGAT
>DATFWU010000199.1:0-13699 GCA_035259005.1 Candidatus Eiseniibacteriota bacterium
TCTCCGACGAAGACATGGCTGCCGTCGGCGAAGCGGCACGCGCGGTCATACGCGAGGCGAAGGGCGCCGGCGTCTATGTGTTCGGCGGTGGTATCAACGAGGACGTCGCGCCGCTGATGGTCGCCGCCGACGGCACCGTCACGAACGACACCTACCCGCAGACCAAGGAGTTCGACGGCGGCTTCTGTGTCCTGGAACTCCCGTCGCGCGAAGCCGCCGTCCAATGGGCGGCGAAGATCGCCAAAGCCTGCCGCTGCTCGCAGGAACTCCGCGAGTTCGGGTACGACCCCGAGAGCTGACCGGCGAGGTCGCAGCCCGATGCGAACCAGGAGGCCCTTTCTGCATCTACTTGGGGCTCGAGACGCTCTAGCGAATCACGAACGGCCACACGTAGAGAGCGAGCCCAAGAAGCCCCAAGAGCATCGACAGGAACCACACCATGCGAATGCGAGTGAGCGCGGCCACGGCGCCGAGCGCGATCGCGACCTGCAGGAGCGCCACCGCGTTGGCGTAGAAGCCATGGCGGCGCAGGAGAATGTCGGCCTCGTGCGAGGTCTCGTCGCGCTTGTGCTCGTACTCCGTTGCCGTCTGGCGAATCGAATCCTGCTCGGCGGCGTAGCGCTTCACGTTGGCTTCCAGCTCGGGCGGCGGCGTCTTGCCCGCGGCCAGCCAGGCCGCGCTCGAGGCTTGCGCGACCGCCGACTTGATCCCCTTGGCCTGGTAGTACGCCCATTGATCCGAGGCGGCCGTCTCGAGGCGCGCGGCGTCCATCTTGAGCGCCAGCGCTTCGTTCACCGTGTGGCCGGCCTGGAGCGCGGAGAGCGCGGCCACCGCGGCGAAGATGGCGGTGGTGAGCGCCACGTTGCGCAGGAAGCTCCCGCCATGCTCCTCCAGCTTCTCCTGAATGGTCTCGTGCAACTTGTCGGTTTCGATCTCGGGATGCTCGGGCACCTACGATCTCCGTGGTCGAGGTAGGGAGTCGCTCGCGGCGCGGGCAGTCTACCACCGTTGCCCGGATGCGATTCCTCCCGCACAATGCCCGCACCGCGCGGATTGTGGCATTGGCACCCACCCGACCGAACACTCCGAGCGCCGAGGAGACGGTTTGGATCTTTCGCTTCGCTTTCTCGAGGAGCTGGCGCTCCTCTTGGTGCTCGCCGCGGGGACGGCGTATCTCCTGGCGCGCGTCCACGTGCCGCCGTTGCTCGGCTACCTCGTGGCCGGGCTCCTGCTCGGCCAGGGCGGCATCGGCATCATCACGCAGGTGGATTTCGTGCGCGCCCTCGGGGACCTGGGCGTCATCCTCATCATGTTCGGCCTGGGGCTCGACTTCGAGATGGATCGCCTGCGCCACGCCGCGACCCTGTCCATCCTCGCCGGCGTGGCCAGCGTGGTGCTCACCTTCGTGGCGGTGAACGGAGCCTGCCTCCTGCTCGGGCTCTCGCCGCTCGCCGCCCTCTTCCTCGCCTCGGCGCTTTCGATTTGCGGCACCGCGGTGAATCTCAAGATTCTCTCCGACCTCGGCCACCTCAAGCGCGAGTACGGCTCGGGCATCGCCACCACGATCGTGGTCACCGACATCATCGCCGTGCTGCTCCTCACCTCGCTCTCGGGCGTCGCCCTGGGCGGCGGGCTGGGAACCGGCGCCATCTGGCTCTCGCTCCTCAAGACGCTGGCGTTTCTCGTGCTCGCGCCCGCGTTCGGCTTCCTGATCGTGCCGCGCATCCTCAACGCCGTGGCCGGCGGGACGCGCTCGCGTGAGGCCATCCTCATCACCGTGCTGGCCCTCTGCTTCGGCATGGCGGTCCTCTCGCAGCGCCTCGGGTTTTCGCTCGCGCTGGGCTCGTTCGTGGTCGGGGTGACGGCCTCGGGAACGCGTGTCATCCACCGCATCGAGGAGATGACCAAGCCGCTCGAGCACATCTTCGGCACGCTCTTCTTCTTCAGCGTCGGGCTCACGGCCGACGTTCGGCAGGCGCTTCCCCTGTGGCCGATCGTCCTCCTCATGGTGTTCCTCGTGGTGATCACCAAGCTCCTCTCGGTGTCGACGGTGACGTTTCTCAAGGGCCGAAACGGCATCGTCGCTTTGGCCAGCGCCTGGGCGCTCGTGCCGGTGGGAGAGTTCTCGTTCGTGATCGTGAACGAGGGCGTGCGGCTCGGTGTCCTGCAGGCGAGCGCGCTCGCCAACGTGGTCGTGGTGTGCCTCCTGACCTCGGCCATCGCCGTGGTCGGCCTGCGCCGCACGAACCGCACCGTGACGGCGATGGCGGAGTGGCTTCCGGCGCCGGTGCTCAATCTCATGACGCTGCTCCAGCTGCGTGCCTCGGCCGGCGTGGCCGTGCCCGGCCTGACGGAGGTGACAGCCGGGCTCGAAGCCCCGCGCCCGGCCGCGCCCCCGTCGCACGACGACGAGCGAAGGCGCCTGTGGCGCGAGACGCAGGAGATCGTGATTCACGCGGTCATTGTGATCACCCTCGTGCTCGGGCTCTCGGGGCTTTCGAGCTTCCTGGTGGAGAAGTTCCCGACCGTGCTCGGTTTTCCGCTGGCGCTCGGCGGGCTCGCGGTCATTCTGTGCGCGCCTTCGGCGTTCATCATCTTCCAGCGTGGGGCGGACGTGGCGCGCATCGTGAGCGAGGCGATCGCGCAGCGTCTCCCCGGTGTCGACGCGCGCCTCTTGCGCGGCACGCTGCTCGCGGCATGCACGTTTCTTCTCCTCGTGCTGCTCGAGGTGGCGCTCTTCCCCCTGGTCGTGGTGCGCTTGCAAGGCTATCGGGCGGAGGCGCTGATCGTGGCCGGCGTCCTCACCGTGATCGCGGGCGCGGCCCTCTGGCGCTCGGTGCACCGGCTGCAGAGCGGTCTCGCCGGGCTCGTGCGCCACTCGCTGGCCACGGCGGCCGCGCGCCCGGCCGAGCCGGCGACTCCGGCGGCGCACCCCGCACGCGCGGCCACTGCCGCGCGGCCGCACACGACGCGAACCATGATCGTGTCGTTGCCCGTGCCCACCGACTCGTGGATCGTCGGCAAGGCGCTCGCCGAGATCCAGCTCGAGAACGAGACCGGCGTCACCGTCTTGGGCCTCGAGCGCGACGAGACCTGGATGGGCCATCCCGCCGGCAACGTGGTGGTGCGCGGCGCCGACGAGATCGTGGTCATCGGATCGGACGAGGAGCGCATGCGGGCCGGGCTTCTCGTGGGCACCAGGGGGTCGCGTGCGTAGCGACGGAGATCGGGAGATCGCCGCCCGCGTGCGCGACTTCGGCGAGAGTGGCTACGCCGACGCCGAGTTCGACCGCCTGGCCCGCGAAGTCTTCGCGCGCCAGTACGAGGCCTGCGCGCCCTACCGCGCGCTGTGCGACCGGCGCGGGCGCGGGCCTTCGCGGGTCGCGCACTGGAGCGAGATTCCGGCGGTGCCGCAGGCGGCATTCAAGAGCGCCACGCTCTACTCCGACGAAGCGGCGGCGGTGCGCGTCTTCGAGACCAGCGGCACCACGGTGGGGCGCTCCGGGCGCCACTACGTGTCGGAGCGGGGGCTCGCGCTCTACACCGACTCCATGTGCACGACCTTCGCCCACTTCCTGCTTCCCGAGCGGGACCAGGGAGCGTGGCCGCGCTCGGCGCACCTGCCCATCGCGCTCGCGCCTTCCGCCGAGGAGGCGCCGGCCTCCTCGCTCAGCTACATGATCGACGGCGTGTGCGCGGCGTACTTCACCGAGCCGCCGATCCGCGTGGTGCGCGAGGGTCGCCTCGAGATCGGCGTCCTGCGCGCGGCGCTGGCGCGGGCCGAGCGCGACGGGCGACCGGCTATCCTGCTCGGCACCTCGCTCGCCTTCCTCGACGCGGCCGAAGCGCTCGGGCCAGGTTACGAGCTGCCGAGCGGAAGCCGCATCATGGAGACCGGGGGATCGAAAGGCCGAAGGCAGGCCATCGAGCCCGAGGCGTTGCGCGCGCGGCTCGCCGAGACTTTCGGCGTGCCCGAGAACGCCATCGTCAACGAGTACGGCATGAGCGAAGCGTGCTCGCAGTTCTACGACGCCGTACTCGCGGGCGAGGGACGCGAGAAGCGCGGGCCGGCGTGGGTGCGGGCCCTGATCTGCGATCCCGAGACCTTGGAGCCGGCGAAGGTGGGGCAAGCCGGCGTCGTGCGCTGGGTGGATCTGGCCAACCGGTACAGCGTGTCGTTCGTCCTCACCGAAGATCTCGCGCGCGCCGAGGTCGAGGGACAGTGGGGGCCCGGCAGCGCTCCCTTCACGCTGCTCGGGCGCGCGCAAGGCGCCGAGGCGCGCGGTTGCTCGCTGGCCGCCGAGGAGTGGAGTCGCGTGTCGTCATGAGTCCGTCGAATCCAGCGCTCTCGACTTGGTACGTGCCGCCGGCGCGGCGGGCGGTGTGGGACGCACGGCCGCGGCGCTCGCTCGAGTTCGCCGCGGGCGAGCGGCGCGTGAGCCTCGCATTTCCCGAGCCGGGCCGGGGCGATCTCGAGCCGCTTGCGCTCGATCTCTTGCGGGCCGCTCCGGGTCGGGATCGAGCGGCCGAGATCGTGGCGCGAGTGGCGCGGCGATTTCTCGATCGCTCAGGGAGCGAGCGCGCGCGGGTGGTCGAGCTGTTGGTCGCGGTCACCGGGCGGGCGCGGGCCATGATCGAGGATTCCTACGATCATCTGTTCCGCTCCTGGGCGGAACCGCCGGCGCTCGAAGATCTCTTGCCCCGCGCGGGGGCGCGCCGCCTCGTGGCGCCGCGGCTCGTCTATCACGTGCTGGCCGGCAACGTTCCATGGGCCGGCGTCGAGAGCTTGTTCGCCGCCGTGCTCGTGGGAGCGTCGAGCCTGGTCAAGCTCTCGAGCCGGGAGCCCGTCTTGACCGGACTCGTAGCGCAAGCGCTGGCCGAAGAGGATCGAGGCTGGGCCAACGCCCTCACCGTTCTCCACTGGCCGGGAGGAGATCACGCGCTCGAAGAAGCCGTGCTCGCCGAAGCCGACGCCGTCGTCGCCTACGGAGACAACGACACGGTGGCGAGCTATGCCATGCGGCTCGCGCATCGCATCGCCTCGGGGCGGACTCTCTTCGTGCCGCGCGGCCATCGCGTCTCGGTGGCGTTGATTGGCCCGGAGGCGCTGGCGGACGAGAGCGCGGCACGAGCTCTGGCTTTCGATCTCGCGTGCGAGGATCAGGAAGGCTGTCTCTCGCCCGCCGCCGTTTATCTCGTGGGAGCTTCCGCTGTCGCCGCCGAGCGTTTTGCCGTGTTGCTCGCCGAAGCGATGGCGCGGCGCGAGGAGGCCTGGCCGCGCCGCACGTCGCCGGGCGCCGAGGCGGCGGCCGTGCAACAGGCGCGCTCGGCGGCCGAGTTCGAGGGCGTGCGGGTTTGGGCACCCGAGCGCTCCACGGCGTGGACCGTGGTGCTCGATCCGACCGCCGGGTTCGAGCCCGCGCTCCCCGCCCGTTTTGCGAAGCTTCGCGTCGTGGATACCATGAGGCAGGCGGTCGAGGTACTGCTGCCGGCACGCGGCTTGATCGCGACCGTGGGGATCGCGGGCTGGAAGGAAGCGGGCGCGATCGAGGAGCTCGCCCTCCTCGCGCCCGGCCGCGTGTGTGCGCTCGGCTCGATGCAGCGGCCGCCGGCGGGCTGGAATCACGAAGGGGCGAGCGACGTGGCGGCCCTCGTGCGTTGGCTCGAATGGGAAGGGGAACCAGGGACACGATGACCACCTGCATTCTGTGCGGCGAGCCCGCCGACGGCACCCACCGCGTCGCGTTCTGGCAGGAAGAGGAGAAAGGGCGCCTGTCGGCGAAGAGCGCCGCCGTGTGCGAGAAGGATCACGCGCTCTTTCTCGCCGGCGAGCGCACGCGCGTCGAAGTGGCGCGCAAGGATCACGAGTCGCGCGGCTACCGTCCCGCCGAGTGGATCGACCGCATCGATCGCGACGCCTTGCTCGACATCGCCTGCCTGTCGTGCGGCATCCTGCTTCCCGTGGACGGCGCCGCCCCCGAGCGCTTTTCCTGCCCGCGCTGCGGCGCGGTGAATCATTTCGCGGATCGCCACTCGGTCGCCGGCTCGACCCGCGTCACCGCGCGGCTCGAGAGCGCGCCGCGTTGAAAGCGGGGGCGCCCATCGTCGTGGTCACCGGCGTGACCGCCGATCTCGGCCCCGCCGTGGTGCGCGAGCTGTGGAGTCGCGGCGCTGTCGTCCACGGCATCTACCATCGCGCCCACACTCGCGCCCGCGCCCTCGCGGCCGAGGCCAAACGCAGGCAGGCGGCGATCTCCTTCGACAGGCTCGATCTCACACGGCCGGCCGCCTCGCGGGCTCGCGCGCGGCAGCTGAGCCGGGCCTGGTCGCGCGTCGACGCCTTCGTCGGCCTCGCCGGCTATCCGGCGCGCCGCGTGTGGCGCGAGCCCTTCGAGACCCTCACGCCAGAGCGGCTCGAGGCCATTTATCGGGTCGACACACTCGGGCACGTGTGGTTCGCGCAGGCTCTGGGAAAAAAGATCGCGCGTGCGGGCGGCGCCATGGTGCTCATGTGCTCGGCGGCGGGGCTCGTGGGCGATGACATGGGCGTGGCCTTCGCGCTCGCCAAGGCGGCCAACGTGGCGCTCGTCAAATCGCTCGCCCGGCTCTACGCGCCGGGAGCGCGGGTGAACGGGCTGGCCCCCGGCGCGCTCGACACGTCGTGGCTCGGTGAGCTGGCGCCGCGCGAGCGCCGCCAAGCGCGCGACAAGGCGCTGCTCCGCCGCTACGGCAAGCCCGAGGAAGTGGCACGCGTCATCGGCGAGCTGGCACTCGGGCCGTCGCGCTTCCAGACCGGCCAGGTGCTCGTCCTGGACGGCGGCGTCGTGCTGTGAGCGATCCCGGCCAGGCGGTGCTCGCCGTGCTCGCGCGCCTGGGCGTCGAGCACGAGGTCATCGCCATCGATCCCGCTTTCGCCGACACGGCGGCCTTCTGCGGGCGCTACGGCTACGCGCCCGAGCGCTCGGCCAACACGATCCTCGTGGCTTCGAGAAAGGAGCCCAAGCGCTACGCCGCTTGCGTGGTGCTCGCCACCACGCAGCTCGACGTGAACCATCGCGTGCGCGGGCTTCTCGACGTCGCGCGCGCTTCGTTCGCCAGCGCCGAGGAGATGCGAAGCGTTCTGGGCATGGAGGTGGGGGGCGTGACTCCGTTCGGCTTGCCCGAAGGCATGCCGCTCTATATAGACTCCCGGGTTATGGGCTGGGACTGGGTCATCTTGGGCGGAGGGGGGAGGAGCACGAAAATCCGCGTTTCTCCCCATATTCTCCTGGCGGCGGGCGGCGAGTCGATCGAAGGCCTGGCGGTCGAGCGTCGCGAGGCTTCGACGCCGCGTTGACGCGCCGCCTCTCTCTGCCATAGAATTTTAGCCGGCTCTTCGGGATGCGCGCGCGCTTTGCCCGCGCCCACCGCGCGTCCCTCGGACCACTCTCGACACAACTCAGCTCGCAATGCAGGACGGATCCCTTGCGATCCGTGGCTCGAGAGGCTTTCGGCCCAACAAACGAGGATCAAGGAAGGTCTGAGGGAACGGCGCGAGCTCTCGCGCGTCTTCGGCTTCGCATCCCGCGGAAGGAGGCACCATGACCACCTTGGCTCAGGCGGTTCGAATTCCCCCTCGCCTCGCTCTCGTCGCGCTCGCCGTCTTTGGGCTTGCGCTGGCGAGCGGAGCGGGCGACGCCCGAGCGGACGGCGACATCGTGATCAGCCAAGTCTACGGTGGCGGAGGCAACACGGGCGCCGTTCTCACCAATGACTTCATCGAGCTGTTCAACCGCTCGCTTCATCCCGTCGACATCACCGGCTGGACCGTCCAGTACGCCTCGGTCGCCGGATCCATCTGGAGCTCGACACCGCTCTCGGGGACTATTCCGATCGGCGGCTACTACCTGATCCAGGAAGCCAGCGGCGGCCTCGGCTCGACGCTTCTTCCCACGCCGGATGCCAGCGGCAACACCAACCTCAGCGCCACGAGCGGGAAGATCGCGCTCGTGAACGGCAGCCAGACGCTCAGCGGCAACTGCCCGAGCGGCGCCAACCTCATCGACTTCGTGGGCTACAACTCGAACGTGGATTGCTGGGAAGGCTTATACCCGGCACCGGCGCCGAACGTGCTCAACTCGGTGCAGCGCTACTCGCAGGGTTGCACGGACACCGACTACAACTACGGCGACTTCTTCGCGGCGCCGGCCGATCCTCGCAACTCGGCGTCGCCGTCCAACGAGTGCCACTCGGTCGCGGTCCAGCTGTCGACCTGGGGACGCATGAAGGGCATGTATCGCTGAAGCTCCGTGCCGCACGTCCGCTGCCCGGGCGGACGAACTCGCGATCCGGAACACGAATCGGCCCTCCCCGCGAAAGCGAGGAGGGCCGTCGTGCATGGCGGGGCTTCTCTATGTATTAGCGTCTTAGCGTGTCGTCGCGGCGGCGACCCCCGAGGAGCGCGCCGAGCAAGCCGCGCGTGAGCTTGGGTGGCCACGGTGCGAAGGCGCGGGCGCGGCCTGCGGTCAAGCCGTGGCGGTTGGCCATGGCGAGCGACAGGCGGACGAGCGACTCCATGACCACCTCGCTTGCGAATTCCTACTTGATTACTAGGAGCACCCGTTTCAAGACGGGTTGACCCCCTGTTTCAGGCACTCAATGAGCCACAATTCCTAGCGCCCTAGTATGAGTACCCGTTTCAAGACGGATAGACCCACCATTCTACGCACTCAACGATTGGCCACCTCTTTATGAGACCTCGAGCACCACCTTGCCAAAGGCTTCGCGCGCCTCGAGGACGCGGTGCGCCTCGGCAGCCTGGGCGAGGGGCAGCACGCGATCGACGACGGGCTTGAGCCTCCCACGCTCCATCCAGCGCAGGACCTCGAACAAGTGGGCGCGACGTCCCATGTAGGAGCCCAGAATGCGAATCTGTCGGCTGAAGACGTGGCGAAGATCGGTCACCGCCTCGAAGCCCGAGGTCGCCCCGCAGGTCACGATGCGTCCGCCGCGCGCCGCGGCGAGAATGCTCTTCGCCCAGGTGTCCTGCCCCGTGTGCTCGAAGACGATCTCCACGCCTTTCTTGTCGGTGAGCCGGCGGGCCTCGGTGGCGAAGTCGGCGGTCGAGTAGTTGATCGCCTCGTCGGCGCCGAGCGCCTTCGCCTTGGCGAGCTTCTCGTCGGTCGAGGCCGCGGCCAGGACCCGCGCCCCGAAGAGCTTGGCGACCTGGAGGCCGGCGATGCCGACGCCGCTCCCGGCGGCCAGGACGAGCACGTCCTCGCCCAGCCGCACCCGCGCCTTGTGCACCAGCATTTCCCAGGCGGTGAGAAAGACGAGCGGCACGGAAGCGGCCTCGGCCCACGAGAGGTTCTTCGGCTTGGGCAGCAGGTTGGCGGCCGGCACGACGACGTACTCCGCGTAACCGCCGTTCAGGCCGTTTCCCAGCACGCGGTACTGGCGGCAATAGTTGTCGTCGCCGAGCCCGCAGGCCTCGCAGCGGCCGCAGGAAAGGCCGGGCGCGAGCACGACCTCGGCCCCGCGCTCGATCCCTTCCACGCCCGGGCCCGGCTCGGCCACCGAGCCGGCCACGTCGTTGCCGAGGATGAGCGGCAGCGGATAGCGGATTCCGGGCAATCCGCGACGCGCCCACAGATCGAGATGATTCAGGGCGCACGCGCGCACGCGCACCTTGACCCACCCCGGCGGCGGCACGGGCTCGGGAATGTCGCGAACCGTCAGGACTTCGGGGCCGCCGTGTTGCTCGAGGACCACGGCTCGCATGCCGGTCTCCCAGGACATTGGATTTGCTTGGAGGTCAGGAACCAGGCTGGTAGCTTGCTCGCGTTCTACGTTCGCCCGCGAGCCTAGCAGACCACGCGATCCACCGGGGAGCAACGCCCCATGCCCGAGCCGCGTCGCGCCGTCGTCCTCTCCGGAGGGGGCGCCAAGGGCATCTTCGAGTCCGGCGTGGTGCACGCGCTGGCGCAGACCGGCTACGAAGCCGAGGTCATCACCGGATCCTCGGTGGGCGCGCTCAACGCCGTCGGCTACGCCGAGGTGGTGCGGGTCAGGCGCGAGGAGGGTGCCGACCCCTCTCTGCGCGTCGCCGAGTCCCTGCTCACGCTCTGGCAGCAGATCGACCGGCTCAAGGTCGCCGACATCGACGCTTGGGGCTGGCGGGTGTGGGCGGCGGTCTTTTTCTTCGTCGTCTTCGGATTCACGCTGGTCATGGCTTCGCTCTCGGGCGGCGCGGTCAAGCCGTGGCTCGCCATCCTCGAGCGCATCGCGGGCTTCCTGCTCGGATTGCTGGCGGTGGGCGCGGGGGCGCTCGCGCTCGGCGTCTGGCTCGACCTTCCTTCCATTCTGCGCAAGCGCGTGTGGGGCGGGCGCCGGGGCGAGCAGACGAGAACCACCGAAGCGACTTCGGGGTTCGCGCGCCTGGCGCGACTGGGCCTCCGGCTCGGCGGTTTTCTTCCTTCCTTATTTGGCGACCGCGGACTGCGCCATGCCCTAGGGCTCGTCGTGCCCGCCCACCGGCGGCTCTCGGAATATCGCAAGGCCGGACTCGACGTGCGCCTCACGCGCACCAACGTGCGCACCGGACGCACCGAGATCTCCGAGTTCCTCGAGCCGCGCGACATGGACCGCCCCGGCTTCGACCGCGGGCTGCGCGTGATCGGCGATCCGCGCGCCGTCGAGGCGGCGCTCGCCTCGAGCGCGTTTCCGGGCGCCTTCCCCGCGGTGCGCGCCGACGCCATCTACGTGACCGAGGAGAACCGCTCGCTCTACGCCCGCGCCCGCGATCGCTCGCTGGCCAAGAAGGAGCTCAAGCGCGTCTTCGGCCCCGCGTCGAAGCAGCAGTACGTGTGGCTCATGTCCCTGATCGAGCGCTTGACCGAGGAAGACGCCAACCTGACGCGCGCGGGCGGGGAAGCGCGCCTGCTCGAGAAGATCCGGGCCGAGTTCTACGGCGCGCGTGCGGCGTGGAACCGGGTTTCGGTGCCCTCGCTCTTCCTCCTCGTCGAGACGCGCGGCTGGCCGCAGATTCCAGTTCCCGGTGAAGCACCGTACGCCGATCGCTACATCGACGGCGGGATCCTGGACAACACACCGCTGTCGACCGCGCTGCGCGCCCTGCGCGAGGCCGACGCCGATGCCGACGCGGACGCGAACCCGAGCGCCGTGCCCGACGCGCACCAAATGCTCGTGGTCTTGCTCTCGCCGCGTGCGCGCAAGCGCTATCTCGCCGCCGCCAAGGCCGAGCGCCTGCAAGGCCCGGCGCTGGGACTGCGCGCGCTCCGCCTGCAGGCCGAGGGCCGCGTCGAAGACGACGTGCAGACGGCGGAGAAGATCGACCGCCTGCTCGCCGAAAAGGGCTGGGCCGAGGAGGAGCTCGAAGCCAGCCGAAAGCCGGCTCCCGCCGCGGCCGCCCGCGCCGCCGTGCCGGCGGGCGGCGTGCGAAGCGAAAGCTGGGCCGAGCTCTTCTCGCGCGAAAGCGGCATCGAAGCCGGCGACGTGCCGGCGGCGGGAGTCCTCCATGTGGAGGAAGAGCGTCTCGTCCGCATCGACGTGACGCGCGTCTATCCGACCTGGGATCTGCCCTGGATCTTCTCGCTCGACGACCGCCTTGGCTTCAGCACGGCGCAGGCGCGCCAGTTCCAGGTGCGCGGCTGCCGCGACACGATGGCTGCTCTGGCCAGCCGCTACGGGGAGCGCTCGCGCACCGGAGGCGCGGTGCCGCCCGGGGCCGCGCGCGCCATTCAGCTCACGAAAGCGAGTGGGGCGACCGTGGCCGCGGGCTGGATCTGTCCCACCGAGCGTTGCACGCTGCGCGCCACTTGCGACCTCGTGGCCTCGGACGAGCGCGCGCAAGCCGTCGCCGAAGGAGCGGTGGCGAGCGCTTGACCGATCAACCGCTCTCGACCGGGCGACTTCCCGCGGGCGATACGCTCGACGTCCGCCCGGCGCGCGAGTTCCAAGTGGGACACTTCGCCACGGCCTTCAGCTGTCCGCTCGACGAGCTCGCGACTTCCCTCCATCTGCTTCCTCCGCGCGCGCGCCGGCTGTGGGTCTTCGGCGACGACCAGGAGATGGCACCGGCGCTCGAGCTCTTGCGCGCGCGCGGATTCGCGAAGGCCGAGCCCCATCCGGCCATGGCGCCGGGAGCCGCGCCGCGACATTCGGTCGATTCGCCGTGGGTGGGCGGCGAGGCGCGGGTTCGGCTGTGGGAGCCCACGACCTTTCTCGCCGAGGTGCTGAGCGACCGGCGCGCTCCCGTGAGCGGCCGCGCCGTCGACGTCGCCTGCGGCTCGGGCCGGGACGCCACCTATCTCGCACTAGCCGGATTCGAGACCGTGGGCGTGGACCTGCTTCCCGACGCGCTCGAGAAGGCGCGCGATCTGGCCGAGACGGCGCGCCGCTCCGTGCCCTCACTCGAGGTGCCACTCTGGGTGCGTGCCGATCTCGAAAAGGCGTGGCCGTTTGGCGCCGCCACGCTCGACCTCGTGGTGTGCGTCCGCTTCTTGTGGCGGCCGCTCTTGCCAGCCCTCGCCGCCGCGCTCCGCCCGGGCGGGCATCTGGTCTACGAGACCTTCACCGAGGCGCAGCGCCGCCACGGCAAGCCCGCGCATCCCGACCATCTCGTGGCGCCAGGCGAGCTGGCCCGGCACTTCGGCGCGCTCGGGCTCGAGATCCTGTTGAGCCGGGAGAGCGATCCCCCAGGTGGGCCGGCGCTCGCGAGCCTGTGGGCGCGGCGTCGTTGACGAGGCCGCACGGACGAGGCGCCATTGACGACCGCGCTGAGAGCCACAACACTGCGACCATGATCCGTCTCGTCGGTCTCACGAAGCGCTACGGGCAGCTCACCGCACTCGACGATCTCACACTCGAGGTGCCGCGCGGCACGCTCTTCGGGTTCCTCGGTCCCAATGGCGCCGGCAAGACGACCACGATCAAGCTCTTGACCGGGCTCTTGAAGCCGACGGCGGGCGACGCGTTCCTGGGCCCGCACTCGATCGTCACCCAGCCGCTCGAGGCCAAAGCCCTCTTCGGCTACGTGGCCGACGTGCCGTTTCTCTACGACAAGCTCACGGCGCGCGAGTTCCTGGAGTTCATGGGTGCGCTCTATCGGGTGCCCGAGGAGGCGGCGAGCGCGCGCGGCGAGAAGCTGCTCAAGCTGCTCGAGCTGGACCACGCCGCCGACACGCTGGTCGAGGCCTACTCGCACGGCATGCGCCAGAAGACCGCACTCGCCGGCGCGCTCCTGCACGATCCGCCGGTGCTCATTCTCGACGAGCCGACCTCGGGCCTCGATCCCGCGAGCTCGCGGCGCATCAAGCAGCTCCTGCGCGGACTGGTGAGCCGCGGCCGCACCGTCTTCTTCTCGACCCAGGTGCTCGAAGTGGCCGAGAAGCTCTGCGACCGCGTGGCCATCCTCGATCAGGGCAAGCTCGTCGCCCATGGCACGCTCGACGAGCTGCGCCAGAGCGTCCCCAGCGCCCGCTCCCTCGAGGAGGCGTTCGTCACGCTCACGCGCGGCGGCGAGGACCGCGTGATCGAGGAATTCCTCGAGGAGACGGTCGAGCCGCTCGATCTCGGCGCTCTCGATTCCATTTCCTGAAACGCCGCCACGTGGCTCTTCCCGGGCTCTTCGTTTGGCGGGCGCGGCTCGCGGCGGCTACGCTGCGCGGCCGTGGCGGCCGGCGCCGCGTGCTCCAGCTCT
>DATFWU010000200.1:0-6904 GCA_035259005.1 Candidatus Eiseniibacteriota bacterium
TTTGTAGCTAGATTTGTAGCTAGGACCGTTTCCTAAGCCCATCAAACTCCGCTAAGGTGTTGCGCAGCAAAGCGCGGAGGGATGGCCGAGCGGTTGAAGGCGGCGGTCTTGAAAACCGCAGGGTCGAAAGGCCCCGTAGGTTCGAATCCTACTCCCTCCGCCAATTGATTCAGCGCGGGCGACGTGTCGTCGCTCTCTTCTTCGTCCCGCCCAAGAGCTTCAGCATCGAGCCCGCCTTCTTTTCCACCTGATCGAGCGTGCATTGGCCCGGCTTCTTGTCGGGGCGGAAGCGCAGGAACTTGGTGCCGTGGCGGAAGCGACCGCCGGTGAAGTGGTCGTAGGTCACTTCGGCGACGAGCTTGGGCGAGAGCGGTTCCCACTCGCCCGAGCGCTCGGTGCTCCAGCGGCTCGGGCCACCCGGGGCGCGCCCGGTGAAGCCGGGCGGCTTGACGAGCTTTTCCAGCTCGGGTGTGAGTGCGCGGAAAGCTTGGTGGCCGAGGCTCGAGGTGAAGCCGACGTGATGGAGCACCCCCTCGTCGTCGTAGAGGCCGAGTAAGAGCGAGCCGACGATCTTGCCCTTCGATGCGTAGCGAAAACCGCCGACTACGCAATCGACTGTGCGGTGCTGCTTGATCTTCAGCATGGCGTGGCGGTGACCCGATCCGTAAGGCACGCCCAGCCGTTTCGCGACGATTCCGTCGAGGGCGCCGCCGCTGGCATCGAACCAGCGCTTGGCTGTTGCCAGATCCGTTGAAGCAGGGGAGAGAGCGAAGGTGCTCGATTTGAGATAGCGCTTCGCGAAGGCTTCGAGACGCGGACGGCGCACTTCCACAGGCTCGGTGACCAGCGAGCGTCCCCTTTCGTCCACGAGAAGGTCGAACACGACGAGACGCGCCGGCGTTTCGGCGGCGAGCTTCTTGACCCGGCTCTCGGCCGGATGGATACGCAGGAGTAAGGCGTCGAACGAGATCCCGCTTCCCTCGGGGATGACGATCTCGCCGTCGATCACGAAGCGATCTGCGGCCACCGCGCCCAGGGCTTCGACCAGCTCCGGAAAATAGCGGGTGAGCGATTCACCCGCCTTCGACTGCAGCTCCACGCGCGCGCCATCGCGAAACGCCAAGCAGCGGAAGCCGTCCCACTTGGGCTCGTACTGCCAGTCGCCGCCGGTCGGGATCTTGTCCACCGAGAGTGCTTCCATCGGCGGATAGGGGCGGCGCAAGGGAAGAGTCATACGGGCAGTCGCACGCGCCCGCGCTTCGCGAGCAGAGGCTTCCACAAGTCGCCGAGCTTGGACACGCGCTCCCGCACGTTGTCGATGCGAAAGTCTTCCATGCGCACGCCGCTTTCGACTTCTTCCCAGGTCACGGGCGTCGACACCGCAGCCTTGGGATGCGGGCGCACCGAATACACCGAAGCCAGCGTGCGTCCCCAGGCGTTCTGGTTGTAATCGACGAGCACGCGATTCGACGGCCGCTTGGCGACCCGATACTCGGCGGTGAGCAGCTTCGGGCGCTGCGCCGTCAGCGCGAAGGCGAAGCGCTTGGCGAACGACCACACTTCCTTCTGCGTCGGACCGCGCACGATGGGGACATAGACATGGATCCCCTTGGATCCGGTTGTCTTCGCATACGAGGGCATGCCGAGCCCATCCAGCCCGCGGCGCACGAGCAGAGCTGCTTCGAGCACGCGGTCGAACCTCGCGTGTGGCACGGGATCGAGGTCGAAGTGCAGGAAGTCGGGGCGGTTCACGTCATCGCAGCGGGCGTACCACGGATTGAGATCGATGCAGCCCAGGTTCACGAGCCAGAGCAAAGAGGCGCGATCCTGGACGATGGGAAAGTCGATCACGTTGCCCGAGCCGTGCCGGATCCTACAGGTCTGGATCCAGTCCGGCCGCGGTGACGGGGCGCGCTTCATGAAGAAGAAGTCGCCCGCCGCGCCGTTGGGATAACGCTTCATCACCATGGCGCGATCGGCGAGGTGCGGCAGCAAATAGGAGGAGATGTCGGCGTAGTACTGCAGAAGGTCGCGCTTGGTGATGCCGAGGTGGGGCCAGAAGACCTTGCTCAGATTGGTGAGACGCACCTCGCGGCCGTCCACGGCCTGCAGCGCATCGGAGATGGGTTGGCGAGCTGCCTTGGTGCGCGGTGCCATACCCGATAGTAGGCACAGACGCGGTGGGATCGGAAAAAGGGAACGCCCACCTCGGAGGGTCAGGTGGGCGTCTTGGTCTACGTCGGCTCCCCGGCATCGGCGGCGACGTTCCCCCTTGCGACCGGCTCACCGCTCGCCGTGCACGAGCAGCGGAGGCCGGACGCGGTGTTTCCAAGATGCATTGGCGCGGCCCCCGGTGAAGCCGGGTGATTGCGCTGGGGATGCGTCACCGTTTTCTGCTGGAAGGGAGCAGCAGGGCGCGCGCCAATTCGCGATGAGTATTCTGTCACAGAATTGGAGAAGACGTCAAGAGTTTCTGTGAAAGAAGGCAAAGCGATCCTCGTGATGCCTTCGGGGCCCGACCGGGCCCTCGGAGACGGCTCTCAGGGGCGCTTCAGCCAGACGAACATGTCGAGCAGCGGGACTGGATAGTCGAGGGAGCAGCGCCAGCCGCGAAATCTTGATTTCCCGTAGCCGGCGCGCTCGAGGACGCCCTGAATCATTCGCTCCTGGCCGGTCATGCCGGGGATCGCCGAGGCACCCTTCGAATCGCCGAGCGCTTCGTATTGGGCGTCCAGCTCCACGCGAGCGTAGTAGTTGGACACGCCGTTTTGCGGTGGGTTCTCGTGCTGTCGCGTGCCGGGGAGCGCCCACGTCACGAGCGGCAGGATCCCTTCGCACATCGACTCCTCGATGAACAGGTCACGCACCACCCGCCGCGTGGGCATGTGCAGGAAGTAGGCATGAAGAACCTGCACTGCCCCCTCCTGGTCGAAGCGATGACAGCGGTCATGACGGAACGCCCAGGCGAAATCCATCGCCGACTCCGCACCGTGCGTTCCGGGAAGAACGACGGCGAAGCTCGAGCCCTCGGGGATCACCTCGACCGTGGGCATGGGGTTCGTGCAGAAATCGGGGAGCAGCACATTCGAAGGACTGGGGCCGGCGGGATCCGGCACCACGGGTCCTACGCGATACGGCTCGTCGCCCGCCCAATGGGAGAAGCTGAAGAGCGGAATCGTGGCCGTCGAGCGCATGCGACGCACGCCGACGCGGCGCGTGATCTCGATCGAATCGGCCATGCCCGGTTCCTTCGAGGAAACGAGCAGGAGCGTGGACGACATGAGATCGCAGTAGTAGCCGAGCAGAAACGACATCGACTTGAACGTGGCCTGCTTCGACGTGTGCTCGCGCTTCCAGCCCAGCTCGCGCGAGGTCTCGGCGATGCGCGCGTCGAGAGCCGCGCGGCCGCCCGGCGTCGAATCGAGCAGCTTGCGGAAGCGCTCGGTCGCGGCATCGAGACGCGCCGTGGCCGTGCGCGAAGCTACGCCCTTGGCTCTTTGGGAGAGGATGCGAAGCCCCGTGGGAGAAGGGACGATGTGCAGGAGGTCGCGGTCGCTCTTGGCGTTCACCGCGCGCACCAGCACACTGGCCAAGCTCTTGTCGATGTCGATGGCGCGCGCGAGCTTCATGGGGCGGGGGTCTTCTCCCGCGGCCGCGCGCAGCACGGGACGAAGGGCTTCTCGGAGTTGTCTCGCTACGTCATCGATCCGGGTCTCTTGGCTGGTCGCTGACAGGTCGTGATCGAAGGTCTTTCGCTTCATGCGGCAGCAATTCCCCGGGCCAAGGGCGCAAGTCAATCGGGACGAAATCGAATTCTTGGGTCAAAGGTCGATAAAGTCAATCTTTGTAATGCATAAACCTCTCTTGAGGACGATAAGGGCCACTTCAAGAAAGAACGGTCGCCCGAATCGAGGGCGACGCTTCGTTCCACTCTGCGTATGGCTACTGATTCCAGCTCTTGGAGAGGGCTGGCTCAATACCAATATTTTGTTTTCGCCGTCCAAGCATTCCCGGGGAAGCGGCGATGCAGGAAAGTGAACGCCTTGCGCGACCAATCGGTCGTCCGATCGTCCGTGTACCCATAGCGCGTCGCTTGCACACAGAGATGAAGCGCTTCGGGAAGGCGCGGATCGGCAGGATGGCTCTCGGCCCAAGCGAGCGTCTGGGCGCACACGTAGTTGGCGCCGGGGCCGGCCTCGGTGAGCGCAGCGCGCTCTGCCTCGGCTCGCTTCTGCTCCTCCGGGCTGAAGATCGCTTGCGCGAGCTTGCCGTCCCAGCCCTGGGGATTCGTCCACGCCTCGCCCACATCTCCCTTCGAATCCATGTCCCCGAGGAACCACGCACGCTGATGGGCGCTTTCGACCGGCCACCAGTTGTCGCGGAAGATGTCGCGCCCCGGGGGGGCCGCGGTTCGTCCGACTCCCCAGCGCACCCAGGGGCTCATGCCCGGCGCGTGCAACAGGAGCCATGTGGTTTCGAAGCGACGTGAGTCGGCGTCCTTGGCTTCGCTGACGGCGCGCACGTAGGGCACGAGCGCCGGAGCTTGCTCGGCCAGGGACGCGGAGAGTCGGGACACGGTCGCGTCATCGTCCAGAACGGCGGCTCGCGTCCAGGCCGCGATCGACAGCGTGTAACGAAGCGCCGAATCGGACTTGGCGCTCGCCGCGCGGGCGATCGACGAAGTCGGGGCCCAACGGTTCAGCAGATAGCCGGCGTCGTGGTCGAGGAGGACGCCAGACGGGGTGAGCGTGTTGCCGTTGAAATCGTAGCCCGTGATCTGGGTCGGGACGCGCCCCGCGTTCGCCAAGAACTCGTCGAAGTTGCGCGCCAGCCGCATGCGGAGCGCCGATGTCAGGTTGAGCGCGGAGGGAGGGACCTTCGCGCGGGCGAGCTCATCGAGAAGGTGACGGGCCTCTTCGTCCTTCCCGGCGGCGGAAAGGAGGCGAGCGCGATGGAACTGCGCCGCCGCATAGCCTGGATCCCCGGCCGGAACCTTTGCCGCAGCATTCATGAGATCTGCCGGCGCGTTGCTCGCGCTGCTCAGCGCCGCGACGAGCCAGGACACGCTCTTGGTCGCGCGCCAGCGCTCGAGAGCATGGGTGTAGTTCGTCGATTGAAACGTAAGGATCCAGTCGGCCAGCTCGTCGTCGCGATTGGTCTTGGCCAGAGAGTCGACTTGCGCCGGCTCGAATCGATCGAGGAGCGCTGTCAGGTCGAACACTTGCTGCGATGCATCGGCACTCAAGTGAGGCTGGACCAGCGCTTGGCAGACTTCGGCCAGGCGCTTCGCCGGATCGAGCCGCAGGCGCACGAACGAGAGTAGCCGTTGCGCTGATCCGTGGCGGTCGGCGAGCGAAGGATCGGCGAGAACGGCTTCGAGCTGTTTCTCGGCTTGCGCGAGCGCCTCTCGATTGGGAACGCGGAGATCGGGAGTCACCGTCCCCTTGCGCACCATCGCGCGCGCGGCGAGATAGGCGCCCCAATCGTGCCAGGGCGACGCCCGATCCTGACCGATGGCGCCAAAGGCGGTGTTCGCCTCATCGAACCGGCCCGAGTAGAAGTCCCAGGAGGCGACTTGGTACGCGCGGTCCTTGGCCAACCAATCGGGCGATCCCGAGGGCACGGCGGTGGGGACCGAAGAAGATTCGTAGGCGCAGGCGTAGAACACGGCGTCCTGGGCCTCCATCCAGTCGCGCACGGAGGCATCGACGCCGCCTTGGCGTTTCACGCGATCGAGAAGGGTCTGGGTCGCGGCTCGAAACGCGTCGTCGTAGTAATTCGGGTAGAAGTAGAACACTTCTCCCCGCTGGCGCGCGCAAGCGAGCGACACGTAGTCCCGGTGTCCCCCGAGTCCGAGCGAGTCGCGCACCGACCGCCAGCGCGTGTACCAAGGCTGGTCTTCGCCATACGAGCTGGCGGGGACGGCAAGCGCCGCGTCGAGATCGTTTCCGGCGAGCGCCTGACCGCTCAGCGCGCGGTAAGCGAGATAGAGATAGCGCTGATAGTAGGTGGGAAGCGGAATGCCGATCTGCCCCGAGCCGAAGGCCCGCGGATCGTCCGGCACCCGGGGGGCAACGAAAATGGCCTCGGGCAAGTCGGGCCCGCACGAGCGAGCCGGAAGCACGGCGGCCGCGAGCACTCCGAATGCAAGCATAAGGACCGCGGCGCGAGATCTCATCGGGATCGAGTGTTCCGCAGCCGCGCGAGCGCCCGATCGTAGACGGCGCTGGTCCACGGTCCGGGATGGAAGAGATACACGCGGCGCTCGCTCAGTCTCGGCCATTCGCCCTCGTCGGTGCTCAAGCCCACCGCTTCGCGGCACGCGCGGCAGAGGAACTCGCCGCGCCGCGCGAGATCATAGCGCACGCGACGCTCGTCGGCGCCCATGCGAAACACCATGGGCACGACCTCATCGAACGGAACGCCTTCGAGCCAGCAATCGCCCGTGCACCAGGAAGCCAGCGCGGTGACGGAAAGAGGAAGCGTGTCGGGAAGAGCGGCGCGTACATCGCGGAGAAGGGCGCGGTAGGTGGGCCGAAGGGAGCGCGGTGCGTCCCAGTCGATCTGTAGTCCGGCGTTGGCCTCGAATCGCGCGATCTCCACCAGGTGCTCGGCGACTTCGCGGCGGAAGCGCTCGTCGATGGCAGTCGCACTCTCGACGCGGACCACCGCCATGCGCCGGATGCCGGGCGGAAGTCGCAGGCCTTGGCCGCGACCGGTCCACCGCACGCCCGTCGAATCGAGGCGAACCGTCGCGGCCAGGAACGCGACCCCGGCTTGGTGTGGATCGAGGAAACGGAGATCGTCGTAACCTTCCCAAGCCCAGACCCAGATCATCGGCCGAGGGGCGCCTCGCGGGCGCGTATCGCGGGTCGCCAGCAGGGCGAGGACGATCAGGGCCGCG